>NZ_SPQC01000038.1 GCF_004569295.1 Rothia nasimurium
GGCAGGGGCGGGTTGGAACCTTCGCCGAAGAGTGGTAGCTGGCTGTCGTTCATCTCGTATCTTCCCTTCCCTCTGTGGCTGCCCTCAAGGTTTTTGGGCACCACAAAAGTTTAGCCCCATTCGGGAGCGAATGGGGCTATGAGTCATCTCTCGATGAGTCTGGTTGACTAGGCTACCGGCAGGGCGGGTAGCAGGTTGCTCAGGGTCTGACCGGCAAGGTTGATGGTTTCAGATCGGCCGTCGGTGGCGCTGATGACGATGGCGCCCGAGACTACGGTCAGGACGGCCTCGAAGTCGGCTTCGGGGTTGTCCCCGTAGTAGACCGGGGCCTGGCTGAGCAGCAGCTGGGCCAGGGTTGAGGTGCTTGAGCCGTCGGAGGTGAGGGTGATGGCCTCGTTGGTGGTGTAGGTGACGCTCACGGTCTGCTGCTGGCCGTTGGTTGCCTGGGTGCCGTAGACGGCAGTCATCTCTGCGCTGTTGACGCCGGTGGCGGTTACGGCGCTGCCGCCGCTCTGCTTGACCAGGTGGCGGGTTTCGCCATCACGGACGCTGTCGATGGGGAAAGGGTCCCAGCCATCGGGGAAGGTGACCACGTAGTCCAGGCGGAAGGAGGCTCCTGCGGCAAGGACGGCGGTGCCCTCTACGGGTGCTCCGGTGGTGTCTTCGGGGCTGGAGAACCAGAGGCCGGTGCCGCCGTAGGTGCCGGAGTTGAAGCCGCCCAGGCTACCGCCGGGGGTGAAGGTACCCTCGCCGTTGGCGACCAGGCCTGTTGCGCCGTCCGTAATGCGGCCGGTGGAGTCGTCAAACTGCACGTCACCGCTGGTGTTGCTGGTGCCACCGAAGGTTGAGGCTAGGCCGACCTTGGTGTTGTAGCCGGCGCTTGCGTCCTCGATAGCGACCTGGGAGAAGAGCCCCCAGCGTACAGTCAGAGTAGGGGTAATGACGCTGGTGCTAGCGGCGTAGGCGGGCACAAGGGCTGAGGACGCGACGACGGGCGCCGCCCAGAGACCGGCTGTGGCCAGGGTACGGCGTGAGGTCATGTGTGTTTCCTTAGAGTCTGAGCGAGTGATGGTGTGTTAGTTTTCGTCGTTGTCGCCGGGTGCAAGGCCCTCATAGATTTCCTTGCATTCGGGGCAGACGGGGAACTTTTCGGGGTCGCGGCCGGGGGTCCACTTTTTGCCGCAGAGGGCGCGCACGGGCTTGCCGGTGAGGGCGGACTCCATGATTTTTTCTTTGCGCACGTAGTGGGCGAAGCGTTCGTGGTCGCCGGGTTCGACGTTCTGGACTTCTTCGCGTTCCAGCAGGGCGGTGCCGCCGGAGTGGGCAGTTTCGGGGAAGGGGTCTTCGATGCCGGGAATCGATGACATGCCGGGTCTCCTTGAGATTCAGAGCAGGTTGGTCTTGTCTTCCAGTGTAATGCCCCCGTCAAGACGGCGTCCGGCTCCTGCTGTGGGGCAGAGTCCGGACGCCGCTGGTGGGGTTGCTTGCTTGTAGCAGGCTGAAGGGTGGGTTAGCTGTAGCGGGCTACTCGTTGGTATATGTCTGCTACGTGCCGTTCGTAGTTTTTCGCTCCGGCGCGGACGCCCAAGTAGAAGGCTGCCGCCCCGATGAGAGCGGTAGCGAGGGCACCCAACCAGAACCAGAGCAGGCTACCGACAATAGCTGTGGCCCCCATACCGATGAGGGACGGCAAGGAGAGAGCCATGGGGATAAAGATGATAAAGCCCCGTGCCATGGTCTTAGCCATACCGTCTGGCTGTTCCGGGGTCTTCCAGGGGCTGGTTCCCGGTGGCGCCACAGGAGCGTTGAATACGGTGTCGAGGTAGTTGGCCATGCCGTTAGCGATGAAGTAGGTTCCCAGGGCGCTCACCAGCAGAGGAAGGGCCCAGGCAGCGTAACCGGTCAGGAAAGCAAAGGTCAGGGTGCCCAACACAATCATGGGCAGGTAGAGCAGCATCATGCCGTAGGCCCGCCCCAGCCTGTCGTCAATGCCGCGCAGGGGTGAGAGGGCATGCAGGGAGAAAGCCGAGCCTTCAAAAGAAGCCAGGGCAGACTGGGAGTAGCCTGCCATAGCCGGTATGAAGGCAACCGCCATGACGAAGGCCATGGGGTTCGTCATCTCTTCCTCTACCCCGTTCGTTGAGACGATAAAGCTTCCCGAGATAAAAACCATCAAGATATACATGAGCGGCATCATAAGCACGTTGAGGTTGGCCCGGGAATCCCGGAGCATCATATCGAGGGTACGGGCGGCGATAGCCCCGCGCACGGTGGCCGGGAAGCGCCCAAGAAGCCCCAGGTTACCCTGGGCCAGGGTTTTGCCTTCGTCCTGCACTCCGGCAGAATCTCCCACGCTGGCCATTGTTTTAGCCGCAAAGAACTGCCAGATGAACCAGCCCAGGGCACAGTAGACCAGGGTGAGCGCGGTAAGAGCTAGAGCGAGGCCGTAGTGGCCGGCTCCTACCTGCGGGGCAATAGCCCAGGCTGAGGCTACAGGAGTCCACAGCAGGTAGCCGAGAATCTGCCGGAGCTGCTCGGTGTTGCTGGTGATGCCCGTGATAGTCGCCAGCATCAGGGGCCCGGCAAAGATCAGGGCCGCAAAGGCGAGAAGAGTGAGGGCGTTACTCACTGAGCGTCGCGAGCGGACGGGTATAGAGGCTACCGCGGTCAGGCGTCCGCCCAGAATGGCAAGGGCAAGGCCCAGTAAACCTGCCGGGATGAAAGCCAGGGTAGCCGCTAGCGAGTAAAAGTTGGAGGTTATCAGAGCCAGGACGGCTAGTACCGTCAGCGCACCGGGCACCCCAATCAGAGCCCCCAGGGCTTGGCCGCCCATGAGCTGGCGGACGGTAATGGGATAGGGGGCGAGGCGCTCAGGGTCAAGGGTGGGGTCAGCACCGGCTGCAACCAGGGGTATCAGCCACCAGGCCAGGGTCAACAGACCCCCTGCCACCCCCAGAATCAGTAGGGAGTCGGCGGGGTTCTGCAGGGTGAAACCTAAACCGGCCACGCCCACTAGGGCGCCGAGCCCGTAGAGCAGGCCAAAGACCAGGCCCACGATAGCCCAGGCGTTCCCGTTGCGAAAGATAGCGAGGAAGTGGTCGAGTTTGAGTTTTAGGAGGACTGCAACCATGAGATTCCCTCCGATACAACGCGTCCGCCCACCAGTTCAACAAACCGCTCTTCTAGCGATACGCCGCCGCGCACCTGTTCCACGGTGCCAGAGGCCAAAATACGGCCGGCGTTTATGATGGCAACGTGGTCGCACAGGCGCTGTACCAGGTCCATGACGTGGGAGGAGATGATGACGGTTCCGCCGCCTGCCACATAGGCCTTGAGAATATCCTGGATGTTCGAGGCCGAGACCGGGTCGACCGCTTCGAAGGGCTCATCGAGCACCAGCAGGGAGGGGGCGTGGATCATGGCGCAGGCCAGGGCAATTTTCTTGGTCATACCGGCTGAGTAGTCGGCGACCTTGCGGCCGGCGGCCCCGGTCAGGTCCATAACCGTGAGCAGGTCGCGGGTTCGCTCAGCCACGGTTGCCTTATCGAGCCCGTGCAGGCGGCCGGCGTAGGTGAGGAGCTGCTCGCCGGTGAGCTTGTCGAAGAGGCGGACGCCGTCGGGCAGCACACCCACCCGGCGTTTAGCATCTAGGGGGTTGGCCCAGATGTCCAGACCACCCACCAGTACCTGCCCGGCGGTGGGCTTGAGCAGGCCTGTTGCCATGGAGAGGGTGGTGGTCTTACCTGCGCCGTTGCGCCCTACCAGCCCGTAGAAGGAGCCTCTGGGCACGGTGAGGTTGACTCCGTCTACCGCGGCTTGCTGGCCAAAGACCTTCACCAGGTTGGTGATCTCCAGGGCTGCGCTGCCCCTGCTGGCCTCTGCCACTTCAGCTTCTACCGGCACTGAAACTGGCTCAGTAAAGCCACCGCCGAGTGCCTCTTCAGGCCGGTTGTGGGTTTGGTCGTAACGTTCATTCTGCGGGGGAAGGTTCTCATGTACCATATCTCCACTGTAGCTAGCATCACGAGTCTTTCCCTCCCCCGCTAGGGTGATTCCTTAAAAAAGAGCCATCATCAGGGCTGAACGGGCCTTTGTGACGCGAGGGTCAGCTGAGCCTACAACCTCGAAAAGTTCCAGCAGGCGTCCGCGCACCATGGTTTTAGTCTCCGCGTCTACAGCCTTGAAGAGGGCAATAAGACGGTTGAAGGCGTCCTCCACGTGCCCGCCAGCTACATCTAGGTCGGCAACGTTGAGCTGGGCCTGCACGTCGGTAGCGTCGGCGGCAGCTTTCTGGCGTTCTTCTGCCAGGTTCAGGGTTGAGACGCGGTGGAGCAGATGAACCTGAGCCAGGCCGATTTTAGCGTCCGTATCCCCCGGATTCTCATTGAGTGCGCGGGTGTAGGCAGCTTCTGCTCCCTGGTAATCACCCCGGTCCAGCGCCTCGATAGCTTCCCGGTGCAGGGGCGGAAGGGGCTTCTCGGCCTCCGACAGTACCGGCTCAAATCCACCGGGCAGACCCTGCTGGGCGGCGAGCTGTAGCACCTGCCCCAGTACCTCGGTCAAAGCCTGGGGCTCAACGGGGCCGTTGAAGAGCGGGGCCGGACGGCCAGCGAGCACAGCCACCGCCGCAGGCACGCCCTGAATCTGGAAGGCCTGACCGATTTCGGGGGTCTTGGTGATATCGGCGGCAGCCAGCAGCAGATTGCCACCAGCAGAATTCACCAGGGCCTCGACCTGCTCCAGCATCTGGACTGACGCCGGTGAGTGGGGCGCCCACAGGGCAAAAATCACGGCACCCCGGTTGGACTCCTGCACCAGTTGCTGGAACTGGGCCACATCGGTTACATCCAGTCGCCAGCTGGCTGCGGCGCTCTCCTCAGCAGGCTCAGCGCTGGAACCTGCCGAACTCGTAGCCCCCAGATCCAGAGCGTTCCGTACCGAAGCGGGTAGGTTCTGATCGTCAATCCCGGCCATTGGGCCTTCCTTTCACAGCGACAAATATCTCTACTGTCTATGGTGCCAAAGCTCAGCCGATGCACGGGCACGCCTGCCCTAGTTCTAGCCCAGGGCAGAATCACGATAAGGTTGAACACAGTAACTACACCACTACCCGAGTAGCCAGCATGCCCTCATCTTTTTCTCCCTCCCGCCTCCTGCGGTCTCTGACCTCCCGCACCAGCCGCACGCAGCCGCCCGCGTCGGCATCTCCATCGACCCCAACTTCAAAAACTCAGACGGAACCATGGGCCGCGGCTACCAGGGCGTCGCCCTCACCTACGCCCAGGTCGCCAACAAGCCCATGCTGCACCGGGCCCGCACCGAAAACGGCCGCACCCTGGTGATCATGGACGAAATCCACCACGCCGGCGATTCCCTCTCCTGGGGCGACGGCCTGCGCGAAGCCTTCGAACCAGCCACCCGCCGTCTAGCCCTCACCGGTACCCCCTTCCGCTCCGACACTGCAGCCATTCCCTTCGTCCAATACGAAGAAGACGCCGACGGCATCCGCCGCTCCAAATCCGACTACTCCTACGGCTACGGCCCCGCCCTCAAAGACCACGTCGTGCGCCCCGTCATCTTCATGGCCTACTCCGGCCAGATGCGCTGGCGCACCTCCGCCGGCGAAGAAATGGCAGCCAACCTAGGGGAGGGCTTCACCAAGGACGTCACCGCCCAGGCCTGGCGCACCGCCCTCAACCCCGACGGTGAATGGATCCCCACCGTACTCGCCGCCGCCGACAAACGCCTCACCGAAGTACGCCGCACCGTCCCCGACGCCGGTGGCCTCGTTATTGCCACCGACCACGCCGACGCCCGCGCCTACGCCAAACAGCTCCAAAAAATCACCGGCGAAAAACCCGCCCTCATTCTCTCCGACGACAAAGAAGCCTCCAACAACATCGAAGAATTCTCCGCCGGACTCGCCCGCTGGATGGTCGCCGTGCGCATGGTATCCGAAGGCGTGGACGTCCCCCGCCTAGCCGTCGGCGTCTACGCCACCTCAACCTCCACCCCCCTCTTCTTCGCCCAGGCCATCGGCCGCTTCGTCCGCTCCCGCAAACGCGGCGAAACCGCCTCGGTCTTCCTGCCCTCCGTACCCCAGCTCATGATGCTGGCCAACGAAATGGAAACCGAACGCGACCACGCCCTCGACCGCAAGGGCACAACCGATGAGGTCATCGACCCCCTCAACGAAGGCCTAGACGACCACCTCATCGAAGAAGCCAACAAAGAAGAAGTCGCCAGCGACCAGCTCACCCGCGGCAAATTCGAAGCCATCGGCTCTCAGGCCTCCTTCCACGGCGTCCTCTTCGACGGCGCCGAATTCTCCACCGGCGGCCTGGAAGTCGGCTCCGACGAAGAACAAGACTTCCTCGGCATCCCCGGCCTACTCGACGCCGACCAGGTAGGCACCCTGCTCCGCGCCCGCCAAAAAGACCACGCCTCCCGCCGACCGGTGTCCGCCGCCCCCCAGGTCGTCGACCACCGCCAGCTCAAAGACCTGCGCAACAAGCTAGCTAAAAATGTTGCCGCCTGGGCAGCCCGCACCGGCAAACCCCACGGCTCTATCCACAACGAACTACGCCGAATCTGCGGCGGGCCCGCCGTCGCCCAGGCCTCAGCAGAACAGCTCCAGGCCCGTCTGGACAAACTGCAGGACTGGTTTGTAGGGCGTAAGTAGGTCTCGGCGCTTTTTGCAGTGAGAGTGGCGTCTTTTGATAGAAGCTGGCGCGAATCAGCCTCCGCCGGGACTACCTGGCCCTCAAGATACGCTACTGGCAGGCAGTCGAAGCGGGCGATCGCGAACTCGCCGGGCGTCTTGCCCATGAAGCTATTTCTTTGGCCCAGCAATTTCGCTAAACCCAAGGGCACAAAAAGGGGCGCCCCCACCACTACAGGTAGGGGCGCCCCTCATCATTCTTTCAAGAATTAGAGAGCCTAGAGCACCTCGGCGACCGTTACCCCGGCGTCCTCAAGCTCATCGCTCACCTCATCGAGGGCGTCCTCATCAACCGGGGCCGTCAAATCAAGCAGCACACGGGTCTCGTAGCCGGCATCCACCGCATCCAGCGCAGTAGCCTTCACGCAAAAATCAGTGGCAATACCCACCACATCAACATAGGTAATATCGCGCTCAGCCAGCCAGTCATCCAACGACACCTTGGGTGTATCGTCCTGGGCCGGGGCACCAGCCTCGCGCTCACCGGTCATCACAGAATCCTCGGGAGCCAGCAGGCCCTCAAAACCCGAGTAGGCGGCCTCAAACTCGCCCTTGCGGAAGTATGCCTCGATGTAGTCGGTATCGAGATTCTCGTGTAGCTCGGCACCGTGGCTCTCGGCCTTGCAGTGCACCGGCCAGGAGTCCTTGAAATCGGGGTTCTCAGAGAAGTGGGTGCCGGGGTCAACGTGCCAGTCCTGGGTTGCGACAATCGCCTCGTAGTCGCCGTGGTGATTCTCTACATACTCGCTAATGAGGGCAGCAACCTCTGCGCCATGCTCGGTAGCAAGCGAGCCGCCCTGGCAAAAGTCGTTCTGAACATCAACAATAATGAGTGCTTTTGACATCGTGTGATCCTTCTTCTTAAGAGACAAATTCTGTGGGAATGACCGGGTCGCCGGGGGAGAGACGGGTAGCGGCTACCGGCAGCTCCGTGAGGGAGCGGGCATGACGCTCGGCAGCTCGGCGCACGCCCTCAGCCTCGGTAAAGCCGGGCTGGATCTGCCCGTCGACCACCAGGTCTACCATGAGGGGTCGGTCGTTGGAGTCAGCAGGAGCCTCAATATCGAGCCCCACCACTTCGGCCGTGGCGGTGCCGGCGGCATCAAGACGGCGGACGGCGGTTTTCTTGCCGCCCACAGATGCCTTACCCGAAGAAGTCTTAGCGACAGGCTCCATCACTCCCTGGGAGTTCTCACGCAGAACCACCTTATAAACCATGGAAGAGGTAGGAACCCCGGAGCCGGTGACCAGCTTAGTGCCCACCCCGTAGGCGTTGACGGGGGCGGCAGCTAAGGACGCGATGGCGTACTCGTCCAGGTCACTGGTCACGGTAATCTTGGTGCCGGTGTTGCCCAGGGCATCGAGCTGCTCGCGCACCTTCTGGGCCTGGGCAACCAGGTCACCAGAATCCAGGCGGACGGCACCCAGCTCCTTCCCTGCCAGCTCAACGGCCAGGTTCACGGCTTGTTCAACATCGTAGGTGTCGACCAGCAGGGTGGTCCCCAGGCCCAGGGAGGCTAGCTGGGCTTCAAAAGCCTGGCGCTCGGAGTCGTGGAGCAGGGTAAAGGCGTGGGCGCTGGTGCCGACGGTGTGGAGCCCGTAACGGCGGCCGGCCTCAAGGTTCGAGGTGGCGGTAAAGCCGGCAATGACGGCGGCGCGGGCGGCAGATACAGCAGCCTGCTCGTGCGCCCGGCGGGAGCCCATCTCAAGGCAGGGGCGCTTACCTGCGGCAACCGTCATACGGGAGGCAGCGGTAGCGACGGCAGAGTCAAAGTTAAGGATGGAGAGAATAAAGGTCTCTAGCAGGCAGGCCTCTGCAAAGGACGCCTCAACCTGCAAGACGGGGGAGTGAGGGAAGAAAACCTCGCCCTCGGCATAGCCCTGGATAGAACCGGAAAAACGGAAGTTAGCAAGGTAATCCAGGGTCTGTTCGTTGACCACCTTACGGGAGGCTAAAAACCCCAGCTCTTCGGTATCAAAGCGGAAGTTCTCTAGCCCCTCAAGCAACCTGCCGGTGCCTGCCAAGATGCCGTAGCGGCGTCCGCCCGAAAGCCTGCGGGTGAAAACCTCGAAGACGGTGCGCCGGTGGGCAGCGCCTGAGGCTAGGGCAGCCTGCACCATGGTCAGCTCGTAGTGGTCGGTGAGGAGGGAAGTTTTTTGAGTCACGGGTATAACTTTATCCTTTTGACCGCACCTAAGCCCAGCCCCACCGCGGCAGTTCTGCTTGCCCCGAAAGTGAACGAGCTAGGGCACAGAGAAAGAAGAGCCCTATGATAGATAAGGTACAAATGACCTAAGGAGTACGCCCTATGCCTTCGGCTGCCTCAGCCACCGACACCCTGGCAGATCTTGAGCTCGATCTAGCCCTAGACGAGAGTACCCAGCTCAACCTGCCCTGGGCGGTCATTGTCTGGGACGACCCGGTTAACCTGATGAGCTTCGTGACCTATGTGCTGCGAACCCAGTTTGGCTACAGCACCGAAAAAGCCCACCAGCTCATGATGCAGGTACACACCGAAGGCAAGGCCACCGTCTTTAGCGGCTCCAAAGAAGAAGCCGAACGGCACACCACCGCCCTGCATACCTGGGGCCTGTGGGCAACCATCGAGCAGGCAGGTGCATAGTCTTATGGCTGAACCCTTCACCCCAACCTCCCGTGGCATTACCGCCCGTTTTACTCCCGAAGAGGTACAGGTGCTCACCCGCCTGTTTGAGGACGTCGCCCTGGCACTGGAGCCGGAAGAAGACCCCAACGCCGATCCCCTGGCGGCCCTGGTGGGGATTTCTGAGACCGCTAGCGTGCCCAGTGACCCTGCTGTTGCCCGTATGCTGCCGGTGGCGAGTGATGACCCGGAAGTCGCCGATGAATACCGCCGCTTCACCGACCTTTCCTTACGCCGGGCCAAAATTGAACACCTCACCCAGGCCTCCATGGACCTGCAGGCCGGGGTTGTGCGGCTAGATACCGAGCGGGCTAATAGCTGGGCCGCTGCCCTCAACGACGTGCGCCTGACCCTTGGCACCCGCCTTGGAATCAACAGTGCAGACGACGCCGACCGCATTGGCGAACACACCGACTGGGGCAGCGTAGAGAGCACCGAAGACTACATGGCCCTGCTCTACAACTTCGTCACCTGGCTGCAAGAAAGCCTCATGCAAAGCCTCCTGCTGGGCCTGGACGAGGCCGGGGCAGGGCCGTCCGCCCCCTAAGCAATCTTTCGTGACCGATTATGACGCCCCGCGCGGGCGCCGGGGCGTGATAGTCCGCTCAAAAGCCTGTCGCTGCGATGGGCACTCTACAGTTTTCTTCAACCTTTAGCTAATGTCAGGTGTGTAATGAGCGAAACCAACCCGAAACTCGTAACCCCCTGGGGCAGTCAGGTGCTTGCCGAACCCACCGCAAGCGCCCCCATTGGCGTGTTCGATTCGGGAGTAGGAGGCCTGACCGTTGCCCGCGCCATCATGGACCAGCTACCGCACGAGTCGGTGATTTACGTGGGCGACACCGCCCACGGCCCCTACGGCCCCCTGACCATCGCCCAGGTGCGCGCCCACGCCCTGCGCATCATGGACGAGCTGGTGGACTCCGGGGTCAAGCTCCTGGTGATTGCCTGCAACACGGCGTCGGCCGCTGTGCTGCGGGACGCCCGCGAGCGCTACACCCGCAAGTACGGTATTCAGGTGGTTGAGGTTATTCAGCCCGCAGCTCGCCGAGCGGTGGCGGCAACCCGCAACCGTAAAATTGGCGTCATCGCCACCGAAGCTACCGTGACCTCCCGGGCTTATGAAGACACCTTCTCGGTCATGAGTGACCTTGAAATCTACTCTGTGGCCTGCCCCCGCTTCGTAGAGTTCGTTGAAAAGGGCATCACCAGCGGCCCCGAGCTACTTGAGACCGCCGAAGAATACCTGGCTCCTCTCAAGGAGGCCGGGGTCGATACCCTGGTGCTGGGCTGCACCCACTACCCCCTGCTCACCGGCGTCATCTCCTACATCATGGGGGACGACGTCACCCTCGTGTCGTCCTCGGAAGAGTCGGCTAAGGACGTCTACAAGGCCCTGCTGAGAGCCGGGCTAGAACGCCCTGCCGCCCTGCCGCCCTCCCACGAATTCCTGGCCACCGGTGAAACCGAAACCTTCGAGCACTTAGCCCGCCGCTTCCTGGGCCCCGAGGTCGCCAATGTGCGCCACACCAACTCGGTGGCAGAACGATTCCCCACCGGCTCCCTGGCCGTCGTTCCTCCCGAACTCATCGCCCCGTCCGTCACCACCCCGCGCATTACCATCACCACAGACACTCCCTAACACACAGGCACACACAGAAAAAGGAAGGCCACTGATGCGATTGACCGTCATAGGCTGTACCGGCTCCTTCCCCGGGCCCAATGCAGCGGCCAGCTGCTACATGGTCTCGACCATTGATGACCTGGGCAAGACCTGGCGCATTATCGTCGATATGGGCAACGGCGCCCTGGGCACCCTTCAGTCCCACATCAACCTCGAAGATATCGATGCCATCCTGATCTCCCACCTGCACCCCGATCACTGCATCGATCTCTCAGGGCTGCACGTGGCGGTCAAGTGGAACCCTAACGGCTGGTCTAAGGGCCCCATTCCCCTCTACGGGCCCAGCGATATCCACCAGTACCTGGTCAACACCCACGGCCTGCCCATCGAACCGGGCATGCACACCGAGTTCGAGTTCCACGAGTGGAACAACCACGCTGAGGTCAAAATTGGCCCCTTCACCGTGACCCCGCACGTGGTCGTACACCCCACCAAGGAGCCCTACGCCCTGCGCATCGAGTGCGAAACCGGTGAGGGCAAGACCGTGCTCACCTACTCCGGCGACACCGACTCCTGCATCGGTCTGATTGAAGCAGCCCGCGACGCCGACCTCTTCCTCTGCGAAGCTGCCTACCAGGAGGGTCGCGACGATGCCCTGCGCGGTATCCACCTGACCGGCAAACGCGCCGGTGATGCGGCAGCTGAGGCAGGCGTCCGCAACCTGCTGCTTACCCACCTGCCCATCTGGAACGACCCCGCTGTTGCTCTGGCCGAAGCCAAGAGCGTTTTTGACGGGCCGATATCGGTGGCTGAGGCCTCGGCAACTTACCGGGTCAACCCCCGCCGTAGCCCCGAGGAATATGCCAGCAACCCGCAGACCACTACCCTGAACGTCATTAGCCGCCACCAGGGGAGCTAACTGCCACCCCTGTGCAGGAAGTTGGGTACAGACAACACGGGCGCAGAAAAGCGCCCGTGTTTTTGTGCGCCCCGGGCAACAGACGCTAGGCTGAAACCATGACAGAAAACATGGCAGCACCCACCCTGCGCGGCGACGGCCGCACCCCCGACCAGCTCCGCCCCATCACCGTCACCCGCAGCTGGTCACAGAACGCCGAAGGTTCGGCCCTCATCGAATTCGGCAACACCCGGGTGCTCTGCACCGCCTCACTGACCGAGGGCGTGCCCCGCTGGCTCAAGGGCCAGGGCACCGGCTGGGTCACCGCAGAATACGCCATGCTGCCGCGCGCCACCAACACCCGTAACTCCCGTGAATCGGTCAAGGGCAAGATCGGCGGCCGCACCCACGAGATTTCCCGACTGATTGGCCGCTCCCTGCGCGCCGTCATCGATACCGCCGAGCTGGGCGAGAACACCATCGTGCTCGACTGCGATGTGCTCCAGGCGGACGGCGGCACCCGCACCGCCGCTATCACCGGCGCCTACATCGCCCTGGCCGACGCCATTAACTGGGCCCAGGCCCAGGGCATTATCCCGGCCAAGGCTAAGCCCCTCACCGGCTCAGTTGCCGCAATTTCTGTGGGCATCATCGACGGCGTACCCATGCTTGATCTGCCCTACGAAGAAGACGTGCGCGCCGAGACCGACATGAACGTGGTCGTCACCGGCGAGGGCAAGTTTGTTGAGGTTCAGGGAACCGCAGAAGGCGCCCCCTTCGACCGCGACGAACTGAACTCCCTGCTCGACTTGGCCCTGCACGGCACCGCGCAGCTAGCCCAGATCCAGCGCGAAGCCCTGGAGGACTAATGCCCGCCAAAATCGTTCTTGCCACCCACAACCAGGGGAAACTACGCGAGTTCCGCGAGATGCTGCGCGGCGCTATCGAGGGGCTGGACGTTGACACCGAGGTGATTGACGCCGGTGCAGCAGGTGCCCCCGACGTGGTTGAAGACGGCGTTACTTTTGCCCAGAACTCCTTCTTGAAGGCCCGCGCGGTAGCTGCTGCTACCGGCCTGATTGCTATTGCCGATGACTCTGGCCTGTCGGTCGACGTGTTGGGCGGTGCCCCAGGCATTTTCAGCGCCCGCTGGGCCGGCCGACACAGAGATGATGAAGCCAACCTCAACCTGCTCTTAGCGCAGCTTTCAGACATCGCCGATGAACACCGCCGCGCTCGCTTTGTCTGCGCAGCCTCGATGGTCACCCCAGAGGGCCTAGAGGCCGTGGAAGAGGGGGAGCTCGCCGGAACCCTGCTGCGTGAGCCCCGCGGCGAGGGCGGGTTCGGCTATGACCCGATCCTGGCAGCCGATGGTTTCACAGGCGAATACGCTGGCCTCTCCTGCGCCCAGGTGCCCGCTGACGTCAAGAATGCCATCAGCCACCGGAGCCAGGCCTTAGCCAAGCTTCTTCCCCACCTACAGGCCGCCCTGGCCCAGTAACAATCCTGTACGAGGTACCCTATGGCAGCGCACCTTACATTCATTGAACAGATGAAGGCTCTTCCCGTGGTCACGGCGGTGATGGAGCAAGCCGGTTTGAACATTCCCCGCGACCGCTGGGACGTCCGAACCACCGGCTCTGCCCACATCATCGTCAACATGGGGGCGGAGCTGAGTGTGCGTATCGCCAAAACCCAGCAGACCGGGCACTTGGTAGCCCGCCGCACCGAGATCCTGCGGCGGCTACCCCAGGACCTCCCCTTTGCGGTACCCCGGCCCATCACCCGGGTCATCACCCGAAACGGCTTCACCGCAGTAGGGCTGACCTGGATCAAGGGGGAGCCCCGCCTGCAGGGCTCGGCCCCACCTAAGCAGCTTGCCACCCTGGTCAAAGCTATCCACTCGGTAGACATCAGCGGCTACGGGCCCTACCTCGACATGGTGCACGAGCACTGGGGCGGACGCGATAACTGGGAGGTGCTCCTGCGCGAGCAGGTCGTACCCCAGCTGCTCACCGGCGCCCAGAAGGTAGCCCACGCAGCCATAGACCGGGTCCTGGCCCTAGAAACCGTATCACCGGTTCTCGTCCACGGCGACCTAGCCGGCCACAATATTCTCTGGAACGGCGACAAACTGGTCGGCGTTATTGACTGGGACCACGCCTCGGTAGGGGACGCGGCCGTTGACCACGCAGCCCTGGGCAACTTCTACGGCTGGGATTCCCTCTCTAAGGCGCTCGATGAAACCCAGCTGGAACGCGCCAAAATAGTGGCCCGCCTGCTACCGCTCCAGTCCCTGGCCTACACTATGCGCAACGGCATGGGTGGAGCTATCCAACGCCTGGCCGTGGAACGTGCCGACGAATGGTACCTGGACCACCGCACCGAGGTGCTTGCAGCTTAGGCACTCTAGGGAAAGAAGGGCAGGCAGGCTCGCAGCGAGTGCGAGCCTGCCTGCCCTTACCTACAATCCAAGCTGCTTAAACCAGGCTGCCTCAACCAGGCTCAGGGCTTCTGCGGCGTCGGTAGCAGGGGCGAGGTCTGCAGAGAAAGCAGTGTCGCCCCAGAGCGCTCCGAGCATGGAGCCGACCAGAGCCCCGATTGAATCTGAATCGCCGGTGACAGCCACCGCAGTGCCCAGGGCCTTACTCACTGCCTGCTGCTGGCTCAGCTTCTCCGCAGCGACGTCCGCCTCTGCCCGCAGGGCTAGGAAGAGGGCGTAGCCGAGCACATCGGGGGCTACCAGGAGTTCGCCGAAGTGGGGGCGGGCGTCCGCCACCTGCGCCTCTTGCTGAGCCAGACGGACGGCGGTGCCCAGCGCCGTGCGGGTGAGCGCAGCATCGCCGGGTAGGGCCTGGCTTTGCTCCACCTTGCCCAGCCAGTTCAGCACCTGCTGGGCACAGGCTTCAAGCACACCGGGGCGGGGAGCCTGCCCCGTACCCTGGCTGGTGCTGCCCAGCAGATAGCGAATCATCAGGGCGTAGGCGCTTGCAGAGATGATGGCCTCGGGGTGTCCGTGGGTGAGGGCCGCGGCGTGGGCGGATAGCTTGATGACGGTAGCGTCATCGGCCACCGGCAGGTAACCGAAGGGGGCAGAGCGCATGAGTGCCCCGGTGCCCAGTGCCTGCGAATTGATGTTTTTAGAGATAAACTGCATTTCCCCCGTGGCAAGGGCTGCCAGGGTTGCCTTGCTCGGGCCCCGCTGCTGGCGCATCATCTGAAGCCCATCGAGCGGGCGGGGAAGAGAATAGGGGGCGGTTTCGGGTACCGGGTGGCCGGTGCCGGTGTACCAGCGCAGGTAGGCTAGCCAGATGCAGGCCAGCTCGTCGGCTGCCTGGCCCTCGTTGTTCCACTCCAGCACCTCGGTGAGTCCGTCGAGGGTTGCCAGGGTGAGCTGGGTGTCGTCTGAAACGAGCAGGGGTTCCCGGGCGATAGCCGCGATGAGGTTGGCTCCTGTACGCCCGCCCCAGTGCTTAGCAATCTGTTCTGCGGTGCTGGTCTTTAGGGGGTAGCCCAGGGCGTCCCCCAGGGCGGTACCCAGGAGGGAGCCGCGCAGGGCCGACCGGTAGGCGGGGGAGCGGGCATCGGGGGCAGGAAAAACAGAAGTCATGCTCCCTATTCTAAAGCGGGGTAAGAGCGGGACCACTAAACTGGTGGTATGCGTATCTTGCACACCTCAGACTGGCACCTGGGCCGAACCTTTCACGGTACCTCCCTGCACTCCTATGCCGAGCAGCTACTCGATGAGCTGGTGACCCTGGTTCAAGAACAGGGCATCAACGTGGTGCTGATTAGCGGGGATGTCTATGATCAGGCCCAGCCCCGCACCGAGACCGTGCAACTTTTTGACCGTACCCTGACCCGTCTGGTGCAGGCCGGGGCACAGGTGGTAGCAACGAGCGGTAACCACGACTCGGCTATTCGCCTGGGCTTTGGCTCTTCATTACTGAGTGCTGCGGGTGTGCACCTGGTGACCTCGCAAACCCAGGTGGGCCAACCCGTCCTGCTGTCCGCCGGGGGCGTTGAGGTGGCCTTTTACGGCATACCCTACCTAGAGCCGCGCCCGATTGCTGCCCGCTGGGGCACCGAGGCCAGCCACGCGAGCGTGCTGGCTGAAGCCATGAGGAGGGTAGAAGAGGACGCCGCCACCCGCCAGGTTGCCGCCACGGTGGTACTCGCCCACTGCTTTGCCACGGGTTCAGAACCCTCAGAGTCAGAACGTGATATCTCGGTGGGCGGGGTACAACAGGTGCCAGCGAGCACCTTTGCCGCTGCCAGCTACACAGCCCTGGGGCATCTGCACGGGCGGCAGAAGATCACCGATACCGTCAGGTACTCCGGCTCTCTCCTGGCCTATTCTTTCAGCGAGCAAAACCACCGTAAGGGGGCCTGGATCATCGACGTAGCCCCTGACGGAACTATCGAGGTGAACGAACATGCCTGGCAGACCCACCTGGTGCTCAAAACCCTCAAGGGCACCCTCAATGAGGTGCTTGCCGAAAGCACCGTGGAGGCTTACGGTCGGGCTTTTGTCAGTATTACCCTGACCGATGTTGAGCGCCCAGCCGCTGCCCTCGATAGGCTCAAAGCCCACTACAATCACGTCCAGGAACTTTTCTTCGCCCCCGAAGGCGCTGAGAACCGCCAAGAGCATAGCTACCGCCGCACCCGCGAGAGCCAGAGCGTTCAGGCTATCTGCGAGTCTTTCTACGAGCACGTCCGCGGTCGTGCCCTTAACGAGGCTGAAGCCACCTATTTCACCGACGTCCTAGACCAGGCCCGTACCAGGGGAGCGAGCGACTAAATGCGAATTCACCGACTAGAACTGACTGCCTACGGCCCTTTCCCGGGCACCGTCACCATCGACTTTGACGACCTCAACCGAGAGGGCATCTTCCTGCTCAACGGCCCTACCGGCTCGGGCAAGTCATCTATCCTCGATGCCATCTGCTATGCCCTCTACGGCTCTACCTCATCGGGGCGCACCGATTTGAAATCCCGGTTTGCTGACTCCCATGTGCAGCCCCGGGTGCTACTGGACTGCACCATCGGCACCGACCGCTACCGGATTGACCGTAGCCCGGCCTACGAGCGCCCCAAGAAACGCGGTGAGGGCATTACTACTGAGCAGGCCAAGACCCTGATCGAGAAGTTTGATGCCGCCACCGGCAGCTGGGAACCAGACCCGGCCATCACCCGCCACAAGGACGCCGGCGATTTCATGCTCTCTGTGCTGGGCCTCAACGCCCAACAGTTCAACCAGGTCATGCTGCTGCCCCAGGGGCAGTTCCAGCGTTTCCTGGTTGCTACCTCCGGGGAGCGGGAGCAGCTGCTCAAGCAGCTCTTTGGCACCGAGGACTTCGAGAAGGTGCAGGACCTGCTACACAGATACGCTAAGGACGCCGCCGCGGCAGCCGAGGCTGCCCAGCAGGACCTGCGGGTGCTAGAGCAGCGGGCAGAACGTGCCGAGCAGGCAGCCCGGGCCGACCAGGCCCGCCAAGCCCTGGGGCAAGAGGTAAACGAAAGCACCGAAAGCTCTTCCGCCCCTGAAGACTCCGCGCCAGCCCCTGTAGCGGATCTGCCCGACCACCTGCGCCAGCTACTTAGCCAGCTAGCAGATCTCACCGAGAGCCTAGAAGAGCGGCGGGATAAAACCGCCCACGACCTCGAAAGACTGGCAAACGAGCACACCGAAACCGCCCAGTTGCAGAAAGACTGGGCCACCTATCTCAATCTCACCCAGGAACAGGAAACCCTGGCACGTGAGGAGAGCCAGATAGCTGCCAGCCGTACCCGCCTCGAAGAACACAGGGTAGTTGCCGAGATTCTGCCTCGGGTAACAGCGGCTGAACAGGCAGCAACCGCCTATCAGCAGGCAGCAGACCGGGCAGAAACCCACCTGGGCAGCACCTGCAGGCTCCTGGCGTCCGCCCGGGAAAACCTCACCGAAACCGCCCTCGAATACGACCTGCTCACCCAAGCCCAGGCCGCACTCGAGACCACCCTCACCGACGATGCCAGCCAGCAGCTGAGCGAACTCACCAGCGCCCACATCGACCAGCTCACCCGCTACCAGCAGGCAGAAAAAGACATCGCCAACCTGGCTGCTCAGGCACAGGCCAGCACCAGTAACCTCAAGGGCCTGACCACCCGCCGCACCCAGCTCACCCAGGCCCTGGAAGAAGCCCAGCAGAGCCTCACCCAGCAGCGCCAGGACTACGAGAAAACCGAGCAGGCTACTGCCCGCGAAGAGGCTGCCCGCGCCCTGCAGGCCCAGGCCCGTGACCGGGTCACCGCCGCCGACCGCCTGACTCAGGCCCGCACCAACCTAGAAGCCGCCCAGCGGGCCTCCCAAGGGGCCGAAGAAAGCCGACGAAAGGCGTCCGCCCAGGCCGAAACCCTACAGCGCCAGCGCTTTGACGCCGCCGCCCAAATCCTGGCCGAAACGCTCACCGACGGCCAACCCTGTAGCGTCTGCGGCTCCACAGACCATCCCGCCCCCGCCAGCTACGACCAGAACACCCCACCTGTCACCGAAGAAGCCCTCACCCGCGCCAAGCACCAGCGCGACGCGGCAGAAGCAGAAGCCCAGCAGGCGCTCGCCGCCCTGAGCGCAGCCCAGAGCACCCTCGACCAGCTGGTAGAGCAGGGCACACCTGAGCCCGAAGAAGCTCGGGCAGCCCTGACCTCTGCCCAGGAGAGTCTCAGCCAGGCCCAGGCTCAGGTCGCCCACCGCAAGGCCCTCGCCCAGCGCATCGCCACCGCCGAAGAAACCCTCGACACCAGCCGGGCAGACCTGGCCGAAGCCGAACGCCAGCACACGAGCGAAGAAGCCAAACTGTACCAGCTCACCGGTCAGAGAGAAAGCCTTGAAGCCGAGCTGGCACCCCACCTCCAGGGCCCCGGCTTCGCCGACCGTATCGCCACCCTCAACCGGCTGACCAGGCAGCTGCCCACCCTGCTCGCCGCCTACGCCGACCAGGAGCGGCAGGCCCAAGCCCAGGCGTCCGCCCAGGAAGAACTGTACAGAGCCCTACAAGAAGCCCAGCTCAAGGACACCCAGCAGGTAAAAGCCCAGCTACTCACCAAGGCCCAGGCTAGCCAGCTAGAGCAGCAGATCACCACCCACCGCGACCGCACCCTGGCGGTCACAGCCCAGCTCACTAGCCCCGCTCTGGCAGTTATCGCCCAGCTCCAGGCGGACGGCGGTCAGCCACCTGCCCCCGAACAACTAGCCCAGCTCAAGGCAGCAATCGTCCAGCTCAGTGCCCAGCGCGATAGTTTCATTAGCCATGCCACCCGCCTGACCGGCGCCCGCGAGGAACTGCACGAGGTGCTGAGCCTGCTCGAAGCGACCCTAGAAAAGAGCCGCCTGCTACTGGAAGACGCCCACCTCAAACATGAACTCGCAGCGACCGCCACAGCGGCCCCCGGCAGCGATAACCGCCTGAACATGACGCTGACGTCCTACGTGCTGGCCTACCAGCTCGCCGAGGTCGCCGAGGCAGCCAGCGAGCACCTCGAAAAAATGACCCACGGCCGCTACCGCCTGGAACACACCGACCGGGCAGAGGGACGTAACAAGAAATCCGGCCTGGCCATCGATATCTTTGATGCCTGGCACAACGCCAG
This sequence comes from Rothia nasimurium, assembly GCF_004569295.1. Classification (GTDB taxonomy): domain Bacteria; phylum Actinomycetota; class Actinomycetes; order Actinomycetales; family Micrococcaceae; genus Rothia; species Rothia nasimurium_B. The sequence goes on from NZ_SPQC01000038.1 coordinate 19,539, forward strand.
CCGCCGCCCCGAAAGCCTCTCGGGCGGCGAAACCTTCATGGCATCCCTGGCACTGGCACTGGGCCTTGCTGACGTTGTGCAGCAGGCTAACGGCGGTATCGACATCGATACCCTCTTCGTTGACGAAGGCTTTGGCTCTCTCGACGATGAGACCCTCGAAGAGGTCATGACCACCATCGACTCCCTGCGCGAGCGCGGACGGGTCATCGGTCTAATTTCGCATGTGGCTGAGATGAAGAACCGCATTAATAAGCACATCGTCCTTACAAGCTCGCCCCAGGGGTCCTCCCTGGTCGCAGATGCAGGAGCAGCGTGAGCCCCCACCGTAACCCCAAGAATCGCAGCTCTTCTCCCCGCACGGGGCTGGGCTACCGGCGTGACCGCCAGCGGCCCAGTAGCCCTGACCTGCGGAATAACCTGCGGGAGAGCGTCACTCGTCTGCGCATTTCAACCGAGTACGCCCGTACCCGTATTCGCGACCTGCTGCTGACCCACGGCTGGCGCTTCCTCTTCTTCTCCCTGCTCATGCGCCTGCCCGCAGCTATGGTGATGCTGGCGGTGATGATGATGCTGGCCGTGCAGAATAATGAGGCCACCCTCGGCGGGTACGCTGCCGGTACGGTGGGGTTGAGCGCGGCTCTCATGGTGCCGGTCTATCGGTCTATTTCTGAGCGCTGGGGCCAGCGAAGAATCTTCTTCGCTGTTACCGTGCTCAACATTCTGGCCCTGATGTGGCTGATGTTAGAGTCCCTACGCTTTGCTGAGACCAGTAGCGGGTCTATCGGCAGGTTCCTCGCAGCCTGCGCGGTGACAGGCGTGACCACCGTGCCGCTGGGGGCAATGATGCGAAGCTACTGGAGCGCCGAGTATCTCACCACCAAGGACCGCCGTAAGCTCAACGCGTCCATTTCGCTTGAAACCATGTTCGACGTCATCGCCCTGCCTGCCGGGGCCGTGATTGCCGGTATCACCACGGTCTTTTTGACGGCCCAGTCGGCCCTCTTTGCGGTGATTGTGCTCGATGTTCTGGGCCTGCTCATGCTGCTGTGGCGCCCGGAAAACCTGCCGGTTGAGACCCGGGACGTCAGCGGGGACAACCGCCGCAAGCCCCTGCGGGGTGTAAGCCGCTCCCTGCTCTGGATACCCCAGCTGGGCACCATCTGCTTGGGCCTATCCCTGGGCACTACCCAGGCAGCTATCGTGGCCTACGCCATTTCAACCGACCAGATAGGAGTCACCGGCTTCCTGATCGCCTTGCTCGGTCTGTGCGCGGTTATCTCTGCCCTGTTTGTGCTCTTTGAGCGCCTGCCCATGTTCGGGTGGGGGGCCTGGCTGGTGAGCGGGGTGTGCCTGACCCTCACCGCCATGACTCTATCTCTGCCCACCTCTGCTATGGGTATGGTGATTCCTCTGATCAGCGTGGGTCTTGCCTACGGTATTTGCCTGGTCACCATGGACTCGGTGGCCACCAGCCTCTCGGTGCGTAAGAACCTGGACCTGGCTCTTTCTGCCTTGCAGGCCTGTTCCCTGGGCGGTATCGCGGTGGGGTTCGTGTGGGCAGCCGATTTGAGTGGCTCCTACAGCTACCAGGTTGCCCTGATTATTCCTCTCATCGCCGCTGCGATGTACTTCTGCCTGGGGCATCTCTACGGGTTCTTGTGGCGTCGCACCTACGAGGAGCGCCTGGCCCTGCTGCCCTAGCGCGTCCTCTCATCACTCCAAACACAAGGGGCCCTACCGTCAGCTGACGGTAGGGCCCCTTGATATAGGTTAAGGGAGCGGACGCCCTCGCGGCTAGTGGCCGCGCTTGACCCAGTTTTCGAGTTCGGGGGCTTCTAGGCCGATGCCGGTGGAGTCCCCGTGGCCGGTGAGCACAGCGGTGGATTCGGGCAGGGTCAAGAGCTTGGCTGAGATTGACTCGATGATGGTCTCGAAGCTGGAGAAGGAGCGGCCGGTGGCGCCGGGCCCTCCGTTGAAGAGGGTGTCGCCCGAGAAGAGCACGCCCTCTGAGTTCTCCCAGGAGAGGGTGGGGGCGTAGAAGCAGACGGAGCCGGGGGAGTGGCCCGGGGTTGCTAGGACGTTCAGCTCAGTGGAGCCAATGGTAATGGTATCGCCCTCTGCCAGGTCTTGGTCGAAGTCCCAGGAGGGGTAGACCATCTCCCAGAGCGGACGGTCTGCCGGGTTGAGGTAGACCGGGGCGTCGAAGCGGTCGGCGGCTTCCTTGGCTGAGCGGATGTGGTCGTCGTGGGCGTGGGTCAGCAGGATTTTCTCAACGGTTCGCCCTGCAACCTTGGCTGAAATCTTATCGACGTCGTGAGCGGGGTCGATAATGACCACGGAAGTTTCGTTGCCGATAATCCAGACGTTGTTATCGACCTCCCAGGTGCCCCCGTCCAGGGAGAATGTGCCGGAGGTGACAACTTGTTCAATGCGTTCTGTCATGGTGATAACTCCTAGAGCTCAACGACCGAGCGAAGCACCTTACCGGTCTTCATAGTTTCGAAAGCCTCGTTGACCTGGTCCAGGCTGATGCGTTCTGAGACGAAGCCGTCCAGGTCGAGGTTGCCCAGCTGGTAGTGCTGCACGAACATAGGGAAGTCGCGGGAGGGAAGGGTATCGCCGTACCAGGCTGACTTGATGGAGCCGCCGCGCCCGAAGACCTCATCGAGGGGAGCCTGCCAGGTGGTGCCGGGGGCGGGCACGCCCACCAGGACGACGCGTCCGGCCAGGTCGCGGGCCTCAAAGGCCTGCTTGAATGTGGCTTCAACGCCCACAGCGTCAATGACCAGGTCGGCACCGAAGCCCTCGGTGAGCTCCTTGATAGCGGCTACCGGGTCCTGGTTCTTAGAGTTGATGACGTGGGTGGCACCGTGCTCCTTGGCCCGGGCCAGCTTCTCGTCGTCAATATCAACGGCGATGATGGTGGTTGCCCCGCCCAGTTTGGCGCCGGCAACAGCGGCGGTACCCACACCGCCACAGCCGATCACGGCAACTGACTCGCCGCGGGCTACCTCACCGGTGTTGAGAACAGCGCCCAGACCGGCGGTGACGCCACAGCCTAGCAGACCGATAGCGGCGTACTGGTCTTCGGTCAGCTCAGTATCGATCTTGGTGCACTGGCCGGCTGCCACCAGGGTCTTCTCGGCAAAGGAGCCGATACCCAGGGCGGGAGAGAGCTCGGTGCCATCTTCCAGGGTCATCTTCTGGGTAGCGTTGTGGGTTGCGAAGCAGTACTGGGGCTTGCCCTTCTTACAGGCCCGGCACTCGCCGCAGACAGCCCGCCAATTGAGAATGACCAGGTCGCCGGGGGCAACGTTGGTGACGCCCTCGCCTACCGCCTCGACGATGCCGGCTGACTCGTGGCCCAGCAGGTAGGGGTAGTCGTTGCCGACCCCGCCCTGGACATAGTGGTGGTCGGTCTGGCAGACACCGCAGGTGAGCACCTTCACCAGGGCCTCGCCCTTGATGGGGTTAGGCACATTGATGGTAACAACTTCAACGGGCTGATCCTTGGCCAGAGAGACGACGGCCTTGACCTTGTGCATGGGGCTCCTTCGATAGCGGGAGGGTAAAGAGGTTGGCAGGTAGCTACCTGCTGCTACCCTCTACGCTACCGTGTGGTCCGGCTCGCTGCCAGCTTGTGAGACCGCATGACGGGCCATGAAGTCAGCGGACGCCCGGCGGGCTTGCCCGCTGGTCAGGGCACTAATATGGTCGCGGCCCGCTAGCTTCAGATAGGCGGACGCCGGGTGCGGCAGGGCAGCAGCAAGGGCAGGGAGCCCGGTGGTTAGGGTATCGTGGCTGCCGGCAAAGAGGAGGGTGGGGCAGGCAGGTAGTTTGTTCGTTGTGAAAGGCTCAACCGGCTGGGCAGTAAAAGCGGCCAGCGCAGCGCGGGGCAGGGGGCTGGCGTCGAGGACGGCCTGGAGCCCCTCTGGTAAGCAGGCGCCGGGAGCGGGAGAAGATGCCCTTAGGTAGGACTGCACCTCATTGAGGTGGGCTGCTAGGGGCAGGCCTCCGAGCGTCAGGCTCTGCACCAAGTACGGGGAGCTGAGCGCTACCTGCCAGCAGATACGGGCGCCCAGGGAGTAGCCCAGCAGATGAACCGGTGTATTTACATCTGCCAGAGCCTGGCCAAGGGCCGTGCCCAGGGAGGCCACTAGCCCTTCTTGCTGCCAGGTGACGGCTATCTGCCCGCCAGACTTTCCTGCCCCTTCGAGCCCTGTTTCTTCGAGCCGGTGGTAGGGCAGGGTGACCAGATGGACGTCTGCCCCTGCCCGCTGCACCTGCCGCACCCAACCGGTCCGCTCCCAGGTCACCTCGGGGGTAGAGGCAAAACCGTGCACCGCCACCACCTGCTGGCCCTCAAGAAGCCGGGGCGGAGCATCCGCCCCGGCAGTAGGGGCACAGAAAGTCTCAATCGAAAGACAGGGCTCAGGCATAGCGTCTACTCGGAGTCCTTCTTCTCCTGCTTCTCGGCCATCTGCTGGAAATCAACACCGTTATGGGCCAGGCGAATCTTGCGGCCCTCTTCGATGAGGTTTTCCTTCTTCTCCTGCTGCTTGATCGCCATGGTGTCATCGCGAGGGGGCAGCTGAAGCTCGTCCTCGGCCTTGATGCCGGCCTGCAGCTCGCGGCCGCGCTGAATCTCAGCGTCAATCTGGGCACCAAGCAACAGCACATTGTTCATGATCCAGATGAACAGCAGCATCACGATAACGCCACCGATCAGGCCGTAGGTGGCATTGTAGGAGCCGAAGTTCGAGACGTAGAAGGTGAAGCCCAGGCCCGCAATAGTCATCACGACCAGGGCAATAGCGGCGCCGGGGGTGAGGAAGCGGAACTTGGGCTGCTTGACGTTGGGGGTGGCGAAGTAGAGCAGGCTAATGAGCACAACGGCCAGAACCAGCATGATGGGGTAGCGCAGCCACATCCATACGCCGATAAAGCCGCCGAGTTCGATAGCGGGCACGGCGTTCTGCAGGGTGGTCAGCACGTCTTCAGAGGAAAGCAGTACCAGCATCATGGCAACAACAATCAGTACCATGGCAGCGGTGACCAACAGGTTGAAGGGGCGCAGCTTCCAGACGGGGCGGCCTTCTACTACACCGTAGATCTTGTTCATGGAGCGGCCAAAGGCACCGATGTAGCCCGAGGCAGTCCAGAGGGCACCGACCACACCGGTCACCAGGGCCAGACCTGCGGCGTCTGAGCTGGTGAGCTGGGTGATGGGCTCTTCCAGAAGAGTCAGCATTTCAGCCGGGGCATAGTCCTGCAGGAAGTTGAGAATCGCGTTGGTGGTCTGCTGGCCCTGCCCAAAGACACCCAGCAGAGAGACCACGGCCAGTAGGCCGGGGAAGATAGAGAGCACCGTGAAGTAAGTCAGGGTGGCAGCCAGATCGGTGCAGCCGTCGTTGGTGAATTCGCTCAGGGCGCGCTTGAAGATGTACTTCCAGCTAGAGCCGCTCATATCTGAGAGCTTGGCGGGCTTGGGAGCCTCTTTGTGGGCGTCCTCTGTAACAGCCCGGCTAATGGTTTGTTCTTCGAGAGCCATAGTGTCGTCCTTTGGGCATGCGGTAATTTAATCAGTAAACATCTTATCAGTAGCATGATAAATCTTTGAGCTGGCTGAGCGCCTGCTTCTTGATAAAACAGCAGCTGCCCCGGCACATGGCGCCGGGGCAGCTATCAGAAAGGGTAGCCCACAGGGTGGTGGGCGGACGCCGGTGGGCTAGTTATCGATACCCAGCACCTTGGCGGTGTGGGCAAAGAGCTCATCAGCCAGGTCGTGGTTGTCGTTGAGATTGACGCCGTAGCCGGGTACCAGTTCCTTGATGCGGGGCTCCCACTGGTTCATCTTGGAGGGGAAGCAACGGGCCAGCAGGGTCAGCATGATGGGGGCGGCGGTTGAGGCGCCGGGGGAGGCACCGAGCAGGGCCGCGATGGAGCCGTCGCCCGATGCGATGAGCTCGGTGCCGAACTGCAGCACGCCGCCCTTCTTCGCGTCCTTCTTAATAACCTGCACGCGCTGACCGGCGGTGATGAGCTCCCACTCATCTGCTACCGCGGTGGGGTAGTACTCGCGCAGAGAAGCTACACGCTCGTCGCGGTTTTTGAGCAGCTCACCGATGAGGTACTTGGTGAGATCCAGGTTGTCCAGGCCTGCGCGAATCATGGGGACCAGGTTATCTGGACGCAGGGAGAGGGGCAGATCGAGCAGGGAGCCCTGCTTGAGGAAGTTGGTCTTAAAGCCAGCGTAGGGGCCAAAGAGCAGGGAGCGCTTGCCGTTCACGTAGCGGGTGTCGAGGTGGGGCACAGACATGGGCGGGGCACCCACCGAAGCCTGACCGTAGACCTTGGCATTGTGCTTGAGAGCGGTTTCTTCATTGGTATTGCGGAAGAAAAGGCCCGAGACGGGGAAGCCACCGAAACCCTTGCCCTCCTTAATACCTGACTTCTGCAGCAGGTTGAGGGCACCGCCACCGGCACCCAGGAAGACAAACTTGGCACGAATGGTCTGGCTGTGCTCGGAGTTGAGGCGGTTCTTAACCTTAACCAGCCAGCTGCCGTCGCTCTGCTGCTCGAGGTTGGTGACCTGCTGGCCGTACTGGACGGTGACGCCCTGCTCTACCAGGTAGTCCACCATCTGCTGGGTGAGGTTGCCGAAATCTACGTCGGTACCCTCGGGGGACCAGGTGGCAGCAATCTTCTGGTTGGGGTCGCGGCCCTCAACGGACAGGGGAGCCCACTGGCGAATCTGGTCAAAGTCGGTTGAGAACTTCATGCGCTCAAAGAGCTTCTGGTTCTCGAAGGCCTCAAAACGCTTGCCCAGGTAGCGCACGTGGTCTTCGCCGAAGACCAGGGACATGTGGGGTACGGGGTTGATGAAGCTGGCGTCCTTGATCTTGCCCTCTTCAACCAGAGATGCCCAGAGCTGGCGGGAGACCTGGAATTGCTCGTTAATACCCAGTGCCTTGGACTGGTCTACGGTGCCGTCGGGGCCTGCCGGGGCGTAGTTGAGTTCGCAGAGCGCTGAGTGGCCGGTACCAGCGTTGTTCCAGGGGTTAGATGACTCCTGGCCTACCTGGTCCAGACGCTCCAGCAGGGTGATATTCCAGGTGGGCTCTACTTCTTTGAGCAGGACGCCCAGGGTTGCGCTCATGATACCGCCGCCCACTAGGACGACATCGGTCTGTACTTCGTTTGCCACGTGATTGACACTCCGTCACTCTAAGATTGTGGTGCCCGACGCTGGACACCGGCTGGGGTGGAGCCGCTCGGCCCCGTTCTCTTCTTTAGAGTAGTACAGATAGAGCGACCTACCTAACACGCACAGTTCTTTGACGCACTTTTGTGGGTACCAGATAGAGGTTTAGTCGTCGATGTGCACGGTGGAGAAATCATCGATGCAGGTGGCGCTCACCGTGTAGGTGCGCACCCGCTGGCCCTGGGTGACGCCTGAGACCGGGTAGACCAGAGGAATTGCTGAGAGTAGGTTGGCTACCTGGTCGTTGATGTCCTTGTAGGCCTCGCGCCATTCGGCGATATCGGTGTGGGTATCGGCTTCGTCGATAGCCTGGCGGATGCTGGCGTAGCTGGCTGTGGCTTTAGTCGGTTCGCTGGCTGCTGCCGTGGAGGTGGGGGAGGGGCTGACGCTAGGGCTGGGGCTGGCTT
>NZ_SPQC01000039.1 GCF_004569295.1 Rothia nasimurium
GTGCTGGTAATTCTTTTAAATAATGCCTTGTTCTTCTGCTGTGACTTATTAAGCTTCGTTACTATGCAATTTGGTGATACTTAGGTGTGAAATGTCAAATAAATATTATTTCTGATGATGGGGGTTCAGCTTTTGTTTATCTCTTTCCCGTATAATGGGAGGGGTTGGCTTGAGGCTTATGTATAAGCCTCCTTATCAGCTGCTTCGGTGTTAGGAGAATGATGGGCGGGGTGCCGGTATTCTGCCGGCAGCCCACCCATCCATTTACTCCCATTCGGTGTAGAAAAATGCTTCCCCGTCGTGGTTCTTCTCGCTATCCTCGTAGGCTTCTTCTATGCTCTGCCCCCATAGCCGCTGACAGAGCGCCTCAGCTCTGGTCTCATCTGATATATAGGCCTCGCCCATCTCATACATCCACCCGGCGTTCATGCACTCACCAGTTTCTGAATCTATCCGCCATTCTGAGCCGCTGAAGTTTGCCTTATAGGGGTCAAGCCCGCAATATTCCAGCTCGTCCCCATGTATCTCGCAGCGGTTAGAGGGCTGAAGGCAGATGCGCTGGAGACTATAGCCTTTATCGACAAAATTTTTCAGGCTCTTATCCCATTCCAGGTACTCCAGTTCGTGAGGTGCTTCTGCTTCCTCGACTACTGCATTACCCCAGTCGTAAACATATCCCTGCTGGCTCCTCATTACTTGTGTTCCTTTCACTTGCTCCGGCAGGATGGCTACCTGGCTGGTAGCTGTCCCGTCCCTGCTGGCAGAAGAAGGCGTCAAGGGGCTAAAGACCCAAAGCTGTGCAACCCCGCAAGGGGCATGGCGGCATCGAAATTTCTGAGGAAATAAGCGACGCAGGAGCGCCGAAGAAATTTTGAATACGCTGTGGCCTTTAGGCTTGCACAGCTAGGTCCAAGCCCCTAGTCTCGAATGCCAGCAGGGCCCACACGATAGGTAAACGGTAACTGAGGTTAGAGGGGGGCCTATAAGGAGCTTGCGACGCAATAGGATCCCCTAGCCGAAGAGCTGTAGGTACAAGAAAGGCGTTGATCTTAGGTAAGATGCCTTGCATCGCATCTAAGATCAACGCCGTGACTCTAGCTTGTTTACGTCACTTTGAGGAAACCCCGACACCGCAAGAGTTGTGCCGGGGCCGGCTAGTTGTTTAGGCAACTAGCTGGGCCGCCCGCTGATATGAGATATGTAGAACTGTTTGCCCTTTGACTAAACTCTTTTGCAGTGGCTGTGGCCTTCTAAGCTGCTTGAGGGAGGAATTTGTCAAGGGCCTCTCGAATGACCTCAGATGTGCTCACGCCCTGTTCTTGGGTATAGCGGGTAAGACGGTCTTTGATGTCGGGGGTTACTCGGGCGTTGATGCTGGGGGAGTGGCCGTTGACGGTTTCAGCAAGGGCTGGGCGTCCTCGGGTGGCAGCTGCGACGATTTTTTCAGCGCGGGCTATAGTATCGGCATTGCGGGGTGTGATAGTAGCTGTTTCTAGGGCCTCGAAAAACTCATCAGACTCTGCCCATACTGAGAGTTTTTCTCCAAGAGCTTCTAGCTCTTCCATGGTGAGGTTGTGGGGTTCGTTAGGCATTGTTGTTCTCCTTAGATATCTAGGCTGTAGACACGAGCCAGCGTTTTTCCGCGTAGTTTCATGCAGTGAAAAATGATGACATCAGGTGTGATGTAGTGAGAGAGGACCTCGATGATGTCTCCGTTCTCGGCCATTCCAATATGTAAGGTGGTAGTGGGGCGACCAGGGGTGCGAGACCCATCAAAGTTATGAATTTCATGCATGTGGTTTTCCATTGCATTGAGCGCGTCAGCTTCTGTATAGCCATGTTTGGCTGCTGAGGGTAGGAAGATGAACTTCATAGTATTATTGTGTCACATAAATAATTGTGTTGCACATAAATTAGAGGTGTTTTGTCGAGTGTCTGGCTAGATATGGGTGGGAACCTTTGGGGAATCCACACTGCCTAAGAATGAAGCCACTTCCTTGGAGAGCCTGGATGCCTACACCTCAGAAGCTCAATTGCCCCTAACCCTGAGCTCATTCCGCACACAACTTGCCATATCTGAACAAGCTGGCCTATACACCTCGCTGGCACTTCCTAGCTCACGAACTCCCAGGGCAAGCAAAACCCCGCCCTCTGTCGCGCTCTGCGCGTCAAAGAGGGCGGGGTTTTGCGCAGGGGTGTGGGGGCGGCGTCAGCCCCCGCAAAGGGTTCTCTGCTGTGCTTGACTTGCCATTGTTTGTGCAGAGCTTCGGCTTGGAAGCATTTCCTAAAAAATGGGGAGAAAATTCTTCTTCCACAGGGAGTACTCAATAATGCCTCGAACGACTGTCCCGACCTTCGCGCTCTCATCCTCAGATTCATTGGCGATATTAGAGAGATTTTCATAGTCCTCGGAGGGGATAAAAAGATTTGTGTAGTTCGTATACTGCCCATTTTTTCTTGCTGATATATTTAGCTCGCTGGCTAGATGAGAGTTTTTCTCTATCATCAACTTAATCAGCTCAGTTTTTTTAATCCTTGTGGTTTTGGCGAGCCGCTCCAGCTCCTGCTGGGTCTCTTCCTTGAGGTTAAAGGAGATTCTCCTCATTGCTGGGTTTTTCTTTGTGGCCATTGGGGACTTCCTGACTGGCTTTTATTGTATCTATACAATTATAACCTGGTTCGATCCTCTGCACCGGCTAGTTATTCACCCTAGCCCTTGCTACTGGCGTCGAAGTAGACACAGAAGAAGGAACCCCTGCTGATGCAGAGATTCCTTCTCCTTCTTTCCCGTTAGAAGTCTTTCACCCTACAGTTGGTCATCCTTCTTCTTACGCTTGAGGAAAAACAAGAAAAGCCCGGTGCCAACACCCGCTATGGCCAACACTCCTAGAGCAATCGGCCATAGGCTGCGGCTCTGTGTGTTCTCAGCAGTATCTTCAGCTTCTGCCTGATGACGCGAGTTATCCTCAGCTGCCTCACTGGCAGATGCAGTTGCTGACGGTGAAGCAGAACGCGCTGGTGCAGCAGAGGCAGAAAAAGATTCCTTAGATGTCTCCTGACTCTCCCCCTGAGCTGCCTGCCCCCTTGAAGGTAAAGGTGCAGCAGCTGAAAGGCGTGAAGAATGTTCTGAAGAAGAGGAGGTGCTGTCCCTGCGTGCTTCAGGTGCTGAAGAAGCAAGATTGCGGGTAGCTTCAAGGGATTCAGTGATACGTTCAGGTGTTCGGGCAGCAGAACTTAAGCTGCTGGGTGTTGGGGTGGTGAGGTTTTCTGCATGGGTAACTTGGCGATTCTGCTGAGCCTGTGCATCTCCGTTTTCCTGGGTGTGGGCGACGGTAACCGTTTCAGCGGAGGTTGTGTCTACTGCCTGTTCTGGCGCAGGCGCCGGTGGCAACAGTGGGGGAATCACCGGGTCTGTTGGGTCAGTAATGACAGGTGGCGCAGGAATAGGGGCAGGCGCTGGCGCAGGGTCAATGGGGTCGGGTACTGGAGGCACTACCGGGGGAATCACCGGGTCTGTTGGCTCAGTAATGACAGGAGGTGCAGGGGTAGGCTCAGGAACCGGCGCGGGGTCTACAGGGTCAGGTGCCGGAGGTAACACCGGAACTACCGGAACGGGAGTTTTGACCGTGATCTTGATGCTTACTTCTTTCCCTTGCTCGTCGGTAGCGGTGAGAGTATATTGACCAGCAGGTAGACCGGTAGTGTTCAGCGTGAGCTTGGCCTTGCCCCCGTCATCAACGGTGCGGGTAATGGTAGCTTTGACCTCCCCATCTGCATCGCGCAGCTGGATGGTGACTTTATTTGCATCCTTGAGAGAGAAACCTACCTCAGCACTTGGGGCGTAGCCTGTGACGGTAAAGGTTTTGGTTTCGCCTGCGGTAAGAGTGACATCTCCTTCCTCAAAAGATGGTTCAAGTTCAGGGGAGGGCTCAGGTGACGGCTCTGGGTCTTCTGGAAGTGTTGGGTCTTTGGGGTCAACCGGTTCGCTGGGTTCCGGCTCGGCAGGCTTGAGAGATGGCTCTGGGGCAGTAGGTTCAGGAGTAGGTTCTGGCTCCGCCGGGGTCTTAGGCTCTTCCGGTTCTGCCGGGGCGGTTGGCTCAGGGGTAGGCTCAGCTGATGCGGACGGTGCTGGGGCTGGTGCAGTCGGTTGCGACGTCGACGCAGGAGCCGGCTCTGCCGAAGCGCTGGGGGATGGAGCAGCGGTTACCTGTTCTATATCAGGTAGTTCAGCTGCCTGGACAGTAGTAGCTGGCAGTAGCAAAGCAGGAGTCATCGCCACAAGGGCAAGTGCCTGGGCCTTAGTTTTCTTGGCCATAATGATTAGGTTTCCTTTCAGAAGAAAAATGGAAGTAACGTTCTAGGACAAGGTGGCCGGATAAGCGACCACCCTGTTCCCAGACTGAGTAATAAGCAAGGTACTGGTCTGAGCCAGAAGGAATTTCTGATTCAGGGCATACCCGGGGCTGTCCCCGGAGAAGAGATACTGCTTCTTGCTCTCAGAGGCAGTAGCTACCACCAGGCTTCCCTTAGCTGCCGGGGCAGAAAGAGACAAGGGGACAGCGGCGATGTACTTACCATCGGTAAGCGAGAAAACCCTGTTCTGGTAGGTAGCAAGGCGGTTACCTTGGCCTATCGTCCAGGTAGTTCCAGGATCAATATCTCCGAAGGTGGTCTCGATGGTATCGAGTACTTCACCGGTCGCTAGTGAGTGTGTGGTGAGAAGAACCGGGGTTTTTGGTGTTGGTTCTAGTTCTTGGCTCCACACTGATAAGGAAATTGCCTGACCAATAGCGACCCACTGGTTCATGATGTGCCCTTCAGCAGGGGAAGAAATATTGGTGGAACGCACAGGTGCACCGTTGGCGTCAGTGATTTCTACCGGTACGTCATAACCGATAGAGATGAGACCTTCTGGTGCAAAAGCAAAAGGCGTCAGGCCGGTAGGAACCGGGTAGGTTTTAAGTCCTTGGGTGGTGAGCCGGTATACCTGGGTGTCTGTTTGTACGAGGAGCTCTTCGCTATTTTTAGAGACTTGTGCTCCTTCTGGCAGGTCTAGGGTCTGGGTGTGCGGGTTGCCGTCGGTGTCGCGGTGCCAGCTGGTGAGTTTGGTGCCGGTTTCATCAAGCCAGACCAGGGCATTCTTGCCGTCGATGATAGTTTCATCGATAGTGCTAATAGGCCAGGAGGATTCCACCGTATCGATAGGCTTCCCATCGGTCAGAGAGTGAAGCGTGACGGTGTTGCCATGGATGATAGCTAGTGCTGCCTCGGAGGCTAGTACCTCGGCACTCTCGGGAATAGGCGTCGTCCAAACTGGTTGGTTGCTGTAGCCTTCGGGCAAGTCCAGGCTGATGTCGCTTATAGCGCTTTGAACCGTGGCGGTATCACCGGGGCCGTGGTTGAGGGACTGTAACCCGACGCCGGTAGCAGCTGCCAGTAAGACGGACGCGCTGAGGCTGAGGGGGATGAGGACTTTCTTGGAGGTAAGGTTGAAGCTCTTCAACTGGTTCTTTAGGCTGGCACGATGAGACCGACGCTTGAGGTGCTCTTCTGCATTGGTGTCCGAGAAAAAATCTTCAAGCAGTGCTGCCTCTTCATTCCGGCCAGGTGCTTCTATCGTGGTTTCTTCTTCAGGGAAAGTCTCAGAATCTATTCCTGCTTCATCGTCACTTGTGTTGGCAGGTTCGGTTGCCTCATCTTCATCTTCTTGCCCAACTGTCTCATTTGAGACAGTTGATTCTTCTTCTGGCAGTTCTTCTGAAGATTCTTCAAGTGCTGACTGTATCTGCTCCATGTTCTGGTCATTCTGAGGTACACGCTGAGGTGGCTGATAGTCTTCCTGCTGCACAGGCCGGTGAGTGAGCTGGGTTACGAATGAGTTGGTGTCATCTGCTGTGGTTTCAGGTTCTTCTTGCCCAAAAACCAGGGTCTTGGATTCTTGAAGCGGCGATAAGCCTAGAATTTCGGTGGTGAAGCGGCGATTATTGCCTTGGGCGACAAGTTCAGCATTCTGAGTAAAAAGTCTGAGGGAACGAAAGATGCTTCTGCTTTGCACACTTTCAATGAAAAGTTCCCAATCTTGATACTTGAGGGTGGCAGAACGCACTGGTAGGGAAAACCTATCCTTGCCAGCAAGAGCCGTAGGAGTCTCAAGCTCCTGGGCAGTAACAGCTGTAATCTTTCCCTGCCGGTGAAAGAAGAAACGCTCTAAAATCTCCTCATCAGCTGCATCGTAGCAAATCAAGCTGTAATGGCAATTATGGATACTGGATTGGCGTTCTATTTCCTGGGTTATCTCTTCCCAGGATGTGTAGAGTAACTCAGCCCCGTCAACGGTTAGCAGATACCTCTGAGGTGTGAGAGTGATTGCTTGAGTCACTGCCTCGTCATTCCCTTCAATGGTTGTTCTGTGGTGATTCTCGAGTAGGTGGACTACCCCTGTTTTTGGGTAGTCCACCTCTCGTGCCCGTTTTAGAACGGTGGCTCGTTCGGCTTTTTGACCTTATAGACAGCAGTGTTCATGCACTCCAAGGCTTCGGCGGGCTCCATCGAACGGTATAAAATCCACCATTGAGCAGAAGTGATGTACCGGGCGGCCCCAAGATAGAGCTCATCGAACTGCGCAGGGCTTAGAACCCCAGACTCTTCATAGATGTACTGGAGGTTGCTTAGCTGCTGGTGACGAATAACCGTTGCTACCTGCACATCTTTAGGGTCTCCGGTCAGGGCTGGCAGGTGGTGTTCTTGGGCATAGGTAAGAGCCTTCTGGTAAGCCATTTTCTTCCTCGCTTTGTCTCGTTTCTTGGCCATGCACGTGGGGCAGGGGAGGGTCTCTAGTCTCGCTGCTTCCACATAACGACGCCCTAAGGGCAGGTGGCTGAGACTGACTTTACCGCGATGAAAACACGCAAAGTTGATTTCAACGATAGTAGGGATAGCCATACTTCTTTCCTTTCTAAAACTCCAGAGAGAAGCCCCCGGAGCTTACTCAGCATCTAAATCTGGAATGGGCAAGGCAGTCAGCGCTGCAATCATCTCAGAAAGAGCCTCATCTTGAACACCGATATAGGACTGAGTAGTCGTGACATTCGCATGACCTAAAAGCAATTGGACTGCGCGAATACTAGGGCGCTTAGCGTAGGCGTCCGTTGCGAACCAATGCCTCAGCTGATGGGCGGTATAGCCCTTCCCGAGCAGTCGGGTGATGGTCTTGGCAACGTTATCTGGGTGCCGGTGCTTGGCCGGGCTTAGCCGCCCGGGGAAATAGTAGCCAACGGTTTTCCTTTCAAGATAGGGGATAAGGGCCGGGTGCGCAGGGATCCGGCGGGTATGCCCGCCTTTACCAGTAACCGTAAGCCAACCATCTTCATAATCCTGCGTGTGCAGGGAGGCAATTTCGCTACGGCGTAACCCAGCGTAGGCTCCGAGCAAAATCATCAGAGTTTCTTCAGACGTTGCTGAAGCTTGAATACCTTTTACTAGCACAGAGGTCTTGACTGGTCGAGGTACCCGCCGGGGAACCTTGATGGGCAGGAGTAAAAGCGTCGGATTATCCTTGCGTGCTCCGGTGATGTAGAGGTAATGGAAGAAGCTGCGGATTGTTGCTTGTGCATTTTTCTTGGTTACAGGTTGCCAGTTAGGGTTAGCCAACCAGGCCTGTAGCTCGTAGGTGGTGAGTTCTAACGGGCTTGTCTCTGGGTAAGTTGTTGTTAGATCTCGGAGCCACCGAAGCCGGTTAGCAATAGTGGAAGGGAGGCGGCCAGCAGCAGTGAGCCACTGAGCAAAATTCTGGGTTTGTTCCTGCCAATGAGGATGTGGGATGAGAGTCACGGGTTTCCTTTACCTGCTCTTGTTGGTTATGTATCAAGAGGGAGATAAGGAGCGCATGCCCCTGCTTCTTTGGGTAAGGGTGTGCTCTTTTGCGGCAGAAGTAGGCTGATAAGGACTTTAGTAGGGGTTCTCGTTGACGTCCTGGGTCTCTTCTAAGGCAGTATCAAGGCATTCTTTCAAGTCACTGGGGTCGGTATCTCGGTAGTCAATCCACCAGCGGGCAGCAACAATTTTGCGGGCCGGTATGAGGAACTGTTCGTCGAAAGCTTCCTCGTCCATTAGGGCATGCTCGCCTCTGACGAACTCTTCAAAAGCTGCCATGAGTACGGTATCGCGTGAAGTGGTAGCCCATCGAAGCTGCTTCTCGGTTCCTTCAAGCGGGGGTAGCTCTAGAGAGATTTGGTTGTTGAGGGCGTTTTGGTAAAGCTTTTCCTTGTATTCGTTGGCGTTTTCTTTGCGGCTGCATTCGGAGCAATTCTTGGTGGCGAGCCAGTTAGCTAGGCCTTTGCGTTTTCCTGCTGGTTTGTTGGACAGGTCGCGTTCTTCTGTGTGGCCGCAGGCGAAGTCAATGTCGAAGATAGTGGGGATAGCCATCGTGGTTGTTCCTCTTTCTGTGATGGAAGGGGCTATTTCCTAGTTAGCGTGAGCTGATAAGTTCTCTTGATCCAGGCCAGGGTATTAGACGCCCAGCGTCCCTCAGACGGGGTGGAAGAGAATCTGATAGCTGGCTTATCTGGATAGTCAGGGTGGGTGGCTTTGTAGTGGCCTCTGTTGCCTAGGCGTACTGTGAATCCGTTGGCTTTGAGAAGGCGGGCCATATCGCGGCCGTTGTTGGGCATAGGTATTTTGTGCATGTGTTCATTATCTCAAACAGTGTTGTGTGTCTCCTGTGAAGCTGGTTGTCTGAGGTGCGCTTCTCTGGCTGCGAGCTGGTCAATGAGGTCAGGTCTGTAGCCGTTCCATATCTGGGTTTCTTCACCGGGTACTTCGACGATGGGAGCTTGTAGTAGGCCTCGGGCTTTGAGGTGTGCGGCTATGGCTGGTTCGTTCTCTAATTTGATGAGCCTGTAGGGAAGGGCACGGTCATTGAGCTTGCGCTGGGTGAGTCTGCACTGATGGCAGTTTGGGGTGGTGTAGAGGTTGATGGTGGTCATGGTGGTTTTTATTTCTGGTGGAGTTTGTAGGTGGGGGCTAGTGGCTTGGGGAGTAGCTCTTCGGGTATTGAGTAGCCTAGCTGTTCTAGTTTTGCTTGGAGGGCGGTGGTTTCTCCGGGGAGGGCTAGGTAATAGAAAGTACAGATGACTTCACCAGTGGAGTTGGTGATATGTGCTTGGTAGAGGTCTTCGAATTCGGGGGCGCTGCCGGCTGCTGAATAGTGGTGGCGGGGCTGTTTGGTGATAGTGAGGGTGTGGGGTGTGTTATTGGGCATCACTAGACCTGACTTTCGAGAGGAATGGTTTCAAGTACTGAAGTATCTGTAAGATTGTGAGATATATAGGGAATCTGTAAGGCGACTAACAGCAAGGTTTTCTGGTATAAAGGTATGGAGTGATAGCGTCTTCTGGGTTCACCTGGTTGAGCACTCGCTTGAGGCCCTGTAGCCCAATTGGCAGAGGCAGAGGACTTAAAATCCTCGTGGTCTGGGTTCGAGTCCCAGCAGGGCCACTGTATAGCCCCCAGCTGGAAAGCTGAGTCGTAAAATCATAGAGTTTGAAGCTCCTGACCGTCTGGCAGGCGAAGCTACCTACAGCATGCGTAAGCTAGTGGGTCTTGCTCTCAACAGTTTCACCACGATGAGTATTAAGCCTCTTTTTGCTTTCGGTTATCTGGGGCTCTTTATCACCCTGCTAGCTCTTGTCGCGGGGCTGACGATTATTGTGCAACAGTTCCTGATGGGGGATCCTCTTGGCTGGGACATCACAGGTTCTGCCATGGTCGGAATACTCGTAGCCTTCCTCGTTGGCGTGCTTTTGGTAGCGCAAGGAATATTGGCTATCTACCTGTCTCATATTTATGTCCAGGCCCAGGGGCGCCCCCTCTACGTTATTGACCGCACCTCATCACGAAACCTTATTGGCTAGTCCATGCTAGATTTCCTACAACGCAATAAAACACTGGTCCGTTATATTCTTGTGGGCGGAACCGGTGTGCTGTTTGAACTTGCCGTGATCTTTGTGGCAGTTAAGGTTTTTTCTGCCAGCGACGCTGCTGCCGTTACTGCCAGCTATTGGCTGGGTGTGGCTTTCTCTTTCCTGCTTCAAAAGTTCTTTGCTTTTGAAAATAAGGACGTCCGGGTCAAATCTGTGGGGTATCAGACGGTCTCATTCGGTGTACTTCTCGCAGTCAATTACATTTTCACTCTTGCCTTCGTACACTTCACGGCGGCCTTCTTGGGTGTCTATCTAGCGCGCATGATGGCTCTTGTCATTACCACCGGGTGGAACTTCTTTGCCTACAAGTTCATTATCTTTAGGAAGACTGGCAATGCATAAAACTCTCATTTCTCAGCAGACCGAGCCTATGCGTCGAAACTTTCTACCCATCGTGGCTCTCGCCGTTCTCGCTACCCTGGTTGCCGGTACTTTCCTTTATTTTGCGGCCCGTGCCAGCATCATTGCGGACGATTTTAGTTACTTCAACGTCTACGCTCACCAGGGGACCCCTTTTGCATACGTTGTAGACCACTACCTCACCCATAATGGGCGTATCGGGCAGGCCTCTCTCTTCGCCTTCACCTACGCTCTTCTAGGTCAAAGCGCTATACAACTCGTCCCTGCTCTCATGTTCCTTACTCTCGTAGCTGCAGTGGCATACATGATGAGGCGTTTGGTAAGTTTTGAGCAGTCGCCCATAGTTGTTTCGCACAGCTTAGCTACCCTTATTGTTGCCGGTGGACTTGTGCTTTCATCCAGTATATTTGACTCCTATCTGTGGCTAACATCGAGTACCGTCTACCTGGGCGGGCTTACCTTTACCGCTCTGACCTTTTGTCTAGCTTTCTTTCTTGCAGAACGAAAAATCACAGTCCGAGGGGCTCTTGCCCTGGCTCTAGCTGCAACCTGGGCAGGTATGTTCACGGAGCCGCTGACTATCTGCACCGGTATCGCTGGTTTCCTTCTGCTGGTCGCCGGCCTTCTTAGGCGCGAAGCAACTTTACGTCTCGTAGGAGGGACTCTCTGGCTGGGGTCCCTTCTGGGCTTTGCCCTCATCTATTTCTCACCTGGAACTATGGCTCGCAGGGAATATTATGGGACAGAAATATCTCTCACTGGAATCCTCAAAAATCTACCCTCCGACCTCTCCCTCTTCTTCGGGCACTCCTCTGACTGGGGGTATCTGCTCATTGCTATCTCGGCACTTTCCCTCTACGCCCTGAGCGCTCCTACCTGGAGGGCGTCCCTGCACCCCCTACGACTCATGGGGCTGGCTTTAGCAGTCTTTGCTATCTACTTCCTTGCCCACACCGTTATTGCAAAAACAGGTAGCCCCACCATTGCCCTGCGCACCTTCACCAACCCTGCGTTCGCTATGGCTATCACTAGCCTGCTAGGTCTGCTTGCCCTAATGCGCCTCGTAAGCCCTCACAAAGCTAAAGTTCCTGCCCTGATGGGGGCTGGCGTCCTCGCGCTTCTTACGCTCTTGCCTGCTACTTCCTACATTGCCACCACCGCCGCGGCCCTCAACCTGCGCGCAGAGCACCTGGAACTTCGTAGCGAATCTATCGCCCAACAGCGTGCTGAGAAGAGCGCCGATGAGCCTATCGAGTTTGTCCCCGTGCGTATCGCACTTGTCAGTGAGGCCGTAGACCTCCACCCCGCAGGGTCCCCTCAAATCGAGTGGGTTATCAATGCAATCAGTACTTGGTACGGAGTCAACGACGTTAGCCGGGTAGTAGTTGTTCCCGAGCCTGCCGATTACTGTATTCCCGCTAGTCATCTTGTGAAAGTAGACCTTACCTGCCCCGCCTCATAAGCTCTCGGAGACCTAACCGGTGCCTGTGGTAAACTGCCCAAGTTGCCCAGCCACCGGGTAGCAACCGCCCCACAGAGAAGCAGCATAGATGAACCGAACTCGCCACAGACATAAGCCCTTGGGCAGTTTCATTGAGCAACCCAAATTCAGGCCAGAAGTGCAAGGGCTCCGTTCCCTGGCAGTCCTTCTCGTGGTTATGTACCACGTCTGGTTCGGTAAAGTCTCTGGCGGTGTCGATGTCTTCCTCTTCATATCAGCCTTCCTGCTCTCGCTGTCGTCCTTACGTAAGATTCAGGATGGCAAGCCCCTCAAGGTCGTCAGCTACTGGCTCCACGTCTTCCAGCGCCTACTGCCGGCGGCTGCAACCGTCATTCTGGCTACCCTGGTCGCCGCCTATTTCGTCATTGCTCCCTCACGCTGGGCATCCCTTTTAGCTGACGCCAAAGCAGCGCTCTTCTACTTCCTCAACTGGCGGCTAGCCTTCAACTCGGTGGACTACTACGCCCAAGACTCCACCCTCAAAACCCCCTTCCAGCATTTCTGGTCTCTCTCCATGCAGGGCCAAATCTTTATTCTCTGGCCCCTGCTGTTTGCCTTCGTGGCCTTTCTCGTGGGCTACCTGCGCCTGAAGGTGTTGCCCACGGCCCTGCTCGTCTTCGGCACGGTTTTCGTCACCTCTCTTACCTTCTCCATCATCGAGACCTCCACCAACCAGTCCTTTGCCTACTTCGACACCCGCACCCGCCTCTGGGAGTTCGCCGCCGGCACCCTGCTCGCCATGCTCCTGCTAGCCTGGCGAGTGCCGTCCTGGTTGAAGGTACCCATGGGTTGGGTAGGCGTTATCGGCCTTGTCACCTGCGGCTGGCTCCTGCCTGTTGAGCGTGCCTTCCCCGGTTACCTGGCCCTCTGGCCCCTGCTATCGGGTGCTTTCGTCATCGCAGCGGGTCAAACTGGTTCCCGCCTGGGTGTAGACCGCCTTCTCTCAGCTAAACCTCTACAGAAGATGGGGGCAATCTCCTACTGCCTCTATCTGGTGCACTGGCCCATTCTCATCCTGTATACCACCTCTATTGGGGAGCCTAAAGCGGGCTGGCTTGACGGAACCCTGGTTATTCTCTCCTCTATCGCGGTAGCGTGGCTTCTACACAACCTTGTTGAAAAGCCTCTACGAGCCTGGGAAAAGAAACCCAGCCGCCGCGCCCTGCGCCACGCAAAGCGTAGCGAGACTCCGTGGAGCCGTAAAAAGCAGGACGCTTGGGGCAGCTGGAAGCGCCCGGTAGCTATTATCACTGCCTGCCTGGCCCTCATTGGTGGCGGCATATCTGCAGGCCAGGTATGGGTAAACCAGCAACAGGAACGAGCAGAAGAACTTGCCCTGCTGGCTGGAACCGACGCCTACCCGGGCGCACTTGCTGCGGGCAGCAGTCAGCTATACCGCAACCTCCCTATTCCCCAGGGAGACGTGCTTACCCAGTTCGATAACCTAAGCGAAAGATGCGCTACCTACAACGCCAACGTCAACCCCGCCATGGCAGAGCACTGCGCAACCGACCACTGGGGCAGCTCTGATGCGCCTCTTACCATCGTGGTGGGAGACTCCCACGCTGAACAGGCTATTTCAATGTACCGGCCCATCGCTGAGGCCAACGGACAAAATATGATGGCCTTCCTTATGGGCGGTTGCAAATTCCCCACTCAGCCCGAAGAGTGGGTGGAGTGTGCAGACTTCAACCGCGATGTTACCCAAGAGATTCTTAACCTTAAGCCCGCTAACGTCGTCCTCATGGGCACCGCAGCTAGCGCCACCGACACCAATGAAACGATTATTAACGGGTTAGAAAATACTGTTGAGAAATTTACGGATGCTGGCATCAACGTCATCGTCTTACGAGATAACCCCCGTTACGAATACAACATGTACGTCTGCGGCCAGGTTAACCTGCGCAATCTTTCCAACTGCTCTGTGCCTGTGAGCAAGAAGCTAGCACCTGTTAACCCTTCACTGGCCCTGGCAGAATTTAACCCCCGCGTCTACACCGTAGACCTAACCGAGCAAATCTGCCCCAACGGTATTTGCCGGCCCTTGGAAGGCAACGTCTTCATTTATATTGACGACAACCACATTTCAAAGGCGTATGGTTCCACCATGGCGGTAGAGATGGAAAGCCAGCTCCATACCCAGGGCTGGGACCCCTCAGCCGTTAACCCCGCAGGAAAATTATGACCGCACCCACCACCCCGCACAAACGTCCGCGCAAGGCCGCCCTGGCCTCTTGGATCGGTTCAGCGCTGGAATACTATGACTTCGCGGTCTTCGGTACAGCCGCTGCCCTGGTGCTCAACCGCATCTTCTTCCCCGAAGACTCGGATGCTGCTGGCATCCTCAAATCCATGATGGTGCTGGGCGTCGCCTATGTAGTTCGCCCCTTTGGCGCCATGCTGATGGGCCCGTTGGGCGACAGATTCGGACGCCGCTTTGTGCTCATGCTGACCCTCTTCATGATGGGCGGGGCCACCTTCGCCATTGGCTGCCTACCCACCTACGACCAGGTGGGGCTGCTTGCCCCCGCCCTTCTGGTGCTCTGCCGGGTCTTCCAGGGGTTATCGGCATCGGGTGAGCAGGCGTCCGCTATCTCAATGTCGCTGGAGCACGCCCACGACCACCAGCGGGCCTTCACCACCTCCTGGACCCTGCACGGTACCCAGTTCGGTTCCCTGCTAGCAACGGCAGTCTTCCTGCCCTTTGCGGCCCTGCCCGAAGAAGACCTGCTTAGCTGGGGTTGGCGCGTGCCCTTCTGGCTTTCGGCCTTTGTGCTGGTAGCTGCCTGGCTGATTCGCCGCCGCCTTGAAGAAGCTCCCTCCTTTGTCGAAACCCAGGCCCAGCAGGTGATTGACCCGGCCCGCCGTAAGGCACCGCTGGCTCTTGTCTTCACCCGCCACAAGTGGGCGGTCGGAGTGGTGGCCCTGTGCGCCATGGTCAATACCGTGAACATGATCTTCACAACTTTCTCAATCTCTTTCGCTACCAAGGGGCACGGAATTGATTCGGGCATTATGCTCTGGGTTCCTATTGCCTCTAACGGTCTGAGCCTGCTCGCTATCCCGCTCTGGGCTATGGTCGCTGACCGGGTTGGCCGCAAACCTATCTTTGCTACCGGTGCCCTGGTCGCTGGTGGGCTCATGTTCCCTTACCTGCACGCCATCACAAGCGGCAACATTGTTCTCGTGTTCGTGTTTGGTGTGCTCATGCACGGGGCCTTCTACTCCATGGCCAACGGTATCTGGCCTTCCTTCTACGCTGAAATGTTCCCCACTCGGGTGCGGGTGACCGGCCTGGCCCTGGGTACCCAAATGGGTTTTGCCCTGTCGGGTGGTATCGCTCCTGCAGCAGCTACCGCGCTTGCCGGGGGCGACTTTGCCAACTGGGCAGGCCCTGCCGTCTTTACCCTGGGTATGGCTGCCCTGGCCTGTCTGTGTGCGCTGACCGCTCGTGAGACCGGAAAGCTGACTCTGGCTGAGGTTGACCGGGTGCAGGACCACTAGATTTTCTCGCAAGATATAAGGACGCCCGCCCCACCGTTCGTAGGTGGGGCGGGCGCCCTGGTTTTAGGTGCTAGTCGCAGGAAGGGCCAGCGTTTGCTGGGTGCTGCCGATACCTGCCGCGGGTCTAGCAGGAGAGCTTGGCCTCGATGGCCTCGCGGAGGGCCTGTGCTCCTTCGACCCAGGCGTCGAAGTCACCGTTACCCTCAATATCGGGCAGGGCGCCAGTTTCGAGGCGGGCTGCGCGGAAGGCGCGGGCAATATCGTTAACCGAAGCCCCGTGCTTCTTCTTCATCTCGTACACGAAGGTGATACCTGCGTGGTTGATCATGCGGTTAGCTGCGCGGGTTGCGATGATTTCGCTGCGCAGGGGGTGCTCGCCGAAGTAGGAGCCAAACTTCTCGGTAGCAGGAGCCGGGAAGTAGTCCGCCAGGACGTCGCTGAGGTCGAGGTCGGGCTCATCGGCGTAGCCGCTGTCAACGAGCGCTGCGGTGAGGTCGATCTTTGCGTAGGCGGTGAGCACTGAGAGCTCGGGGCTGGTGAGGGGGACGTGAGCTTCGGCCCGCTCTGCTAGTTCGGCATCTGAGGGGAGTAGCTCAACCTCGCGGTCCAGGTGTACGGTCTCGGTCAGGTAGTCCATGAACTCGCCCGCGATGTCGTTGGTGTTGAAAGCTTCGGTGCGTTCTGCCTGCAGGAGCACGTTCTGCTCCAGGTTGGAGCGCAGCACGCGGCGGCCTACTTCTTCGACCTGCTCAGCGATGAAGTCGGCGCGGTCGTCCTCCTTGAACTGCCCCGCTTCGATAGCGCGACCCATGAGGATCTTGAGGTTGACTTCGCGGTCTGAGGTCTCAACGCCGGCAGAGTTGTCGATGGCGTCGGTGTTGACCAGGATCCCGCCCGCTGCTGCCTCGATACGGGCTCGCTGGGTGAGGCCCAGGTTGCCGCCTTCGGAGATGACGCGTACCCGCAGCTCGGGTGCGGTGATGCGGAGCTTGTCGTTGGTGGAGTCACCGACCTGGCTGTTGCTTTCTTCGGTGGAACGTACGTAGGTGCCGGTTCCGCCGGTGTAGAGCAGGTCTACTGGGGCCTTGAGCAGGGCGGTAATGAGTTGGTCGCCGCTCATGGTTTCAACGGTGCTATCAAGGCCCAGGGCTTCCCGCATCTGGGGAGTAACCTCGATGGCCTTGTCTTTACGGGAGTAAACGCCGCCGCCGTCTGAAATCAGTTCGGGCTTGTAGTCGGTCCAGTAGGCGCGGGGCAGGTTGAAGAGGCGCTGGCGCTCAGTAAACGATACGGCAGCGTCGGGGTTGGGGTCGATGAAGATGTGGCGGGAGTCGAAGGCGCCAATCAGGAGGATGTGCTCTGAGAGCAGGGCACCGTTGCCGAACACATCGCCGGCCATGCCGCCGATGCCCACCATGGTGAAGTCTTCAGCCTGAGAATCGTGCCCCAGGGCAGCGAAGTGGCGCTTGACCGACTCCCAGGCGCCGCGGGCGGTAATACCCATTTCCTTGTGGTCAAAGCCCACCGAGCCACCGGATGCAAAAGCATCGCCCAGCCAGAAGCCACGGTCTAGGGAGATGCCATTAGCGATGTCTGAGAAGGTAGCAGTGCCCTTATCGGCGGCAACGACCAGGTAGTGATCGTCCTCATCAAGAGCCACCACCGCGTCGGGGCGCACGATGGTTTGTTGGCCATTGTTGGTCACCAGGTTATCGGTGACATCGAGCAGGGAAGAGATGAAGAGCTTGTAGGCAGCTACACCCATCTCGTTGTACTTATCCTGCTCAGCATCGCGGTCGGGCAGGTTCTTGGGAACAAAACCACCCTTGGAGCCGGTGGGGATAATGACGGCATTCTTGGTGACCTGAGCCTTAACCAGACCGAGCACCTCGGTGCGGAAATCCTCGGGGCGGTCGCTCCAGCGCAGACCACCGCGGGCAACCTTGCCAAAGCGCAGGTGTACACCTTCGAGGGCTTCACCTTCGACAAAGATTTCAAAGAGCGGCTTGGGAAGAGGTGCAAAAGAAACGTCGCGGGTTGAGATTTTTAGGGCGATGGTTTCTTTACCCTGATAGGCGTTGGTGCGAACAGTTGCGAGGACGACCTCAAGCAGCTTGGTGAAGAAATCCTGGGTTTCGTCGTCCAGCTTTTCGATATCGGCGCGCACGTCTTTGGCCGCTGCGCGCTGGGAGGTGCGGCGGGCGTCCGCGTCCTTTTCGAGGGCGGGATCGAAGCCTGTGCTGAAGATGTCGGCAATACCTGCGGCGATGCCGGGGGTGCTGGCAAGGGCCTGGGCCATAAAGTCTGCGCTGAAGCTGGCTCCGAGCTGCAGGAGGTAGCGGGAGTAGGCATGTAGAACTTTGGGTGAGAGAGCTGAAGTAGGAGTAGCTGACATCATCTGCCCTTCTGATTGGTGAGGGACGCTGGCGCCCGGTGGAAATTCCAGCATAAGAGCGGGGAAGAAACCTGGCGATAGTGTTTTTGCAATGTGAGACTGTATGTCTCGTATGTGAAGAGAAACTGCTGGGATGGGCCTCCTGGAGTGGGGTGCTTAATCTGTTTGAGCACCTCGGTGTTGCGGTTCACTCCCACCGTCTTCCCGACTACTATGTAAGTGGAGCGCAGACCCGCGCACCCAGGTATCACAACGGAGTGACATCCGCCCAGCGAAAGGCAAACCCTTGCTCACGAACGATCGTTCAGCCCACTGGTCCGGTAGCGAAGACTGGATCAACGAATACTACCGTCACAGCTCAGCTGACGAACTCGAAGGTCTGAGTGACCAGCAGCTAACCAACCTTGCCCAGGCCCACCGTGCCCTGGCAGATCAGCGGGCAGCCGGTGAAGCCCTGATTTCAGTGAGCAACGATGACGCTGGCAGCACTCTCTTTATCGTTGTAGACGACACCAGCTTCCTGGTCTCATCTATCACCGCTCAGATTGCCGCAAACTGGGGCGGCATTTCAGGACTCATCCACCCCACCTTTGTCGTAGAACGCGATGCAAGTGGCCGCTTGACCAGCGTGACCGGCACCGGCTTTAAGCAGCCAGTAGCAAGCGGTGACACCGTCTCCATGCCCATTCTGCGTGATGCTGCCACCGGCAACATCGGTGCTGGTGCCACCATTGAGTCGTGGATTGCTGTCCGCCTCACCTCCCGCGTTGAAGGTGAAGACGTTACCCGTCTTGAGCAGGAAATCCGCTCCATTCTGATTGACGTACGCCGCGCAGCCCGTGACAACGACGCCATGGCCGCCCGCACCCTCGACATCGCAGAAAAACTGGGCGAACTCACCGACGTTACCCTGGGCGGGGCTGCCCACTACACCGGCTCCATCAACTCCGACGCCGACCCCATGACCCGCATCGAATCAGTCCAGGAATTCCTACGCTGGCTCACCCGCGGCAACTTCCTCTTCATGGGCATCAAGGAACGCGACCTCTCAGGTCACTCAGGTGACCTGCTGCTGACCGACCGCGACGGTTCCGGTCTGGGCATTCTGGCCGATACCGGCGAAGGCGACCCCATCGTCCTTACCGGCCTGGGCCTTGAAAATGCCCGCGACCCCAAGCCCCTCTACATCACCAAGGCCAACTCTCGCTCCACCGTGCACCGTCACGAGTACCTGGACTACATCGGTGTGCGCGACTTTGACCGCTCCGGCAAGATTGTGGGCGAATACGTCATTCTGGGCCTCTTCTCCCGCCAGGCCTACTCCCTGCCCGCCGTTGAAACCCCCATCGTGCGTGAGCGCGTAGCTATTATGCGCCGCCACCTGGGCTACCAGCCGGGATCCCACTCCGACAAGACCCTGGCCGGTATCATTGAGGACTACCTCCGCCTCGAACTTCTCCACGCTGACCTGCAGGAACTTACCGACACCTTCCGCGGCATCATGGGCCTGGAAGAACGCCGCACCACCCGCCTCTTCCTGCGTCCGGACGCCTTTGGCCGCTTCGTCTCCGCCACCGTCTTCCTGCCGCGCGACCGCTACAACACCCACGTACGTCAGCGCCTTGAGGCTGTCTTCCACGAGTTCATCGACATTGAAAGCCTAGACTTCGAGGTCTACCTCTCCACCTCGTCCCTGGCTCGTATCTTCTTCCGCCTGCGCCTGACAACTCCCAATACCATTCCGGCCCTGGATGCCAAGGCGATTGAGCGCCGTCTGCAGGAAGCTACCCGCTCCTGGGGTGAGGCAACCGCAGCTGCCGTTGAGACAGCAGCCGCAGGCGAAGGTCTGAGTGCCGAGGACGGCCGTGCAGCCGCCTCAGCCTGGTCTGAGGCTGTGCCCATGACCTACCGCGCCGACTACGAGGTCGAAAACGCCGTTGAAGATATCAACATCTTCGAATCGCTCAGCGATGCTCAGCCGGCCGCTATCCGCATGGGTGAGCGCCAGGGCCGCACCCGCATTAAGACCTACCTGGCTAGCGCCCATACCCTCACCGAACTGCTACCTGTGATGCAGAACATGGGCCTGGTCGTTATCGACCAGAAGCCCTACGACATTACTCCGGCAGACGGCCGCAACTTCTCCCTCTACGACTTCGGCGTTGAACTGCCCGAAGGCGTAGAAGCAGAGAAGGTTTCTGCCCTCTACGAGGACACCCTGAACGCCTACCTGCTGGGCAAGCGCGAGTCCGACAGCCTCGACCGCCTGATTCTGGCAGAAGGTCTGACCTGGGAGCAGGTCCGCGTACTGCGCGCCTACACCCACTATCTGGTACAGCTGGGCCAGGTCTACTCGGCCGAGTTTATGTCTGACACCCTGCTGGCCTACCCTGCCGCTACCCGCCTGCTCGCCGACTACTTCGCCGCTACCTTCGACCCCGATGCTCAGTTCGCAAGCGACGAGCAGCGCGAGGACGCCCGTGAGCAGGTCTGGCGTGAACTGGGTGGCGTCCTTGACGCCATCCCCACCCTCGACGTGGACCGCTTCATGCGCTCCCTGGCTGCCGTCATGAAGGCGACCCTGCGCACCAACGCCTACCTGGACCGTCCGGCCTTGGCCCTCAAGGTGGCACCTGGTCAGATTGAATTCGCGCCCCTGCCCCGCCCCACCTTCGAAATCTTCGTTTATTCACCCCGCGTTGAGGGCGTGCACCTGCGCTTCGGTTCCGTTGCCCGCGGTGGCCTGCGCTGGTCTGACCGCCGCGAAGACTTCCGCACCGAGGTGCTCGGCCTTGTTAAGGCCCAGATGGTCAAGAACGCCGTCATTATCCCCACCGGCGCCAAGGGCGGCTTCTACCCCAAGCAGCTCCCCAACCCGGCCCTCGACCGAGACGCCTGGATTACCGAAGGTCGCGAGTCCTACAAGGTCTTCATCGCCTCCCTGCTCGACGTCACCGACAACCTTGCTATTGAGGCTGACGGCAGCGAAACCGTCGTACACAACCCCCGCGTTATCGCCCGCGACGGCGACGACTACTACCTGGTTGTAGCCGCTGACAAGGGAACCGCTTCCTTCTCAGACACCGCTAACGCCATCAGCGCAGACTACGGCTTCTGGCTGGGCGATGCCTTCGCCTCCGGTGGCTCCGTCGGCTACGACCACAAGGCCATGGGCATTACCGCCCGCGGCGCCTGGGAGTCGGTCAAGCGCCACTTCGCTGAGCTGGGCATCGACTGCCAGACCGAAGAATTCACTGCCGTCGGCATCGGTGACATGAGCGGCGACGTCTTCGGTAACGGCCTCATGCGCTCCCGCACTACCCGCCTGGTTGCTGCCTTCGACCACCGCGACATCTTCCTGGACCCCAACCCCAAGGCCGATGTCGCCTTCGACGAGCGCGTACGCCTCTACAACCTGCCCCGCTCCTCCTGGCAGGACTACAACCCCGAGCTCATCTCAGCCGGTGGTGGCGTCTACTCGCGCGGCGCTAAATCCATCCCAATCTCTGAGCAGGTACGTCAGGCTCTGGGCCTCGATGAAGGCGTCACCGAAATGGCCCCGCCCGAACTGCTCTCTGCCATCCTCAAGGCCCCCGTCGACCTGCTCTACAACGGCGGTATCGGCACCTACGTCAAGGGCTTCACCGAAACCCACGCCGCCGTAGGCGACAAGGCCAACGACGCCATCCGCGTCAACGGCCGCGACCTGCGCGCTCGCATCGTGGGCGAAGGCGGTAACCTGGGCTTCACCCAGCTGGGTCGTATCGAAGCTGCCCGCGCTGGCATCCTCATCAATACCGACGCCATCGATAACTCCGCCGGTGTAGAGACCTCAGACCGCGAGGTCAATATCAAGATTCTGGTAGACCGTCTGGTCACCGCTGGTGAGCTCTCTGCCGAAGAACGCGCAGGCTTCATCGAAGCCCAGCGTGAGGACGTCGGCGCCCAGGTACTGCGCACCAACGTTGAGCAGAACGTGCTGCTGCAGGCCGAGCGCCACGGCGTGGTGCCCGGTGTCGAGGCCTACATCCGTCTGATTCACGACCTGGAAGAGAACGCCGGCCTCAACCGCGAGGTGGAATTCCTGCCCACCGACGAGGAAATCCGTGAACGCTACGAAGCTACCGGTGAAACCCTCAACGGGCCTGAACTGGCCGTTCTCGCTGCCTACGTGAAGATTCACCTCATTGCAGAGCTCGAGAATACCGACCTGGCAGATGACCCCTACCTGGCCCGCGTGCTCACCGAGTACTTCCCGCCCGCCCTGGTTGAACGCTTCGGCGAGCACCTAGAATCTCACCCCCTGCGCAAGCAGATTATCTGCACCCGCGTAGCCAACGAGATGGTCAACCTGGGCGGTATCACCCACGTCTTCCGTGCGGTGGAAGAAACCGGTGTGGGTGTAGACGCCCTTGCCCGAGCCTTCTACGTTTCACGTGAAACATTTGGCATTGGCAACTCTGCACGGTTGCATCGCGAACTCCCTGCTTCCGTTCCCCTGGAAGGCTGGCAGGCCGTCATCAAGGACTGGCAGCGTGTGCTCGACCGCCTGGCCCGCTGGTTTGCAGCTGAACGCTCAGTCGTCGTGGGCACCCCCATCGCCGAGATGATCGAGCGCTTCAAGCCCGTTGCCGAGCTGATCCCCTCACTCAAGGACTACTTCGCGGACGATACCCGCGCCCGCGTCCGCGCCATGCGTGACCGGGCAGAAGCCTGGGGTCTGCCCGAGGAACTCATCGTCAACTGGATTCGTGAGTTCGAAGCCTTCGCCCTCATGGACGTAGTGCGTATCGCAGAAGCCAACGGCCTCTCCACCGAGCAGGTTGCCCGCGTCTACTACTCGGTCTACGACCGTTTCCAGGTTGACCTGTTGTTGACCACCATCTCTAAGCTGCCTCGTAACGACCGCTGGGAGACCCTGGCCCGTTCATCCCTGCGCGATGACCTCTACGAGATTGCTGCCTCCCTGGCTCTCAATGTTGTCCAGGAGGTTGGTGAGGGCGTGGCCGCCGGAACTGAGAGCGGCGACGCCGCCCTGGCTCGCTGGGTAGAGAACCACCCCGTCCGTATGGGTCGTGTGGATTCCATGCTGGCTGAGATTCAGGACGCCGCCCCCGGTGCCGATGGCCGCCCCCGCCTGGCCGTCCTGCAGGTAGCCCTGCGCACCCTGCGCGGCGCGGTCAGCTAGGCCCCACCAGTCGGCTACCCATAAGCCTAGAACTGCAAAGCTGCCCCCTCACGTAGTGAGGGGGCAGCTTTAGTCATCAGAAGAAAAAAGTAGGGCTATGCAGCCTTCACCGGCACCCAGACCTGCATCTGAAAATCGTCAGCGGACGGGTCACCCGGACCATAGGCCTCAAAGACCGGGCCATTGGGCTTAAAACCTGACGCGGGCAGGAAGGTACCCATCAGGTGGTCCACACCAGCCATGGTGCTCATGGGCACCGGACCCTCAACGGTCGTCACCGCGAACTCACCGCCGTCCACCTTAAGGGCATTGAGGCCCAGAGCCTGCGCGGTTTCCAGGTTCTCCACCAGAATCCCCGCCATGTAGTCGAACTCGCCGGCAGCGTTCATCCCCACAATCACACCCATCGAGTGGACCTCAGGCATGGTCACCCCCCGCGCCTCGGCATGGGCGGTGAGCTTCTTCCAAAGCTCGCCAATGCCAGCGCCCTGCTTCACGGTCTCGCGGAAGCCCGCAATAAAGAACTCATCCTTGTGCTCTACACGCGCACCAATCATCGACTACTCCTTAGAAAAATGTGTGTCGGCTCTATTTTAGTCGCCACACCCGCAGCCACAGCCACACGAGGCCTGCTTCGCAGACTGCCCTGATTCGGCAGAGGCCCCCTGCGACGCTGGCGCAGAATCGTGGCCCCCCATCAGGTTGACCCGGTTGCCAATGTCGGGGCCACCGGCAGGCTTAGGCGTCACTCCTGCCAGCATCGCAGCAAAGCCAGCCGGTTCAGCGGCAGGAACCGTCGCGGGGGCGTCTGCACCACCGGTACCGCAGGCCGTCGCGGCGGCGTTAGCCTTGGGCTGCTTGACCTCACCAAAGCGGGAGAAACGGCGGAGCTGCTCCGCGGTGGGGTACATGTACGACACCTTGACCAGGCCTTCGACCAGCAGGATGGGCAGAACCTCGGCACCGGCCATAGCAAGCTGATCGGCTACCGGCTCACAGGCGGTAAAGGCAGAGGGGTAGGAGTCGGTGGAGTAGACGGCAATATCAAGGCCCTCATCAAGTAGCTCCTGCGCCGCGGTGAGGAAAGCGTCGCGCTGGGTGTCGCCGGGGTCGTCCGGGTTTTCGCCGGCTGCCGGAATGAAAACTTCAAGGGGGGTACTGCCCAGGGTGTCTTGAGATGAGCGTGCCACTACTACTCCGTTCCTTGTTTGGTGTGCCCTACCAGCCTACGCCCGCTACCGCCAGCAGGAAAGGCTGGGCGGCACACCCGTAACCTGGGTGTACCGCCTGTTATGCCTTGTCAGCTTCGTATCGGTAGGCTAGTCACCGATAAAGAACTTGCGCAGGGCTGAACGCAGACTGCGGTCGTCCTGCTTCTGCTCAGCCTCGTCCACAGGCTGCTGAGGCTCGGCCTGCGCGGACGCCAGCGACACCTTCCTAGCCCGGGCCGCAATGCTGGGCACGGCGTCGGTATCTGTGCTCTGGTACTCCTTGCGTTCTTCGGGGGTGCCGAAAGCAAGGGTGCCTATCGTGTTGGCGATGTTCTTCTGCTCAGGTGAGGCCGGTACGCGGGCAACACCGGGGTCAATGTCGCGAATATCCTGGGCTTTCTCTCCGGTGGTCACGGGAAGATCGTTGGGGAAGGCCGCAGCCGCGTAGGCGCTTGCCGCCTGGCTCAGGGGGCTGGAGGCAGCTTCGTCCTGCTCCTGCGCGGACGATGCCGGTAGGGTCTCAGCCTCGGGAGTAGCGACTGACTCCGGTGTAGGCTCATCTGCACCCGGGGTGGTGAAGAGGCTGGAAGCATTTTCCGAGGTCGTAGTGGACTTAATAACCACTGGCGCTGCGGGTGCAATCACCGGCTCAGAGCTATTGGCCGGGGTGGGGGTAGGTTCGTCTGCCAGAGCGGGGACTTCATGGTTCTCGACGGGCTCTTCGGCTGCGGCAGTCTCAGGCTCGGCCACTGAGTCGGGGTCGATTTCAGCTAGAACCGCCCGGTAACGGGCCTCGGTGGGTGCAAGCGTCCACCCTAGGAAGCCGGGGAGGGCTACTGGCTCAACGGTGCCCACCCAGGCGATAGTCTGCGCGAGAGCGGATGCCCCCGCTGTGGCCTTGGGGGCAGCGGCGGCCGCCGGGGCGGAGGAGCTGCCGCCGGCGTCCTGACCTACCAGCTCACCGGTCACAAAATCTGCCAACGAGAGCGCAACCTGAACCGGCACAGAAGCCTCACCGCGCCTGCGCGCGATGACCTGGCCCACGGTGCCCTGGGCGCCGGGTGCCAGGTCAATGGCGTAGAGATGGGTGGGGGAGCTGGCAATTTCAATCCACAGGGTGTGATTGAGGACGGCTTGGACGGTGCCGTCCGTCTTTTCGGGGGCCTTCCAGGGGGCTGGATCGAGGGTGGACGCCCCAAAATCAGCCTGCGGGGTGGAGGCGATAACGTTCTGCCCGGCGACTTCGGCGATTATGCCGTTGCGTACTAGCGCCCGATAGAACTTGAGTTCAGGGGTGAAGGTGAAGCCACGCTGCTTCTCTTCGGCTGCAACCTCGGCGGGGGAGTAGCCGGAGTTGTGCCCGCGGGCAAGCAGGGCAGAGCGCAGTTGCAGGCCGTTATTTGAAACGGACTGAGTGGGCGCGGACGGCTGGAAGGCCTCGTCCTGCTCTGTTGCTGGGGCTGCGGTGGGCATCTGTTTGACGATGGCCTGCCCTCCGGGGGAGGCGTTGATGCGCACCGTGTAGGAGCCCTTAAAGTGGCCTGCCTGCGCTAACTCAAAGGCTGCTACTGTTGCGGCCTGGGCGAAGTCAGCAGGTGCTCTTGTGCCCAGTGCGCCGGTGATGGTGGCGACGGGTGCCTCAACGGTTGTCCCGTGAACGGTGAAGCGAAAATCCAGGGGCTGCTGGTGCGAATCTGAGTACCACTGGGTGAGGTGGGAGAGAGCTAAAAGGCTG
>NZ_SPQC01000003.1 GCF_004569295.1 Rothia nasimurium
GGGTCTACCTGCGGGGTTGCGGGCTTATGCTCGCTCATTCTCTTCTCCTTCTGCCCAGGGGGTCTCGGGGGTGGTGGCCATGTGCTTGGCGTGGGAAGCGCTGGGGGCTTCTTCTTCGTGTTCTACAGCTGCTGCGAGGGCCTCTTCGTAGGTGGCTCCTGCCATCATCTGGCCGAGCACGGAGCGGGGCGTGCTGGGCGGGACGATGCCCATGAGCTCGCCGTGGAAGAAGACGGCGATGCGGTCGGCCAGCCCGTAAACCTCGTCGAGTTCAGTAGAGACGATGATGACGGGCACGCCCTTGTCGCGTTCTTCAACGATGCGCTTGTGGATGAACTCGATGGAGCCGACGTCGACACCGCGGGTGGGCTGGGATGCGACAAAGAGTTCTAGTGGGCGGGAAAGTTCGCGGGCTACGACAATTTTCTGCTGGTTACCGCCGGAGAGGGTCGAGGCGGTGTGCTCCTTGGAGCCCATGCGGATATCGAACTCAGCACCTGCCCGGTCGGCGTTTTCAGAGATCTTGGCACGGTTGAGGGTGCCTGCCGATGAGAAGTCTTTGGTGTCGAAGAGGTCGAGGATCAGGTTCTCTGAGATGGAGAAGGAGCCGACGAGGCCGTCCTTGTTGCGGTCTTCGGGCACAAAGCCGACGCCGGTGCGCAGGACCTGCTTGGTGGTCATACCCAGCAACTCGGTGCCGTTGAGCTTCATGGAGCCGGTGGCCTTGGGGTGCAGGCCGATGATGGATTCTGCCAGTTCGGTCTGGCCGTTGCCCTGCACACCGGCAACGGCGAGAATTTCGCCGCCGTGCACGGTGAAGGTGACGTCCTTGAGCAGGGGCACGCCGTTCTCGGCAACCAGGGTGAGGTTTTCGACAGCGAAGGTCTGGTCGTTGGTCTGGGCCTCAGACTTGTCGACGGTCAGCTGCACGGCCTTACCCACCATGAGGGAGGCCAGTTCGGTGGTCGACATGGAGGGATCAGCATGGCCTACGACCTTGCCGCGGCGGATGACGGTGATGTCGTCCGAAATTTCGCGGACTTCGCGGAGCTTGTGGGAGATAAAGAGCAGGGACTTGCCGTCCTTGCGGAGCTGGTCCATGATGCCCAGCAGCTGGTCAGTTTCTGCCGGGGTGAGCACAGCGGTGGGCTCGTCAAGAATCAGAATCTCTGCGTCACGCACCAGGGCCTTGATAATTTCAACGCGCTGCTGCACGCCAACGGGCAGGTCTTCAACGATGGCGTCGGGGTCAACAGCAAAGCCGTAGCGGTCTGAGATCTCACGGATCTTACGGCGGGTGGTCTCAAGATCGAGGGTGCCGCCCTTGAGGGATTCGGAGCCCAGAGCCACG
This sequence comes from Rothia nasimurium, assembly GCF_004569295.1. GTDB lineage: Bacteria > Actinomycetota > Actinomycetes > Actinomycetales > Micrococcaceae > Rothia > Rothia nasimurium_B. Next base: position 1,352 of record NZ_SPQC01000003.1, read on the forward strand.
TTCTCGGCAACGGTGAAGACGGGGACCAGCATAAAGTGCTGGTGCACCATGCCGATGCCTGCTGCCATGGCGTCTGAGGGGCCTGAGAACTCAACCGGCTGGTCGTCGATGAACAGCTGGCCTTCGGTGGGCTGGTAGAGACCGAAGATGACGTTCATGAGGGTGGACTTACCCGCGCCGTTTTCACCCAGCAAGCAGTGTACTGTGCCGGGACGGACCACAAGGTCGATGCTGTCGTTCGCGGTAAAGTCACCGAAGCGTTTAGTGACCTTGCGCAGTTCGAGTTTCATGGGGTGGCTTTCTGTGTGAGAACCGGACGCACACTACGGCCTGATGCAGGCTGCAGAGTGAAGGAGTGTTTGTGCCTAGTTTAGCGGGTTCCGAAATATCCAAATTCGAACCCCGATGCATAATTATCCCAGAATAAAGCCACTTCCATGTGACTCACTCTTTAGCAAATACATTTTAAGGAAAAATCTTCTAAACTCTGTATCCAAGCCGCCAAAAGCTACTGTGCAAGTTTACATCGTACCCACTATGATGATTAGAGTTACAGACAGTTTCTCTGAAAGTACCACTCACACAGTTGGCGTAGACTACACGCCGCTCGCTTTCAGGGCCGTATGAAAAGGACCTCCATGTCTCTCACACGCAAGCACCTTGCCTCAACCGGTTCACTGCTGGGCATCTCAGCTCTCCTGCTGGCTGGCTGTGGCGCAGCCCCCGAAGCTTCCTCTTCCTCTTCAACCTCCAGTGGAAGCAACGACTACCTAGGCTGCATCGTTTCTGATTTCGGCGGTTTCCAGGACAAGTCCTTCAACCAAAACTCCTACAAGGGCTTGAAGGATGCTGTTGCCGAATATGGCATCAAATACAGGGATGCAGAGTCCACCACCGAAACCGAATATGCACCCAATCTTGACCAGATGGTACAGTCTGGCTGCAACCTGACCATCACCGTTGGCTTCGGCCTGGCAGATGCCACCAAGGAAGTAGCAGAAGCTAACCCCGACATGCACTTCACCATCGTTGACGATAACTCCATCGAGCTCGACAACGTGCGCCCCATCGTTTTTGATACCGCCCAGGCTGCCTTCCAGGCAGGCTACCTGGCCGCGGCCCAGACCAAGACCGGTAAGGTTGCAACCTACGGCGGTATGGAATTCCCCACCGTTACCATCTTCATGGACGGCTTTGCCCAGGGCGTTGCCTACTACAACGAGCAGAAGGGCGCCAACGTTGAGGTACTCGGCTGGAACACTGAGGCCCAGTCAGGCACCTTCACCGGTGACTTCGAAGACGCCACCAAGGGCAAGACCAACACCCAGAACTTCCTGGACCAGGGCGCAGACATCATCCTGCCCGTAGCTGGCCCCGTAGGTTCCGGTACTCTCGAAGCTGTCAAGGAATACAACGCCACCAGCCCCGAGAACCTCGCCTCTGTGATTTGGGTTGACGCTGACGGTGTTGAAACCAACCCCGACTTCCAGGACATCATCCTGACCTCCATCATGAAGAAGATGGACGCCGCTATCACCGAAACCATCAAGTCAGACATGGACGGTAACTTCACCTCCGACGCCTACATCGGCACCCTGGAGAACGACGGCGTTGGCCTGGCCCCCTTCCACAGCTTCGAATCAGCAGTCTCAGACGAGACCAAGGCTGAGCTCGACAAGATCAAGGAAGACATCATCTCAGGTACCATCAAGGTCGAAACTGCAGGTACCCCCACCGCCTAAGCAGGCAGGTTAGCCTCGGGCTACTCACAGCGGCTCACACACTCAAGAAGGAGAGGTGTGAGCCGTAATTATTTCACATAGTATAAAATCAGAAAGATTAAGTTAGTTTCTAGTTCCATAGCACGTTCTTCCAAATAACCTTCTCATTGTATCCACAAGTGGCAGATGAGACCTGTCCGGGAGCAACGATAGGACCAAATACATAATGCTCCTTTCAACCTTGCAATAGTGACCAGCCGCGGCAAAGCACTGAAACCTGATATATCGAAGGACGCTGGAAGCCTGGAATTTGGTTGCATATTACGCTAGCAGTTCGGCCTTCCACCCACATGCTACAGTTCGAGTTCTAGCCAGCTGCGTTGGCAGGCGCAATCCCACCAAAAACGCTCAAAGAAATTAACAGAGTGATAAAGAAAGTGCCAATAAGATTCCTGACGCGAATCATGACATCCCCTTTCCAATTTTCGATATAGCGACCTGCTATACAGAGAAATCTACCACAGCATAACGAGATTTATATTACTTTTATCTCAATTGTAGATTCCTGGCGAATAGCCCGCAGCGCAGTCGCGGCCATGACCTGCACTCCGTACTCAATCGCACGTTCGTCCGGCACGTAATCGCCCCGGTGCAGATCGTAGGTCACTCCACCGGGCACGCGGGTGCCCAGACGGATTAGGGCACCGGGAACCTCCTGAAGCATCCAGGCAAAGTCTTCCCCACCCATGGACTGCTCCACCAGCACCACGGAGTCCTCCCCCAGCTCCGCGCGGGAGGCCGCCTCAATCATGGCCACCTCATCTTCGGTATTGACGGACGGCGGCACCCCCCGGTAATGCTCCAGCTCAACCTCTACGTTGTAGGGGGCAGCAATCTGATCGACCACCTCATCGAGCATGGCACCGGCCTGCTTCCAAACGTATGCGTCAAGGCAGCGCATGGTACCGGCCAAGAAAGCGGTAGACGGAATAGCGTTGGGAGCTACCCCAGCCTCAATCTGCCCCCAGGCAACCAGCACGCCGGAGCGGACGTCCGTCTTGCGCGAGAGCACAGCAGGCACGTTAATCGCGATTTGGGAGAGGGCGTAAATGACGTCCTCGGTCAGGTGCGGGCGGGAGGTGTGCCCGCCGCGGCCCTTAAGAGTAATTTTGATGGTGTCGGAGGCACTAGTAATAGCCCCGATGCGGGTACCGATTTTACCCACGTCAACCTTAGGTTCACAGTGCAGAGCGAAGGCGCGGGGCACGCCCTCGAGGATACCCTGGGCAATGACATCCACCGCCCCGCCGGGCAGCTGCTCCTCAGCCGGCTGGAAAATAATGCGCACGGTACCATCCAGGGGAAGCTCCTGGTGAAGGCGGTGCAGGGCAATAGCCACCCCCAGCATGACGGTCTGGTGAATATCGTGACCGCAGGCATGCATGACGCCATCGACCTGAGAAGCGTAGGGCAGGTCAGTTTCTTCCTGAATAGGCAGGGCATCGATATCGGCACGCAGGGCAGCGGCCATCGGGCCAGAACCCACATCCACATAGCAGCCGGTACCCTTCAAATGCTTGGGTGCCAGCCCCGCCTCGGTGAGGGTACGGAAAATACGCTCGGTCGTCTTGTTCTCAAGGTACGACAGCTCAGGGTTCTGATGCACTTCACGCCGAAATGCAATCAGTTCCGGCACCAGGGTACGCAGACGTTGGGCAAACAAGGGTGAGCTCAGATCCAAGGAGCTTGCAGCAAAAGAATAGGACGACATGTATATAGAGTAGCCCCTCATACAAAAAGTCGCGCTCCACAGGGGCTGTGGAGCGCGACTTTCTACCGGCCTTTAGAGGGAGCGGGCCAGGATAGCCTGCTTGACCTCGGCAATCGCCTTGGTAATTTCAATACCGCGGGGGCAAGCCTCGGTGCAGTTGAAGGTGGTGCGGCAGCGCCAGACACCTTCCTTATCGTTGAGAATCTCAAGACGCATGTCACCGGCATCATCGCGAGAGTCGAAAATGAAGCGGTGGGCGTTGACAATAGCTGCGGGGCCGAAGTACTGGCCGTCGGTCCAGAAGACGGGGCAGGACGAGGTACACGCGGCGCAGAGGATGCACTTGGTGGTGTCGTCAAAGCGGGCGCGGTCCTCCTGGGACTGGTAGCGCTCGCGCTCCGGCTCGTGGGTGTCGTTGACCAGGAAGGGCATAATCTCGCGGTAGGCCTGGAAGAAGGGTTCCATGTCTACGATGAGGTCCTTCTCGCAGGGCAGACCCTTGATGGGCTCAACGGTGATGGGCTTGGACAGGTCAAGATCCTTGAGCAGGGTCTTGCAGGCCAGGCGGTTGCGGCCGTTGATGCGCATAGCGTCGGAGCCACAGATACCGTGGGCACAGGAGCGGCGGAAGGACAGCGAGCCGTCGATCTCCCACTTAATCTTGTGCAGGGCATCGAGCACACGGTCGGTGCCGTACATGGTCAGCTTGAATTCGTCCCAGTGGGCTTCTGCTGACTCTTCGGGGTTGTAGCGGCGAACCTGCACAGTCACGTCGAAGGTGGGAATAGCGCCCGCTTCGCCTGACTCAGACTTCAGCTCAACCTTGGATTCGGGTTCACGTGCTTCAAAATCAGCCATTTTAGTACTTACGCTCCATCGGTTCATAGCGGGTGAAGGTCACGGGCTTGGTGTCGAAGCGCAGGCCCTTGATGCCTTCCATCTCGGCGTTCTCATCGAGGTAGACCATTGAGTGCTTCATGAAGTTAGCGTCGTCGCGATCGGGGTAGTCTTCGCGGAAGTGGCCGCCGCGGGACTCCTTGCGGTGCAGGGCAGCCACAGACATAACCTTGGCCAGTTCCAGCAGGAAGCCCAGTTCGACCGCTTCAAGCAGGTCGAGGTTGAAGCGCTTGCCCTTGTCTTGAATCTGGATGTTCTTGTAACGCTCTTCGAGTTCAACAATCTTGTTGACGGCGTTGTGGATGGTTGCCTCGGTGCGGAAGACCTGCATGTCGGCATCCATGACATCCTGCAGTTCCTTGCGTAGCTGACCTACCTTTTCGGTGCCTTCGCCATTGCGGATCTGGTTGAGCAGCTCCAGGGTAGCGTCTGCGGCGTCATCGGGGACGGGCAGGAAGTCAGCTGAGGCTGCGTATTCTGCTGCGTAGATACCGGCGCGCTTACCGAAGACGTTGATGTCGAGCAGGGAGTTGGTACCCAGACGGTTGGAGCCGTGGACCGATACACAGGCGACTTCACCGGCAGCGTAGAGGCCGGGGATGATATCCTCGGAGTTGGAGTGTACCTCTGCCTTGATGTTGGTGGGGATGCCACCCATGGCGTAGTGGGCGGTGGGGAAAACCGGGACGGGCTCGGTGTAGGGTTCAACGCCCAGGTAGGTGCGAGCGAACTCGGTGATATCGGGGAGCTTCTCGTCGATGTGGGAGGGCTCGAGGTGGGTGAGATCCAGAAGCACGTAGTCCTTGTTAGGGCCACAGCCTCGGCCTTCACGAACTTCGTTCGCCATGGAACGGGCCACGATGTCGCGGGGGGCAAGGTCCTTAATGGTGGGGGCGTAACGTTCCATGAAGCGTTCACCGTCGGAGTTACGCAGAATACCGCCTTCACCGCGGGCAGCCTCAGAAACCAGGATGCCCAGGCCTGCAAGGCCGGTGGGGTGGAACTGCACGAACTCCATGTCTTCCAGCGGAATACCGTTGCGCAGGGCAATTGCCATGCCGTCACCGGTCAGGGTGTGGGCGTTGGAGGTGGTCTTGAAGATCTTGCCACAGCCACCGGAGGCGAAGATAACGCTCTTGGCCTGGAAGACGTGGACGTCGCCGGTAGCCAGATCGTAGGAGACAACACCTGCGGGGCGGCGGACGCCGTCCTCGTCTTCCACCATAACCAGGTCGAGCACGTAATACTCGTTGTAGAACTCTACGTTGTGCTTGACGCAGTTCTGGTAGAGGGTCTGCAGAATCATGTGGCCGGTGCGGTCTGCTGCGTAGCAGGCGCGGCGCACAGGAGCCTTACCGTGGTCGCGGGTGTGACCACCGAAGCGGCGCTGGTCAATACGACCCTCGGGAGTGCGGTTAAAGGGAAGACCCATCTTCTCAAGATCGAGAACGGCATCGATGGCTTCTTTCGCCATGACCTCAGCTGAGTCCTGGTCTACCAGGTAGTCGCCGCCCTTGATGGTGTCAAAGGTATGCCACTCCCAGTTGTCCTCTTCAACGTTAGCCAGAGCCGCACACATGCCGCCCTGGGCAGCACCGGTGTGGGAGCGGGTGGGGTAGAGCTTGGTGAGCACAGCGGTGCGGACGCGCTGGCCAGCTTCGATAGCGGCTCGCATACCAGCGCCGCCTGCGCCGATGATAACGACGTCGTACTTATGTACCTGCATTGTGTGAATGCTTCTTTCTAAAATCTAGAGCGCCAATAGCTTACGGGGCGGTGCAGAAGGACGGCAAAAGGTCTGCGGCTGCACCGGCGGGGCAGGGATCAAAGGTGAAGATGACCAGGGTGCCCAGAAGAATCACGAAAGCGGTGGCAAGGAAGAGGGCTACCTTCAGGGCAAAGCGCACGCCGTCCTTTTCTGCGTAATCGTCGATGATAACGCGGATGCCGTTAGCGCCGTGCAGCATAGCCAGCCACAGGAGCAGAAGATCCCAGACCTGCCAGAAGGGGTTAGCCAGCTTACCGCCGACAAAACCGAAGTCAATGCGGTGTACGCCTTCACCCATCATGAGATTGACGAAGAGGTGACCGAAAATCAGGATGACCAGCAGAACACCGGAGACACGCATGTAGAGCCAGGCGAACATCTCGAAGTTGTTGCGCTTGGACGAGGCCCGGTTGTATTTGATACCCGAGACGGTGTTGTCGCGGCTACGGGGAACCGAAATCTTGGTTTTCAGAGGAGTTGCCATGTCTTAGTGACCCCCAAAGACGAGCATGAAGTGACGGACGAGGAAGGGAACCATGACGACGGCCCAGAGCACCAGGACGCCCCAGAGCATAGCTTTCTGGTTCTTGGCACCGTTCTTCCAGAAGTCCACCAGGATAATGCGGATACCGTTAAAGGCGTGGTAGACAATAGCTGCTACCAAAACAGCTTCGCCCAGACCCATGATGGGGTTCTTGTAGATGTGCATGACGGCGTTGTAGGCCTCGGGAGAGACGCGGACAACAGCGGTATCAAGCACGTGAACCAGCAAGAAGAAGAAAATGGCGATACCTGTAATGCGGTGGGCAACCCACGACCACATACCTTCACGGCCGCGGTACAGCGTGCCCTTGGATGTATTCGGCACTGAATAACCTCCTGTGTGATGCGAAACGACACACCGATAGGTTGAGCCCATCTGTGCGCCCACGCAACATACGTATTGTGTGTTCTACTCAACAGCAAGATTAGCAGGTTTTAGGGCCGCTTACTTACACCGTGTCACCATCTCTTACCCCCGTATTTCCGGGAAATAGGCAAGGTTTTAATGCCCTTAAGCCAGCTATCGGCGTTATCATGCGGAAGCCGCCGTGAAGTTTTCCGTCAAAAGTGACCGGCGCCGTACAGTTTAAGGAAAAGATTTCATCATTATGACTTCAATTCTGGGTACACTGTAGAAACAATGAGAACACCACTTGAACGGTTCTACCCCCTCATTCCGGCCGGCGGCGTAGGGTCCCGCCTATGGCCTCTCTCTCGCGCCGTAGAACCTAAATTTCTGCTTGACCTGACCGGGACAGGTTCATCCCTCCTCCGTGCCACCTACGATCGCTTGGTTGATCTCGCAGCTGATGGCGTCCTTGTCGTCACCGGCCAGGCCCACGCCAACGCCGTCACCCAGCAGCTCTCAGAGCTGCGCGGGTCTGACCTGGTACTCGAACCCTCACCTCGCGACTCTGCAGCAGCCATTGGCCTTGCCTGCGCTATTCTGCACGAGCGCGACCCCGAGGCCATCATCGGATCCTTCGCCGCTGACCACATCATCAGCCCGGTTGAAGAGTTCCAAGCCGTAGTACGCGAGGCCGTACACGCCGCAGCCTCCGGCAAAATCGTCACCATCGGCATCGAACCCACCAAGCCTTCCACCGCCTTCGGCTACATCAAAGCCACCCAGAACCTGGGGCTGGAAGACGCCCCCAGCGTCCTTGCCGTTGACCAGTTCGTCGAAAAGCCCAACGAAGCCACCGCAACCGAGTACGTAGCCAGCGGCGACTACACCTGGAACGCCGGCATGTTCGTGGCTCCTGCAGCCCTCATGCTGCAGCACCTCGAAGCCAACGAGTCAGAACTCTACGCCGGCATCATGGAAATCGCCCGCGCCTGGGACACACCCTCACGCGAAGCCTGCATGACCCGTCTCTGGGAGACCCTACCCAAGACCGCCATCGACTATGCAGTAGCTGAGCCTGCCGCAGCAGCCGGTGACGTAGCTATGGTTCCCGGACCCTTCAGCTGGGACGACGTAGGCGACTTTGACGCCGTAGCCCGCCTCAACATCGAAAAGAGCGGCGATGATCTCTTCGTACTGGGCGACAAGTCCAGCGTCATCAGCGAAGAATCCACCGGCATCGTCGTCAACAACACCGGCCGTAAGATTTCGGTCATCGGTATTGAAGATGTTGTTATCGTTGACACCGCAGATGCCCTGCTTGTCACCGTACGCGACGACGCCCAGAGCGTGAAGAACACCGTCAACACCCTGAAAGAACTGGGCCAGGACAACCTGCTCTAGCCCATCAGAGTTACATAAAGGCCCGCACCGTTTTCTCGGTGCGGGTCTTTTTTGACACTCACATTATGCAAATGATTCTCATTTAGTTTAGACTGGTGGGCATGTACAACACCTCTCGTCCTCTTTTCACCCTCATCAGCGCCGCCCTCGCCCTTGCCCTTACAGGCTGCGGGGCAGCGTCCGCCCCCTCCGCCACCTCAACCAGAGACCAGGCCAGCGCCACCGCAACCACAGAACGCGCAGCCATCACCGAAGCCTCCGCCCCCTCAGTCCGCATCGCACTGACCTACGACGGCGGAATCATGATCGTGGACGGCAAGACCTTTGAAGCCATAGAAACCATTGAAAAAGAAGGCTTCCTGCGCCTGCAGCCCGCAGGCGACAACCGCCACCTGGTCGTAGCCGACGGATCCTCCTACACCATGCTCGACATGGGCGCCTGGACCCAGGCCCACGGCGACCACGACCACTACTACACCACTACCCCTACCCTTACCTCCCTGTCCTTCGCAGCGGACGGCACCGGCCACGTCATCACCGACTACGGCCGCTCAGCCATGTTCGCCGACAACACCGGCACCATCGAGGTCTACTCCCCCGCCGACCTAACCGGCGATGACCAGTACACCGCCACCAACATCAGCACCGAAACCATCACTCTGCCCGACGCTCACCACGGCCTGGCCATCCCCCTCGAGAACAACCAGTACCTGGTATCGGTAGGCACCGAGGATGCCCGCACCGGCGCAGCCGTCATCAATGCCGACGGCTCGGTTGTCACCGAAAGCCTCGACTGCCCCGGCATTCACGGCGAAGCGATTGCCGCTAACGACACCTTTACCGTTGGCTGCCAAGACGGCGCCCTCATCTACGCAGACGGCACTTTCACCAAGATCACCAACCCCGAAGATCTATACTCCCGCTCCGGCAACCAGGCCGGTTCAGCTGATTCAGCTATCGTGCTCGCCGACTACAAAACCGACCAGGACGCCGAACTCGAACGCCCCGAACAGTTCGCCCTGATCCACACCATCACCAAGGAACGCACTAAGATCGCCCTGCCCGAAGGCATCTCCTACACCTTCCGTTCACTGGCCCGCGGCCCCGAAGGCTCCCACCTGCTGCTGACAACCGACGGCAAGCTCCGCTTCTGGGCTGAGGACGGCACCGAGCTGGGTTCCGTCGACATCATGGACTCCTGGACCGAGTCAGAAATCTGGCAGGACCCCCGCCCCGCTATATGGGTTGACGGCGAAACCGCCTACGTCACCGACCCCGCCACCAAGAAGCTACACGTTGTCTCCCTGGCGAAGATTGCGGACGGTACCGCCGAGGTATTTGCCAGCATCGACCTGCCCGAGGTACCCAACGAAATCAACGGTATCTCCCGCACCGCTGAACTGGTAACCACCACCGAAGTGGACTCTGACCACTAAAACACCGCTCACTCAAAAGGCCCTGCTTCTTCGCCCATGGTGCGAAGAAGCAGGGCCTTTTCTATTGATGAAACTTGTTCACAAGATTTGGTGGAGCAGGCTCACAGCGAAGCTGCCGGCTCGATGAAGTGAGCGGGTGCGAGCGCGCGAGCACACAAGAGCGAACGCAATCCGCCGCAAGGCGGGGCGTGAAGGCCAGGCTTACGCCTATTCCGCCCGCAGATTATTTTCCTCGCGCACTCGGAATCTGCTGGGCTCCATCCAGCGCGAGCCTGCGACGCCCCATGTCTTAGAGGCGTATTGTTCCCAGCTGCTGCCAGCTGCCTGCGCTGAATCGGTAGACCGTCAGCCGGTTCATGGTGAAATGGGCAAGAGCGGGTGGTAGGGTCGCAAAATCGCGTAAGGACGCCGCCAGGGAAGGGGCCGGGGCATGGTTGGCTAGGGTGAGGTGAGGCTCGTAGGGAAAAGGTGACACGGACTCCCCTACCGCCTTCTGGCAGGCTACATGAATCAGGGTGAGCCTATCTGCCCCGGCGACAACGGGGAGGTAGGTTACGGGGGTAACCGGCTCAAAGGTTGCGGCCGGCCCCAGGCCCACCTGCACGGGGCCGATGCCGGTGACTGCCTGCTCAATGGAGCGCAGGGGGTCGCCGCCGGTGTCCTCGCTAATCAAAATCGTAATGTGACAGCTTTCTGCAACGGGGCCCACCAGGCCCTGGCTTGCCCGCCAACTGACCAGGCGCGCAGACACCATCGCAGGTACCTCGGCAACAATGCTGAGGTACCTGCGGTCGGGGTCTATGGTCGGTGAAGAAGCCACCAGGCTAGGTCGTCTAACTCTTAGAGGGCGGGCAGGAAGCCTACCGCGTCATACACGTTCTTCACGGTCACAGAGGCAATCTCACGGGCCTTACCGGCACCGATGGCCAGCAGGCGGTCTAGCTCCGCCGGGTCGTCCATGAGCTCCAGGGCGAGCTCACGAATGGGCGACAGTTCCTCAACCACAATCTCGGCCAGGTCAACCTTGAGGTGGCCGTACATCTTGCCCTCGTATTCAGCGACGATGTCGTCAATGGCCTTACCCGTCACTGCCGAGTAGATAGACAGCAGGTTAGAAACACCGGGCTTGTTCTCACGGTCATAGGTAATCTCGCTGCCGGCGTCGGTGACTGCGCCCTTAATCTTCTTGGCGGTCTTCTTGGGGTCATCAAGCAACCAGATAATGCCCTTATTGGCGGTTGCTGACTTGCTCATCTTGGAGTCCGGAGTCTGCAGATCGTAAATCTTGGCAGTCTCTTTGAGAATGACCGGCTCAGGCACCACGAAGGTATCGCCAAAGCGGGAGTTGAAGCGCTGAGCCAGGTTGCGGGTCAGTTCCAGGTGCTGGCGCTGGTCCTCGCCCACCGGCACTACATCGGCCTGGTAGAGCAGGATATCTGCTGCCATAAGGACGGGGTAGGTGAAGAGCCCCACCGAGGCGTTATCGGTGCCCTGCTTAGCTGCCTTGTCCTTGAACTGGGTCATGCGGGCAGCTTCACCGTAGCCGGTAATGCAGTTGAGCACCCAGGCCAGCTGTGCATGCTCGGGCACATGCGACTGCACGAAGAGCGGGGTCTTCTCAGGGTCGATACCGGCAGCGATGTACTGGGCCGCAGTCTTGCGGGTGCGCTCCAGCAGAACCGCCGGGTCCTGGGGCACGGTAATCGAGTGCATATCGGGAATGAAGTAGAGGCACTCGTGGTCTTTCTGCAGGTCAACCCAATTATTGACCGCACCGATGTAGTTACCCAGGTGCATGGAATCCGCGGACGGCTGGGCGCCCGAGAAAGCACGCGGCGCACCGGTTGCCGCGTTGGGAATCTTAGCCTTGATGTTTTCTTCGGGGGTGGTCTGCTGCGACTTGCTCACGGGGCGTCCTTCGCTGTGTTTAGGCCCCTTCACGGGCCAGTTCCATACCGTTCTTAGCGGTGAAGTTAATGGTGTCGATAGCGCGATTAATCATGTCACGGGAGTTTTCGTCGTTGACCTCAAGCTGCTCGGCAATCACCTTTGACTGCACCAGGCAAATCTGGAAAGAGTGGGCCAGCTTCTCGGTGTGTACATCAGACTCGTACTCGGCACGCTTCACGGCGTGTTCCTCGTAGGCCTTGCGCTGGGCTACCAGGGTACGGTTGACGTTCACTAGGAGGTAGGCTGCGATACCCAGCCAGGCTGCGATAATACCGGCCAGAATCCAACCCAGCACCGACTCTTCGCGGGCTGACTGGACGATAGCCCAGGCCAGCAGGGCAACGAGAATTGCCATGCCGATGCCCGCCCCCATGAGGACGACCTTAGTGTTCTGCTCTTGTGCTGTTTTTTCTGAACCGTTCGACTGCATGACCTCTATTATGTCAAAGGAAGCCAGCCCGCGCTGAATCGCAGGCCCAACTTAAGCGTAAAGTGGGGTATATGATGCCCTCATCACGTGAAACGAAGTACCAGCAGGTCGCCCAACTCATCGAAGAGCGCTATATCTGCCCGACCGATGAGAACATGCCCCTGCCCACAGAACGGCAGCTGCAGGATATCTTCTCCGTCTCACGCGACACCATCCGCCGGGCCCTGCGGGAACTAGCTAACGCCGGCCTTATCTACCATGTGCAGGGGTCAGGCACCTACGTTGCCCCGCACAAGCATCCGATGCGGGCGCCGTCCTTACGCTCTTTCACAGACGACATGGCCGCGCGCGGCCACCGACCCCACTCCCTCACCCTCACCTGCCACCTCATCGAGGCGCCGCTGGCGGTTCAGCGCGATTTGAATCTGGACGCCGGTGCCAAGGTAATTCAGATTCAGCGACTGCGGCAGGCGGACGGCTCCCCTATCGCTCTTGAGACCGCCCACTTCCTGCCCGAGGCCTTTTCCCATGTGGAGCCTGAGCTATCTGCCTCGCTCGATGCCCAGATGCGGGCGTCCGGCTTCCAGGTGGAAACCGCAACCGTGCGGGTGGTAGCAACCAACCTGACCCAGACAGAAGCAGCCCAGCTGGGGGTTCCCCTCGGGGCGGCCGCCTTACGCGTTGAAAAAGTGGGCTATACCGTGCGCGGCCTGCCCGTTGAAAGTACCCAGACCCTCTACCGGGGCGACCGCTACGACTTTGAGATAGAGGTCAAGAGGTAGTTCTTTTCCGTGAGTGCATACGAGAATCGCCGAGTGCATACGCTCTTGGTAGGCACTCGGCGATTCTCGTGGACACTTAGGCTTAGGCAGCCTGGCGTTCTGCGGTTTCTACCACGTTGACCAGCAGCATAGCGCGGGTCATGGGGCCAACGCCGCCGGGGTTGGGTGAGTACCAGCTGGCCTTAGCTACTGCCTCGGGTGAGATGTCGCCGGTCAGCTTCTTCTTGCCGGTCTCGGGGTCCTCGATACGGGAGACGCCGACGTCGAGCAGGATAGCGCCGTCCTTCACCTGGTCAGCCTTCACGGCGTGGGCAACGCCCACGGCGGCCACGATGATATCGGCATCGCGCAGGGCTGCACTGACATCCTCGGTGCCGGTGTGCACCAGGGTGGCAGTGGAGTTGACGTCCTTGCGGGTCAGCAGCAGGCCCAGGGGGCGGCCCACGGTAATACCGCGACCCAGCACAGCGACCTTCTTGCCCTTCCACGAAATACCGTGGCGCTCCACCAGCTCAATCACACCGTTAGGGGTGCAGGGCAGAGGCGAGTTCAGGGGTTCGCCCACATTGAGGACGAGGCGGCCCAGGTTCATGGGGTGCAGGCCGTCGGCGTCCTTCTCGGGGGCAATCTTCTCAAGAACTCGATTGGTATCGATGTGCTTGGGCAGGGGCAGCTGAACGATGTAGCCGGTGCAGGCCGGGTCGTTGTTCAGCTTTTCGAGCTCAGCTTCAAGTTCTTCCTGGCTGATGGTCTCGGGCAGCTCCACCTTGATGGAGGCAATGCCAACCTCGGCGCAGTCGCGGTGCTTACCACCCACGTAGGAGCGGGAGGCGGGGTCATCGCCCACCAGCACGGTCGCCAGACCGGGGGTAACGCCCTTTTCTTTCAGGGTAGCTACGCGCTCGGCGAGTTCGCTCTTAATCTGGGCGGCGGTAGCGGTGCCGTCAAGAATCTGCGGCATGTTTACCACTCCTCGATACCGGAGTAGAGGGGGAACTTCTCGCACAGGGCGGTAACGCGCTGGCGCTGGGCTACGACGTCGACGCCGGGCTTGAGGGTTTCGGCGATGATGTCGGCGACCTCGGTGAAGGCTTCAGCATCGAAGCCGCGGGTTGCCAGGGCGGGGGTACCGATACGCAGGCCGGAGGTGACCATGGGCGGACGGGGGTCGTTGGGCACCGCGTTACGGTTGACGGTGATACCGGCTTCGTGCAGCAGGTCTTCTGCCTCACGGCCGTTGATTTCGGCGTCGCGCAGGTCGACCAGGACCAGGTGAACGTCGGTGCCACCGGAAATCACCTTAACGCCAGCCTCTGCCATGTCGGCCTGGTTCAGGCGGTCAGCCAGAATCTTGGCACCTTCGAGAGTACGGGCCTGGCGGTCCTTGAACATGTCGGAAGCAGCAATCTTGAAGGCGGTAGCCTTACCGGCGATAGCGTGCATGAGAGGGCCGCCCTGCTGGCCGGGGAAGACAGCCGAGTCGATCTTCTTCTTCAGGTCTTCAACACACATGATGAAGCCGGAGCGGGGGCCTGCCAGGGTCTTGTGGACGGTAGAGGACACCACGTGGGCGTGGGGGACGGGGTTGGGGTGCAGGCCAGCTGCTACCAGGCCAGCGAAGTGGGCCATATCAACCCAGAGGTAGGCACCGATTTCATCGGCGATGGCACGGAAGGCAGCGAAATCCAGCTGGCGGGTGTAGGCCGACCAGCCAGCAATAATGACCTTGGGCCTCTCGGCCAGGGCCAGCTCGCGAACCTCGTCCATGTTCACACGGCCGGTTTCTTCGTCCACACCGTAGGCAACAACCTCGTAGAGCTTGCCCGAGACGTTGAGCTTCATACCGTGGGTCAGGTGACCACCGTGGGCCAGGGACAGGCCCATAATCTTGTCACCGGGGGTCAGCAAGGCGTGCATGACGGCGTTGTTCGCCTGGGCACCGGAGTGGGGCTGCACATTGGCGTGGTCGGCACCGAAAAGAGCCTTGGCGCGGTCGATAGCCAGCTGCTCCACCACGTCAACAAACTCGCAGCCGCCGTAGTAGCGGCGGCCGGGGTAACCTTCGGCGTACTTGTTGGTCAGAACAGAGCCCTGAGCTTCAAGCACAGCGCGGGGGGCGAAGTTCTCTGAAGCAATCATTTCGAGGGTGTTCTGCTGGCGTTCCTGCTCGTGCTGGATAGCTTCAGCGACCTCGGGGTCTACCTCGGCCAGGGGCAGGTTGGTGACGTTGGGTGAAAGGTTGGTCATGCCACTTCCTTGAGTATGGTGGATCAGGTTCTTCTGCTTATCTGTACGAGGGGATACAGAAGATCACGTGATGCTTTAACCGAGCGGCGCGTGTGAGCGCACTCTATTTTTAAGTGTATGTGACCTAGCTAGCGAGAGCCCGCTGCCCCGGCAGATTTGAGACAATTTTCAGGTTTTTACCCTCCCCGCTTTTAAGCGGCGCGGACGCCGGTGAGCAGCTCACCGGCATCCGCGCAGGAAAAAGGGAGGCTAGGCCTGCCGCAAAATAGTGCGGGCAAATTCAAAGTAGCTTTCGGCGTCAAAGTCGCGCACGGTGCTGGCCTGCACCACAAAACCGGTGAGCACAGACAGGACCGCCGAGCCCAACATCTGCAACCAGGTCTCTAGCTCCGAGGGGGAAAAATCGAGTTCGGTCTCAGCCCAGGCCTGGTAGCTCGCCACTACGCGGGAGCGCAAGAGGCCCAGCTGTTCGTCCACAACCTCAGCGACCTCAGGTACCGTCGCGGCCTCGCCCCAGGTAATCGCCAAAAAACGTGTGAGCTGCTCATGGTCCCGCAGGGTCACCAGGCAGCGTTCCACAAACTCCCAGGGCAGCTCATCGCTGCGCGTCTCAAACTGAGAGAGGTCTACCCGGGCAGCCGCAGCCATAATCTCGGTTTTCCCCGAGAAGTGGTTATAAATCGCCCCGGCAGATAAGCCCGAGGCCGCAATCACCTCGCTCATCGAGGTCTGCTGATACCCCTTCTGCATAAACACAGCGCGGGCAGCCTCAACAAGCTCGGCACGACGGGAACGCATATACTCTTCACTGACTTTCGGCACCCTCCCATTTTAAAGCACAGCGGCCCGCCGCCCACCCCGGCAAACCCCGCCGCAGGGGCCCTTTCTTGCTACACTAAAGGGCGAACCAGCAGCACTACCCCACCCACCGTAGCTGCCCAGCGAGCGCCCCAGCAGCCGCACCTGCTCACGGGGGGGGACCCCCACTCGCCCACACCACCGCACAGCATTAGGGAAGAGGCACCGTCACATGGCGAATAACGCCAAGTCACGCCGTCAAGAGCGTATTGAAAAGCAGAAGAAGAACAGCCGCAAGTGGATTGCAACCGGCGCTGCAGCCGTGATTTTGCTCTGCGGCGGCGCTATTGCGTACACCAATATCACCGGCGATAAGCACCCCTCCACCACCAGCGGCCAGACCGTTCCGGCGGCCTGCTCAACTACCCAGGCTGTCACCGTGGCCACCACCGAACCTATGGCAGCAGCGCTGAAGGCTATGCCCGTGGACGAGGACACCTGTATCACCCTCGACATCACCACAGATAAGACCGCCAGTGATGTGCTCACCGAGTCAACCAGTGGTACGGCAACCACCAACCTCTGGATTCCCGATTCCACCACCCGCGCCGAGCTGGCCATGAGCGAAGCTAACACCGGTTTGACTCCCCTTGCGGAGTCCCTTGCCCAGGCCCCCGGCGTCGTCGTGTCAGAAGATAACACCAGCTACGGCACCTGGCTCGAAGCCCTCAAGGCTGAAGATACCGTCAGCATGGGTGACCCCAAGGAAGACCCCGGAGCTTTCGCGGCCCTGCTCGGCGGTATCTCTGAGGCGTCAGCGGGTACCGTCAACCTTGAGGATCTTACCGGCGGCACCGCCCTGCGTGCCCAGAGCATCGGCGTAACCGAGGCTGCCCAGAGCGCCACCGAGCTGCTGACCGATGTGGATAATGGCACCAAGGACGCCGCGATCGTCACCGAGGCTGACTACGCAGCCTATGCCTCAGCCCATGCAGATTCCGGGCTGACCGCAACTGTACCCGGCGATGGCTCCTTTGCCCTCAACTACCCCCTCTACCAGGCGTCCTCCAGCAATAACACCACTATCGATGAGGCTGCCCAGCAGATTATCGACTTCATGGGTAGCGAGGACGGCAAGCAAGCTCTGGCAGCTACTGGCTTGCGCGCGGCGGACGGCCAGGAGCTAGAAGGCGAATACAGCGTCGGTAGCTTTACGGCGCTGACTCCCAGCAACCAGGATGTGCTCACCCAGGTCTGGACCTCCTACTCCCTGCAGTCTGCGCCGCTGAACGCTCTGGTGGTGCTCGACGCGTCAGGTTCCATGCTGCTGCCGGTAGCTGGTACCGACAAGTCCCGTATGGATATCACCGTTGAGTCTGTGCTGGCAGGTTCCCAGCTCTTCCCGGCCCGCGATTCTATGGGCCTGTGGAAGTTCTCTCGTGACCTCACCCTGCCTGACGGTTCTGTTTCTGATTACCAGGAGCTGGTACCCATGCGCGGCTTTGAAGAGACTGTAGACGGGAAAACCCAGCGGGTGCTCTTGCAGGAGGCTGGCGCGGGTATTGCCGCGACCATTGATCCCAACGGCTTCACCGCCCTTTACGACACCACCCTGGCTGCATTCCGCTCGGCAAAGGAAAACTATGCCTACGGTTCGGTAAACGCTGTAATCGTGCTGACCGACGGTGAAAACCACGACAATAATTCCATTAGCCAGGAAGAACTGATTTCTACCATTCAGGCGGAGCAGGACCCGGCTAACCCGGTCTTCATCATCATGATTGGTGTCTCTGAGGACGCCGACATGAACGCCCTGACCACCATCGCCCAGAGCGTCGGCGGCGAGGCCCATATGGCTTCCTCCCCCACCAACGTGCAGCGCATCTTCGCTGAAGCCCTCACCGGCATCTCGGACGCCGCTGCGTAGCAGTAGGGTTCTTCCCTCATCACAGTAGAAGTCCGCCCCTCCGTACGTGGAGGGGCGGACTTTTTACTGCGGATAACTAGTTCTACCAGAGGCGGAGCGAAGTCCTTCTTCCGCCGAGCGAAGCTTAGTGGAAGAAGTGACGGGATGGAGGGGAGAATTCCGAGCGTGCGAGGAAGTAATTCTGCCCGGAATCGGAGCGAAGTCCTTCTTCCACCGAGCGAAGCTTAGTGGAAGAAGTGACGAGCTCCGGTGAAGTACATAGTCACTCCCGCTTCCTTGGCGGCAGCGATGACTTCTTCATCGCGGATGGAGCCGCCGGGCTGTACGACTGCGCGGACGCCGGCGTCCAGGAGCACCTGGAGGCCATCGGCGAAGGGGAAGAAGGCGTCTGAGGCGGCAACAGACCCGCGGGCGCGTTCTACACCTTCTGCTAGGGTGTTAGCGCGTTCGACGGAGAGGCGGCAGGAGTCTACGCGGTTGACCTGGCCCATGCCGATGCCGACGGCAGCTCCGTCGTTAGCGAGCAGGATGGCGTTGGATTTGGCGGCGCGTAGGGCCTTCCAGGCGAATTCAAGGTCGGCGAGGGTGGCTTCGTCGGCAGCGTCGCCGGCGACGAGCTGCCAGTTTTCGGCCTTGTCACCGTCGGCGTGCAGGCGGTCGGCGTCCTGGAAGAGGGCGCCGCCGGAGACCTGGCGGTATTCGATGGTGTCGCGGGCGAAGCCTTCGGGTAGCTGGAGGATGCGCAGGTTCTTCTTGGTCTGCAGGATTTCCAGGGCTTCGGGGGCGTAGGAGGGGGCGATGATGACTTCGGTGAAGATGCCCTTGACGGTTTCTGCCATGGCTGCGGTGACTTCGCGGTTGGCTGCGATGACGCCGCCGTAGGCTGAGAGGGGGTCGCAGGCGTGGGCCTTGGCGTGGGCGTCGGCGATGGGGTCGGCTGCGTCTGCTGCGCCGACGGCGATGCCGCAGGGGTTGTTGTGCTTGATGATGGCGACGGCGGGTTCGTCGAAGTCGTAGGCGGCGCGTAGGGCGGCGTCGCCGTCGACGTAGTTGTTGTAGCTCATGGTCTTGCCACCGAGCAGTTCTGCCTGGGCGATGCCGGGGGTTGCGGCGGGGTCGACGTAGAGGGCGCCTGCCTGGTGGGGGTTTTCACCGTAGCGCAGGGATTCGGAGCGTTCGAAGGCGAGTCCGGCGAAGGGGGGCCAGTAGTTGGCGTCTTCGTCCTGTTCGAACTGGGCTGCGGTCCAGGTGGCGACGGCAGTGTCGTAGGCAGCGGTGTGGGCGAAGGCGGCGGATGCCAGGCGGCGGCGCTCTGCCAGGTTGAAGCCACCGGCCTTGGCAGCTTCAACGACCTGGCCGTACTTGGCGGGGTCGACGACGATGGCTACGGCGTCGTGGTTCTTGGCTGCTGCGCGCACCATGGAGGGGCCGCCGATGTCGATTTTTTCGATGATGGCGTCCTGGTCTGCGCCGGAGGCTACGGTCTCAACGAAAGGGTAGAGGTTGACGACGACCAGGTCGAAGGCCTCGATCTCCATGTCTTTGAGGGTGTCGATGTGTTCCTGCTTGCGGCGGTCTGCCAGGATGCCGGCGTGGACGCGGGGGTGCAGGGTCTTGACGCGGCCTTCGAGGCATTCGGGGAAGCCGGTGATGTCGGAGACTTCGGTGACGGGGACGCCGGCTGCGGCGATGGTGGAGGCGGTTGAACCGGTGGAGACGATAGCGACGCCGGCTTCGTGCAGGCCCTTTGCTAGGTCTTCGAGGCCGGTCTTGTCGTAGACAGAGATGAGGGCACGCTTGAGCGGTACGCGGTCGAGCTCAATGAGACTCACAGATTAACTCCGTTTCTTTTGCTGCCGGGTTGGGCCGGGTCAGCAGGTGGTTACGTGGGTGTGAGTCGTTTTGGTAAGGAGCCCCGACCCTAGGCCCAGCCCCGTGGTGCGGGGCTAAACTTGTGGGTTAGGCGCGTTCGCCGTTGAGGTCTTGGGCCAGGCGGGCGATGGTTTCTACCAGGAGCACTCGCTCTTTGACCTTGATACGCTCGTGCAGGGTTTCTTCGGTGTCGTCATCGAGGACGTCGACGGCGGATTGGGCCAGGATGGGGCCGGTATCGACGCCGGAGTCGACAAGGTGCACGGTGAGGCCGGTGACTTTGACCCCGTGGGCAAGGGCGTCGCGCACGCCGTGAGCTCCTGGGAAGGACGGCAGCAGGGCGGGGTGGGTGTTGATGATGCGATTTTTGAAGCGGTCAACGAGCTGGGCATCGACGATGCGCATGAAGCCGGCGAAGATGATGTAGTCGGCGCCGTAGCTGGCGATTTTTTCTTCCAGGGCGCGGTTCCAGGCTTCGCGGGTGTCGTAGTTGCGGGGTTCGACGAGGAAGGTCTCGATTCCGGCGGCCTCTGCTCGTTCGATTCCCAGGCAGGGCTTGTCGGCGCCCACGGCCAGGACCGTGGCGTTCAGGTCGCCGGCTGCTACGGAGTCAAGGATGGACTGTAAATTTGTGCCCGATCCGGACACCATCACCACAATGCGCATACAGAAAAGTTTATCGCATGCGAGTGCCAACACACTGCCGTATTTTCATGCTGAGACGCCAGTAGTTTGCACTGTGCAAGGCGGGCGGTAGGGCGCGGTAAGGTGGTAGGTATGTCTGACACCGTGCGTCCTTCCACCCAGCTGCCTTCTGACCGTGTGCTTGAAAATATCAAGGTGTGGTCCCGTCTGTCGTTTTTGGCGATGGTTGCTACGGTGGCTAGCACCTCCTACCCGGGCTGGTTCGCCGCGGTAACAGGGGCCCTGGCGGTGCTGACCTTCGCTCTTACCACGGTGACCCTGGTGAAAATGGTGGGAGCTAAGTTCCCCGCTTTTTCGGTGATACTCATGGTCATGGTGATGCTCTGGTCGCTCTTTTTGGGCTTCGCCGCGCTGGTTCAGCTAATTTTTGTGGACGCCACCATCGCCTACGCGGAGTGCCTGCAGCAGGCTGTGACCCTGAGCCGCCAGCAGCAGTGCACCTCGCAAATGAGCGACGGCCTGCTGCAACAGCTCATGGGGCAGTAGCTGGAATTTATTCCTTGCCCGTACCTTCTGCCAGCTCTTCAAGGCGTCCTTCTGCCAGCTCTTCAAGGCGTTTTTGGCGGCGGGCACGCAGGGACTTAGGACGCTTCACCACGGGCAGGAAGGGCACAGCGGGTTCTTCAGCTTCAGTCTCGCTTTCAGCCGCTGCTTCTGCTTCGCCAGATGCGGTATCTTCAACTTCATTTTCAGGCGCTACTTCCTCAGCCTCAGGAGCAACTTCATCGCTCTCGGCAGGCTGGGCCTGCTCGCGGTCAGCCATGATACGCGCCAGCGCAGCGGCGCCCTTCTCGCTGGAAGCCACAGCCGACCCGCCCTCAGCGGGGGTCTTGCCGCCGGCGTCCTGACTCTCTAGCTCGCCCGGCTCTGCGTCTACCTTCTCGACGGCGTCCGGCTGGTCAGCCCCAGCCTTTTCTGCCTTACGCTCGGCGCGGGCCGCTGCCTTCTGGGCCTTGGCCTCGGCGCGGGCTGCGCGCTTCTGCTCGCGGGTAAGCTTGGCCTGGGCAAAGCGCTCTAGTTCACCGGAGGTATCGCGCACCAGCAGGTGGGCAAGGCCCAGCACCAGCAGGTGGGCAAGGCCCAGCCCCAGCATGGTACCGGCCGCCAGCAGCACGGCAGAGAAGGCCCCAAAGATGAGGGGGTGCGGGCCGATAGTCGTGAAGCGGCCCAGCCCCAGCGACCCGTTAGCAGCCCAACCCAGCAGGGTGGTCAGCAGGAAGGTCGGCAGCAGGGTTAGGACGGCAAGCCCCAGGGTAGAAAGGGGCCAGGACAGCCAGCGGAAGCGAATCTTGAGGGAAAGCCACTCGTCAAAGTGGTTTTCACCTTCGCGGAAGAACCACCAGCCGCCCAGGGCACCAGAGGCTAGGGGCACGGCAAGGGCCAGGTACCCCCAGGGTTCGGACGCGTGCGGCAGCGCCCCCAGCACCGGCAGGGAGGGCATGACCCCCACGTTGGTGCCGGTCAGGTCAACGGAGGTGCCGGTGCCCAGGGCAAAGCCCGCGCCGGAGCTCCACGCCATGGAGTAGACCACCAGGTTCACGAGCAGACCCAGCTGCAGCAGGGTTAGGGCTAGGCCGCCGACTGCACCAGCGTGCAGGGTCTGATAAAGGGAGACGACGTCGTCCCAGTGCCAGAAGAGGGTGACGACCAGCAGCAGGGCGCCACCGGCCGCAAAGGCCAGTACGCTCACCAGGGCTGCCCGCAGCAAGGCCCAGACGTAGGAGCCTGCCCAGCGGGAATACTGGCTGAATTTCTTCACCCAGTCGGCTGCGTTCACACCGATCATGGCTGTTAGCGAGCGCGATTCGGCGTACCCGCCCAAAATGATGCCCAGGGCAGCTACCCAGAGGGGCACCAGGGCGGCGAGGACGGGCGAGGTGGAGAAGAAGTCGTTGGTGGATAGCAGGCTCACCCCGGCACCCACCACGGCGTAGGCGAGAAGACCACCGGCCAGGGGCTGCCAGAACTGGCCCTCGTAGCTGGCGCGGGCCAGGCGGCGGCCGGAGCGGTAGCAGAGGGCTAGGGGAATCAGGGTGAGGCCCAAGGGTACCAGGCTCATGGTTCCGGTCACCGCTGAGAAGACCCCCTGCTCGGGGATATTCATGTTCAGGGGCACGCCGTGAACCAGCAGCCACAGGTGCCCGGCTACAGAGACAGCACCGGCTAGGGTACCGCTGCTGTTGAAGCCGTTGGTGTACCAGACCGCCACCAGGAGCAGGACGACGGTGAGGTAAGAGGCCAGCGCCACGAGGGCAAGTTCAACTGAGCCCTGCAGCCACAGGGGCATAGGGAGGGAACGTTTGGGGTGAGCGGTGGTATTCATCGTCTTTCATCATGTCATGTTTCTCTGTTGTGTGCCTGATGACGCCTGTAAACAGGGTAAGAGTGCGGTGAAGATAACCGGCCCAGCTCGCCCCGGCGGTAGAGTGGGAGCCATGAGCAGTGAAACTTCGTATGTGATGATCACCGGTGCTTCGGCAGGTATCGGCGCCGAGTTCGCCCGCCAGTATGCAGCAGCCGGGTACAACCTGGTACTCACCGCCCGGCGGGCCGAGACTCTAGAAGACCTAGCAGGCCAGCTACGCGACAGATTCTCGGTAGACGTTGAAGTAATCCCTGCTGATTTGCTGGTGGAGCAGGACGTCACCCGCCTGGTTGAGCGCCTACAGCAGGTTGAGCACCCCGTTGAGATACTGGTCAATAATGCGGGTTTTGGGCTCGGCAAGAGCTTTGATGCAGCACCCGTAGAGCGCCACCTAGACCAGGTCGACGTACTGGCCAGGGTTCCGCTCCAGCTCATGCACACGGCGATTGTTGCCATGCTGCCGCGCGGGCGGGGCCGCATTATTAACGTCGCCTCGGTGGCAGCCTTTACCCCCGGCGGCACCTACTCGGCAGTTAAACGTTTCCTAGTGGTGGCCTCAGAATCGGCCCACCTGCAGTATTCACATCGGGGTATCCATGTGACAGCCCTATGCCCGGGCCTAACCCGGTCGGAATTCCACGACACCATGGGCCAGGGCGAGCCCCACCTACCGGACTTTTTATGGCTGAGCCCCCAACGGGTTGTCGCCGAAGGTATCGCTGCGGTCACGGCAGGTAAGCCGACCTGTGTGCCGTCCTTACCTTACAAACTAACGGTCGCAGCCACACGGGTGCTACCCCGCCGGCTGGTGGCAGCCGCGATAGCGAGAACGCGAGACTATTAGAACCTTAATAAGTTAGTACCCCGGTTTTTGTGCAAATACCCCAGATAAAAACCGGGGTACACAGAAATTTTCGGGTTAGTCTTCCCAGGGATCCACCGCCGGGACGCCCCAGGACTTATAAATCTCGGCCTTACTCGAAATAATCTCAAGCTGGTGGACGGTCGCTGTGGCAGCCATCAGGCCCTCAAGGGCTGCTGTGGCGAGGGGGGCGGGGCGCTGCCCACCCACCAGGTGGAGGTGCTTCTCGGCGTGGCGGCCAGCCCACTCCAGTGACACCTTCGCATCGACTTCTAGCACGTGGGAGTCGAAGCGGTCCATGAGCTCAGCGAGCCAGCGTTCGGTTTCAGGGTAGGGGTAGAGGCCCTTGAGCTCACCGAGGCTGAGCACCGAGATGTACATGGTGCGGTAGGAGCGGCGGCGCAGGCAGTTCACTACCGGCGGGTGCGGGGTGGCCTTGCGGATCTCAGCAAGGACATCGGAATCGAGAAGCAGACCTATCTGGCTCATGCAGCTTTCAGAACACCGTACTCAGTTGCAGGGATACCGCTGGGGTTGGGGGCCAGCAGGAAGTTGAGGAATTCGCTGCGCTCGTTGGAGATGCGGGTGTAGTCCTGGATGCTCATTGCGGTGTAGCCGCCGCGGGCGGGTACAGAGGCAGCAGAGATGTTCTTCTGAACGGTGATGTGAGGACGGTGGGCGTGAGGTCGAGCGTTTGACATGCCGTCGTTGCGCGTAAAGTGCGCATTCCTTTCGAAACTTGCTCTTGCCTGCACCAAACAGCGCCGAAATGCGCGATGCAGACCGCTTCGTCATCCGAGCCACCCGTGAACATGGGGTTGGCGTTCAACCAAAGTCGGAGCTTGACAGTTGAATCTCTTGAAGCTGGTAAAAGCATAACCCGCTGTTGGCGCTTCTGTAAACACCGGTCTCAGAAATTTTTCTTACTGTGACGAACCTGCCCGTGGGCGCTGTGGGTAAGGCGGTGCGATACGCTAGAAGACTAGGTATTTGCTCTGTTGTGAAGGTGCGCCTATGTCTACTTCTTTCCCTGAAATTCCGGTGACAGCCCCCGCCATTATTCGGCAGGTGGGCTCTGGTGCCTACACGCGGGGGCAGCGGTATATGCGGGAGGGTAACGTTATTCGTTACACCTATGACGAGCAGGCGCGGGTACTGGAGGGGCAGGTGGCTGGCTCTGGTTCTGCCCCCTACACCGCGCGGGTGGCCTTCCCTGCGGAGGTCGCTGCGGGCTCCTATGCTTTTTCGGCGACCTGTTCCTGCCCGGTGGCCCACAACTGCAAGCACGCGGTGGCGCTGATGCTGACCGCCATCGACCGTACAGCCAAGGCCAAGCGGGCTATGACGGCGTCCTCAAGTACCTGGAAGACCACAGCGAGCACCGACGAGAAGGTGCAGGAAATCCTGGAGATGGCCGATACGGTGGGCCTGCAGCGGGCTGCAGATTTGCTGCGGGAACACCGGGGCGAGCAGGTAAGCGCCGGTACCGAGGAGCAGGCGGACGCCGGTGAGCGGGTTGGGCAGTCCTTACCGGCTTGGCGGCGGTTCCTGGCTCATTCTCTTGCTGCCCGCCCCAGCTACGATAGCCGCAATCACCGGGTGACCGGTGCCCTTGATTTGCGCCTGATGGTGCCCGGTAAGTACGGGTGGACCAAGAACATCGGTGCGCCCCGCGTATCGCTTGAAGCCCGGCCCCTGATGATGGGGGCCCGCAGCAAGTGGATTAAGGGCGGTTTGAGCTGGGAGAAGTTTTCGGGCTCTGCCGCCGGGTCGGCGGGAACCTGTCTGCTCCCTGAGCATGCGGCCTGGTTCAATGAGTTTTACGCGGTGATTCGGGGCTCCCAGTCCATCTAT
Organism: Rothia nasimurium; assembly: GCF_004569295.1. Taxonomy (GTDB): domain Bacteria; phylum Actinomycetota; class Actinomycetes; order Actinomycetales; family Micrococcaceae; genus Rothia; species Rothia nasimurium_B. The sequence goes on from NZ_SPQC01000003.1 coordinate 27,030, forward strand.
TCTTCCCACCGCGACTGGGCTTCTATCTCGAATGTGGATTCTTCCCTGCTCTGGCAGATGCTGGAATCTGCGACCGAGGTGGGCCTGTCTATCCTCTTAGACGGCAAAGAAACCGGCCTGACTATCGCAAGTGCTCCCCAGGTTGAGCTGGCCCTTGAACCGGTACCCGAGCGGGGGTCGTCCGCCGATGCCCTGCGTCTGACTCCCCTGCTCCGCTGGGGGGCCTACACCCTGCCCGCTAGTTTTACCCACAAGCTGGGTAATAACCGGCAGGGCTTTATCGCCCTGGGCGGGGCGGCCCAGGAGACCTATGTGAAGGCTGCGTCCGCGGCCCGCTGGGACTCCACCCTGCCCTCGGCTTTGGCCCAGGCTGAGGACGTAGCGCCCGCTGACCGCCCCTCCTGGCTCACCGCCAACTCCGAGCTGGTGCTCATTCCCTTAGCTGAGCCGCTGGATGCGGTTGCCGAGTCCCTGATATCCGGGGAGCCGGTCACCGTGCCGGCTGCCGACGTCCCCGCCTTTTTTGCCGACTACTACCCTGCCCTCACCCGGGCGCTGCCCATCTCAACAAGCAGCGAAGAGCTAGAGCTGCCAGCCGTCCGCATGCCCACCCTGGTGCTGAGCATTGCCTTTGACGAGCCGGGCCCGCCCTTCACCGCCCACACCGCCTGGCACTGGGAGTACCCGGTCAACCCCACCGGCGACGACAGCGACTTTCTCAGGCTCGATGCCCTGGGTTACCCCGGCGAAGACCGGGCCGATGTGCGCGATACCGCCCACGAGTACCGGGTGCTCAAAGAGGTCAAAAAGATTCGCCCCGGCGTACCCTTCACCCGCCACTACACCGAGAACTGGGGCACCCGCACCCTGCTCGAAACCTATGTGCCCGACTACGAGCAGATTGAGGGTGTGCGGGTCGATATCAGGGGCCCAAAACCTGAGTTCCGTGAGCTTGATGAAGCTCCCGAAATTATCGTGACGGTGGACGATACCCGCCGCCGAGACTGGTTCGGGTTGGGCGTCGCTATCAAGGCCGGGGACTGGCACGTAGCCTTTTCAGAGGTCGTTGCCGCCCTGGCCAAGGGCCAAACCCACCTGCTTCTGGGCAACGGCCAATACTTTGCCCTTGACCGGCCCGAATTCATGAAATTACAAGAGCTGCTGCGTGAAGCCGCCCAGCTCACCGATAAAACCGGGCCGCTCGAAATTAACCGCCACCAGGTAGGCCTGTGGGAGGAACTCGAAGAACTGGCCGCCGAAACCCAGGCCGTAGCCACCTGGGACGAGCAGGTTTCGGCCCTGCTCAACCTCGATGGTCACTCCCCCGCTGAGGTGCCCGCCGGCCTGCAGGCCACCCTGCGCCCCTACCAGGTGGAGGGCTACCAGTGGCTAGCATTCCTCTGGGAGCACGGACTGGGCGGTGTGCTCGCCGATGACATGGGTCTGGGCAAAACCCTGCAAACCATCGCCCTCTTCCTACACGCCCAGGAACAAAGGCAGGACGCCGCCGGTCAGCTGGGCGGGGCAGAAGCCGGAGCTGGCGCGTCCGCCCCCTTCCTGGTGGTCGCCCCCACCTCGGTGGTGCCCAACTGGGTGCGGGAAATCAAGCGCTTTGCCCCCTCCCTGCGGGTCGTCGGCGTTGAAGAGTCGGTACGGAAGTCTAAGCAGCGCCTGGCCGACACCGTCGCCTTGGCCGACGTGGTAGTGACCAGCTACGCCCTCTTCCGCATCGATGAAGAACACTACTTTGACTTAGGCAGCCAGCAGCCCTTCGAGGGGCTGGTGCTCGATGAGGCCCAGTTCGTCAAAAACGCTAAGACTAAAGCCCACCAGGCCGCCCGCGACCTGCCTGCCCGCGTCAAGATTGCGGTGACCGGCACCCCTATGGAGAACAATCTCATGGAACTGTGGTCCATGTTCTCCATCGCCGCTCCCGGTCTCTTCCCCTCTGCCCGCGTTTTCAAGGACGTCTACGCCACCCCCATCGAGTCCGGTGAAGAGACCAAAGCCCTGGGCAGGCTGCGCCGCCGCATCCGTCCGCTCATGAAGCGCCGCACCAAAGAACTGGTAGCCGCCGACCTGCCCGAGAAGACCGATATGCGCATCGATGTGCCTCTGGCCCCGGCCCACCGCCGGGCCTACGACACCCACCTGCAGCGCGAGCGCCAGAAGATCCTGGGCCTGTTGGAAGACATCGACAAGAACCGCTTCACCATCTTCCAGTCCCTCACCACTCTGCGCTGCCTAGCGCTAGATGCCACCCTGATCGACGCCGAGCGCTACGCCGGGGTGGAGTCGTCCAAGCTGGACTACCTGGAGCAGAATCTACCCGAAATTATCCACGACGGCCACCGGGCCCTGATTTTCAGCCAGTTCACCGGCTACCTCAAGAAGGTCGCTGGCAGGCTCTCTGACATGGGGATTCCCTTCCTCTACCTGGACGGGGCCACCCACAACCGCGGGGAGCTGCTCGAAGAGTTCGAGTCGGGCACCGCTCCCGTCTTCCTGATCTCCCTCAAGGCAGGCGGCTTCGGTCTGAACCTGACCAGCGCCGACTACTGCTTCATCATGGACCCCTGGTGGAACCCGGCTGCCGAACAGCAGGCCGTCGACCGCGTGCACCGCATCGGGCAAACCAAGAACGTCATGGTCTACCGCCTGGTCTCAGCGGGCACCATCGAAGAGAAGGTCATGGAACTCAAAGAATCCAAGGCAGCCCTCTTCGACGCGGTAGTCGATGAAGGGGCCTTCTTTGCCTCCCAACTCACCGCAGCCCAGATACGCGACCTGCTGGCTGCCCCAGAACCGGACACCGGGCAGGGCACCGTCTCAGAGAAGACAGGAGATTAACCGTGGGCAAGATTCTCATGGACTTCACCCCGCTCACCTACTCCCCCGATTTCAGGCGAATCTGGCTCGGAGGGTTCTTCTCAACCATCGGCTTTGCCATCACCAGCGTGGCAATCGCCCTCGAAATTTACGCGCTCACAGGCTCCGCCGGGGCCGTGGGCCTGGTGGGTCTGGTATCGGTAGTGCCCCTGGTCATTGGCGGGCTCTACGGTGGTGTGATCGCCGACCGCTACGACCGGCGCTGGCCGCCCTGACTTTCGGCGGCGGTGAAGCCGGAGCCGGCCTGTTGCTAGCTGCCGGCCCCGTAGGTGCCCTGATCGGGGTATCCTTCTCGGGCTTCCTCAAGGACGTCCGCCGCCAGGGGCGCTTCCTCACCCTCAGCTACACCGGGTGGGGGCTGGGCTTTATCGCCTTCGGGCTCATCGCCGGGGCTTATGAAGGGCGCCTACCCAGCGCCTCTATCACCGAAAACCTGCTGCCGCTCAGCCTGGCTTTCATGGGCTGGGCAGACGCCCTGCGCGGACGTCTGCAGGGGCTCTTCATCATCACGGTTGCGGGCGGCCCCAACCTTGGCATGGCCTTTGTGGGCGGTGCCGCCGAGCTGGTGGGCTCCCCCTTAGCTGCGGTCATCGGCGGAACCCTGGTCATGGTCACCATCGCCCTAGCGACGCTAGCGGCACCTGCCCTCTGGCGCTATGTGCCGGAGCCTATCCCCGAAACACGGCAGCAGCCTATCGTTGACTCCTAGAAGTCGATATCTGCCGGGTCGGGGCCGATGCGGCCTTCGGCTGATGAGAGCGCGTCAATCTTTGAAACCTCGTCGCCGGTCAGAGCCACCTTTAGGGACTCGAAGTTAGAGACAATACGCTCGGGGGTTACCGACTTGGGAATAGCAACGATGCCGTGGGCTCGGTGCCAGGCCAGCACAACCTGGGCGGGGGTGGCGTCATGAGCCTTGGCAATTTCGCCAATCACGGGGTTATCCAGCAAGTCGGAGCGGTTGCCCAGGGGGCTCCATGCCTGGGTGACAATGCCCAGTTCTGCGTGGACCTCACGCAGGTTCTCCTGGGCGAAGTAGGGGTGCAGCTCAATCTGGTGGATAGCGGGCACAACACCGGTTTCGGCGACAATTTCACGCAGCTGCTCTTCGGGGAAGTTAGAGACGCCGATGGACTTGGCTTTGCCCTGCTTCTGCAGTTCGATGAGGGCCTTCCAAGTCTCGGTGTAGAGGCCCTGGGAGGGCTTAGCCCAGTGAACCAGGAGTAGATCGACGTAGTCGGTGCCCAGACGGGCGAGTGACTCATCTGCTGCCTTGAGGGTCTGCTCGTAGCCCTGGTCGTCGTTCCAGATCTTGGTGGTGAGGAAGACGTCCTCGCGGGCTACGCCGGAGTCAGCGATTGCCTTGCCGGTCCCCTCTTCGTTGCCGTAGATTTTGGCGGTGTCGATGTGGCGGTAGCCAGCATCAAGGGCCAGGCCTACGACCTTTTCAGCGGTGTCGTTTTCTACCTGCCAGACGCCGTAGCCCAGCTGAGGAATGCTGTTGCCGTCGTTGAAGGTGAGAAGGGGTGACTCAGTCATAGTTTTTCCTTTCGAGTATGCACGGTCATACCCCACTCTAGTCCGCTCTTCTGATTAGCCCCTAGCCTGTTCGGTAGGGGTGAACGTGCGCCGGTCGCTGTATTCGGGGGCGCCCAGGTCGCCCTCGGCAGGGTCGCCGCCGAGGCGGTGGTTGCGGTTGAGAGCTTCGATAGCCGTTATCTCGTCAGGGGTTAGTTCCGTGCCCTGCACCGCCAGGTTTGAGGCCATGCGGGCGGGTGTTTCGGTCTTGGGGATAACCACGTTACCTACGGTCAGATGCCAGGCCAGTACCAGTTCGGCTGCCCCGATACCGCAGCGGGCTGCGAGCTCTTGCAGGACGGGGTCGGTCAGCACCAGGCCGTTGCCGAGGGGGCTCCAGGCTTCGGTGAGGACGCCGCGGGCTGAGTTTTCTGCCCGCATGCTGGTTTGGGTGAGGTAGGGGTGCAGTTCAATCTGGTTGACCGCCGGGGTGACGCCGGTGTCGCCGATGATGTGGTCAAGCTGGGTGTCGGTGAAGTTGGAGACGCCGATGGAGCATACCAGCCCGCGCTCGCGCAGCTCGACCAGGGCTTCCCAGGAGGCCCTATAGCGACCAAGACCAGGCTGGGCCCAGTGAATGAGGTAGAGGTCGAGGTAGTCCAGGCCCAGAAGTTCCAGGGAACGTTCGGCCGCTTCGATGGCGGTGTCGTAGCCCTGGTCAGTGTTCCAGAGCTTGGTGGTGATGAAGAGATCGGCGCGAGGTAGGCTCGATTCGGCCACAGCCTGCCCCACTCCCGCTTCATTCTTGTAGATGGTGGCGGTGTCGATATGGCGGTAGCCGGTGTCGAGGGCGGTCGCTACTGCTGCTGCGGTGGCAGCCGGTGCAATACGGCAGGTGCCAAAGCCCAGCTGGGGAATGCTGCGGCCATCGTTCATGGTCAGGGACAGATTCATAGTGAGGTCCTTTGCTGTGGAGAATGCAGGGGCGGGGTGCGGTGGCAGCCAGCTGGCGCGAGGCTGGCGTTCAGGGTGCTGGTTGCAGCTGCAGCCTGACCCTGCCGCCCTGACTAGCGCCGCCGGCGTCCGCTCGTCTTACGGGCCTTAGGTTCTGACTCTTCCAGGAGCAGGGAGAGGGAGATGCGTTTGCGGGCGGGGTCAGCTTCAACCACGCGCACCTGCACGATGTCGCCGGATTTGACGATGGTGTGGGGGTCGGAGACGAACTCGCGGCTCATCTGCGAGACGTGTACTAGGCCGTCCTGGTGCACACCGATGTCGACGAAGGCGCCGAAGGCCGCGACGTTTGAGACGGTTCCTTCAAGAATCATGCCGGGGGTAAGGTCGGCGATCGTTTCGATGCCCTCTTCGAAGCGGGCGGTGCGGAAGGTGGGGCGGGGGTCTCGGCCGGGGGCAGAAAGTTCGGTGATGATGTCGGTGATGGTGGGTAGGCCGACGGTGGCTGTGGTGAAGTCACGCGGGCTGAGGGCAGCGAGGGCTTCTGCCCTAACTTTACCCTGGGTGAAGCCGCCGGCTGCGGCCACAATCTTGCGGGCAAGGTCGTAGGATTCGGGGTGCACGCCCGAGGCATCCAGGGGTTCGCTGCCGTCGGTGATGCGGACAAAGCCTGCTGCCTGTTCGAAGGCCTTGAGGCCGAGACGGGGCACCTTGAGCAGGTCGGTGCGGCGGGTGAAGGGGCCGTGCTCAGTGCGGTAGGCAACGATATTTTCGGCGATGGTCTTGTTGAAGCCCGCCACCCGGGCAAGAAGAGCCGGGGAGGCTGAGTTGACAAGTACGCCCACAGCGTTGACGGAGTCTTCGACCACGCCGTCAAGAGCACGGGTGAGGGCAGCCGGAGAAACATCGTGCTGGTACTGGCCGACGCCGATGGATTGGGGTTCGATTTTGACCAGTTCGGCCAGGGGGTCCTGCAGGCGGCGGGCGATAGAGACCGCCCCGCGCAGGGAGACGTCCATGCCGGGTAGTTCTCGACTGGCCAGTTCTGAGGCTGAGTAGACGGAGGCTCCCGCTTCGGAGACCACCACTTTTTCAAGACCGCGGTAGCCGTTAGCCGCGCACTGTTTGATGAGGTCGCTGGCAAGTTTGTCGGTTTCGCGGCTGGCGGTTCCGTTACCGATGGCTACGAGCTCTACGCTGTGGGCCTGCACCAGCTGGGTGAGGGTATCGAGAGACGCCTGCCACTGGTTTCGGGGGGCGTGGGGGTAGATGACGTCGGTGGCCAGCACCTGGCCGGTCTGCCCGATGACAGCGACCTTAACGCCGGTGCGTAGGCCGGGGTCGAGCCCGAGGGTGGTGCGGGAGCCAGCGGGTGCTGCCAGCAGCACATCGCGCAGGTTCGAGGCGAAGACGGCGATGGCGTCCTTTTCCGCCTGTTCGAAGAGGGAGGTTCGGGCTTCTGCGGCGAAGCGGGGTAGTAGCCGCTGGCGCCAGGCGATGCGCACGGTCTTGGCCAGCCAGCCGACGACCATGGTTTCATCGGAGACCATGTTGAGCACCTGAGCCCCGATCCCCAGGGCCTCAGCCACGGTGCGTTCGTACCAGCTACGCTCCCGGTCGTATTCTTCGGCCAGAATTTCGGCAGCTTCACGGGCAGCTCCCTTGAGGGAGGACTTGGCCGGGGGCAGCACGTCCACATCGAAGCTGACCTTAACGGCGCCTTCTTTTTCGGCGCGGAGCAGGGCCAGCACCCGGTGGGAGGGGATGCGGCGGATTTCTTCGTTGAACTCGAAGTAGTCGCTGAACTTGGCACCGGCGTCCTGCTGCCCGGGAATCAGGCGGGAGGTGATGACGCCGCGGCGCACAAAACGCTGGCGGAGGGTTTCGGCCAGGGCGGGGTCGGTCATGGCCTGCTCAATCAGGATGGCCCGGGCCCCGTCTAGGGCATTGTCGACCGAGGCTACGGTCGCCTCAACGGTACCAGGTTCAGCATCGGCCAGTTCAGGTTCAACGTAAGCATCAGCGATATCGGCAGTGGGGGCGAAGGGGACTTCAAGCAGGTCTTCAACCAGGGACTCCAGCCCGGCCTCACGGGCAAGAAAGGCCAGGGTCTTGCGCTTAGTCTTGTGGGGGGCATAGAGCGCTTCGAGCTCATTTTTAGTCGGGGCGGACGCCAGCGCGGCGGCCAGCTCGTCGGTGAGCAGGGCGCGTTCATGGAGGGTCTGCATAATGGCTGCCCGGCGCTCTTCGAGTTCCCGCAGGTAACGCAGGCGTTCGGCCAGGGTACGCAGTTGGGCGTCGTCCAGCCCGCCGGTGGCTTCCTTGCGGTAGCGGGCGATGAAGGGCACGGTGGCCCCGTCATCGAGCAGGGCTACAGCTGAGCGCACCTGGTCGGCCCGGGCACCGAGTTCTACAGCGATACGTTCCTCAATAGGAGGAAGAGGGGTGGGGAAATCTGCTAGCGCGCCTGCATGTGTCATAGTTTCTAGTTTCTCATACCGGTTTTGCTACCGGGATCAGCAGGGCATACCGGCCAGGGGTGCAACCCAGCCGTCCAAGGCCCCCAAGCCGGGTACGGGCGTCCGTTCATCTGCATGTAATAGTTGCGCTTGCAGTGGTCAGGGAGGGGTAGCACCCCCTAAAGTGGTGCTACGGGGTATTCTGGGGGCCGGTCTAGGTAGGCCTACTCCCAATACTTTTTCACCCCCAACACAATCTTGTATGACCCTTGCTTTGGAGAACCACCGTGCCAGAGGCAACCGACCTTACCTACATCGAATTCTGCGAGCGCTACGACTCCCTGCTGGGCGGGCTCGCGCGCATGGGCTGGACCTCCTCTGAAGCTGTACACCGCGCGTCCGTGCTCTACCCCGATATCGACCGCGACCTGCTGGACCAGGCCGTTCATTCCGGCCGCTGGCTCTTTGGCGGCTTCCAGGGGCAGACTCACTCGAATGTGCTCATGGCCTCGGCTATCTGGTACGCGGTAGCTGTCAGTTTTGATTTTGAACCCGACTATGAATACGCGGCGGTGGGCCTTGACCCGACCATCGTCCAAGATCTTCCGCGCATGCTTGAGTCCTTTGCGGTGCCCGCTGAGGCAATTGCCGGAATTGTCGGGCGTATCGGTGCGGCCCTCAAGTACATGGCGGAGCACCCCTACACTGAGCTCGAAGAGCAAGCCTACGACGACTTCCTCGCCAACCTGCCGCAGGAGATTGCCCATATCTCTCGCGGGGATTTCTCCTGGCCCCCGTCCCGGGCACTGATTGAAGACCGTCTGGGTGACCGTTCCTGGTCCAAGGCCCTGCTCAAGGTGGGGGCCTGCCCGCCGGATGCTGAGGGGCAGGGAATTAAACTCGAGGCCCACAGCCTGAGCGAGCGTACCTTCCGCAACACCCTGGGCGAGTTCCTGAACTACTGTATTCGCTACGACCGCAAGCCTTCGGTGCTGCTCTACGGCAGCTGGGCCGAGGACCCGGCCCGGAGCGGACGCGTGCCCCGCCTGGGCGCGGTCCGGGCCAAGTACGGTTCCTGGCACCTGGCCCTGCAGGCTGGCCGCCAGATGCTCAACGATGCCCTGGCTATGGGGGGATCACCGGCCCTACCCGCCAGGTCTGTTGCCCAGCCCCCTGCGGACCCCACGGAGCCTCTTAACATCGAAGATATCCAGGCCCAGGGTATCGGCGTGGTGCGGCCCAAACCCCTAACCGATAGCGAGCGCTCGGCCCGCGCCTGGCAGGGGCTGATGTCGGTGATGGAGCAGCGTCTGGAAGAGCTGCCCTGGAGCCTTTCCCTACGCATGTACTACATCTCCCCCGATGTGGTGGCCACCGGGGACTACACCAACTACGTCAGTATTCTGCGCTCCCCCGCAGGCTACTTCTGTGAACTGACGTCACCCGAAGAGTTTGGCCTGATTGAGGTAGAGCTTGATACGGAGTTTCTGGAGGGGGCAGGCTGGAGGACGCCCGCAGCGGGCGGACGCTGGACCCGCAACTTCCTGTCGGTCAAGGACGCCGCGCACGGCATTATTGAGGCCATGCGCGAGGGCATGGGCTGTGACCACTCTGATTACTTCCAGTCGGACGACCCCACAGGTAGCCCCGCGGCTCATGCTGCCCACCCCAGCACCGGGTCTATCCCCATGGTGCCGGTGACTGGCAGCGGCTATGTGGTGATTGAGGATTTGGACTAGAGCACCCCAGCTTACGGGGCTAGAATAGGTGTCCTATGAGCACCTCCCGCAAGCGCCCTTCCGCGCCCCGTCTTTCCTCGCCCAGTGACCGCCAGATTCGTGCGGGCGTCCGTTTTGTAGCGGATTTGCCCCGAGGTCTGCGGCGGGCGCTAGCCCTCCTGCTGGTTGCGGTGCTGCTGGTGGGCGGTGTGCTCTGGCTGCGGTCGCACCAGTGGAGTGTGCGGTCTGCCCTCGATAGCCTGCTCAACCCTGCGGGTACCGCTGTGAGTACCGGGTTTGCGGGTTCGGGGGTGCAGACCTATTCCACCGCCAGTGAGGTGTTAGATGGCCTCACGGTGGCAGATGCCTATACTGAAACCACCTATAAACGTGATGCCTACGGCCAGGCTTGGGCTGATATTGACAAAAACGGCTGCGACCAGCGCAACGATATTTTGACCCGCGACCTCACCAACCTTGAGATTGGGACTAACTGCTATGTGCTCTCGGGGAGCCTGCTAGACCCCTACACCGCTGAAAGCATTGACTTTACCCGTGGCCCCAAGACCAGCGAGGCTGTACCCATTGACCATGTAGTGGCCCTCTCTAATGCCTGGGTTTCTGGGGCCTGGAAGTGGAGCGCAGACCAGCGCGTACTACTAGCGAATGACCCACTCAACCTGCAGGCGGCGGGGCAGGCAGCGAATACCGAGAAGTCCGATAAGAGCGCGGACGCCTGGCTCCCCCAGCCCGGCTACCGCTGCGAATATGTGGCACGGCAGGTATCGGTGAAAGCTGCCTACCAGCTCACCGTCACAAGCGCTGAAAAGCGAGCTATGCAGGGCGTCCTTGCGACGTGTCCTGACCAGCCCGCTTACAGGTCCAGCTTCACTGGCTAGTTGTTCTTAGCCTTCTCTTCAGCGCGGGCGGTGAGGGTCTGGCCGCGGTTCTTGCGGTGGACCAGCCACCAGCCTGCACCCAGCAGGGCGTACCAGACCGGCATGGCAATCAGGGCCTGGCGGGTGTCTTCGTACATGAAGAGTAGCACGATGACGCCCACAAAGAAGGCGAGGACAGCGTAGCAGGTAAAGACGCCACCGGGCAGCTTGTAGGTGGATGCCTCGTGCAGCTGCGGGCGGGTCTTGCGGTACTTGAGGTAGGCAATCATAATCAGCGACCAGGTAACAACGGTCAGCACCGAAGCTACGGTAGTCACCAGGGTGAAGGCCGCGATGAGGGAGTCACCCGAGTAGAGCAGAATCAGGCCCGAGAAGAGCAGCACGGTGGTCAGGAAGAGACCGTTGCGGGGCACGCCGCTCTTCGAGAGCTTGCCAAAGATGGCGGGGGCGCTACCGCTTTGGGCCAGGCCGTAAATCATACGGGAGGTCGAGAAGATACCCGAGTTAGCGGACGAGGTCGCACTGGTGAGCACCACGAAGTTCACCAGGTGGGCGGCAAAGCCCAGACCCGCCAGGGTGAACATTTCGACGAAGGGGCTCTGGTTGGGGTCGATGTTGCGCCAGGGGGTGACCATGAGAATTACGGCCAGGGTCAGCACGTAGAAGATGATGATACGGACCGGCACCGCGTTGATGGCGCGGGGCAGGGTCTTGGTGGGGTCCTTGGTTTCAGCGGCAGTGGTGCCAATCAGTTCAGCACCCAGGAAGGCAAAGATACCAATCTGGAAGGCTGCGAAAAAGCCGCTTGCGCCCATGGGGAAGAAGCCGCCGTCGCTCCAAAGATTTGCAACGGAGGCCTTATCACCGTTGGGGGAGGTAAAGCCAGCGATGACCATGACTAGGCCCACGATGATGAGAAGGACGATTGCCACGATTTTGATGAGGGCAAACCAGAACTCGATTTCGCCGAAGTTCTTCACGCTGGGTAGGTTCAGAGCCAGCAACAGGCCGATCAGGCAGAGAGCTGGAATCCAAGCCGGAAGGTCGGGCCACCAGAAGTGGACGTAGCTGGTGATAGCAATAATATCTGCAACACCGATAACGACCCAGGTAAACCAGTAGGACCAGCCCATTAGGAAGCCAGCGCTGGGGCCCAGCAGGTCGGTGATGAAGTCGTTGAAGGTCTTGTAGTTGAGGTTTGACAGCAGCAGCTCACCCATGGCGCGGAGCACCAGGAAGATTACGGCACCGATGATGGCGTAGACCAGCAGCAGGGAGGGACCTGCGAGTGAGATGGTCTTGCCCGAGCCCATAAAGAGGCCAGTGCCGATAGCGCCACCGATGGCAATGAGCTGGATGTGACGGTTCGAAAGACCGCGTTGCAGGCCTTCTGCCGCCTGCGGTTCAGGTGTGTGCTCGGCTGTAGCCATGAGCGCCCCCTTAGAAGAGTCAAAGACCTGCCGGGAACGAACACGGCCCCTCTTCTGCGGGGAGAGCAGGGATTGCATGCCTTTCCAGACCGGTATTTTGTTATAGTTCAGGTCAAGTGTAGTCCTTCTAGCAGGGGTGTTTTTCCGTGCAGGGTTGCCCCGGGCCTCCGCTCGGCCGCTCTTTCCCACTGTTCAAGCCGCCACCACCACGCTAGAATCTTTACACGGAAACAAAAATTTTCTCGGGTTGCCGTGCGATTCCGAGGCCCCTATCGACAGGATTTCTCATGCCCAAGCTTTCAAATGCAGCCCTCCGCCTGACTACCGGCGCCTTGGTCCTCAACTCAGGCATCGGCAAGCTCTCCATGGACGAGGCCACCTACGGTTACCTCAAGGGCATGGCTTCAGCCGGCGTGCCCCAGGTAGCCAAGCTCTCCGATAAGCAGTTCGGCAAGGCCCTTGCCGTCAGTGAAACCGCCCTGGGCGCAGCCCTGCTGACCCCTTTCGTTTCCCCCAAGCTGGCAGGCCTGGGCCTGACCGCTTTCTCAGGCGGTCTGCTGAGCATGTACTTCGGCATTGATTCCATGACTGAAAAGGACGGCATCCGCCCCACTCAGGAGGGCACCGCCATGGCTAAGGACGTTGTTCTGCTCGGCGCAGGTCTGGCCCTACTCTTCTCAAGCAAGAAGAAGTAACCCCAAGCAACTCCCTGTTTCACCGCCCCGCTCCTTACTAGGAGCGGGGCGGTTTTCTATGTCTTAAATAAACCAACAGGAAGCAGGCTCATCATCAGCTGTGTGATAAATTAACAAGCGCTAGACCATAGAGAAGGAAAAGGATAGACCCGTGGGCACCCTGCAAGAAGCACTCGACACAGCCAGCAGCTTCATCTGGGGCCCCTTCCTCCTACTGCCTCTGCTGATTGGCACCGGCATCTTCCTCACCATCCGCCTGGGCCTCATCCAGCTCAGGCTCTTCACCAAGGCCATGAGCCTGCAGTTCGGGTGCCGCTCCCGACAAGAAGGAGCCAAAGGCGAAATATCCTCCTTCCAGGCCATGAGCACAGCCCTAGGCGCCACCGTAGGCACCGGCAACATCGTTGGCGTAGCCCTCTCCCTCAGCATCGGCGGCCCCGGAGCTCTCTTCTGGATGTGGATTACCGCCATTTTCGGTATGGCCTCAAAATACACCGAGTGCTTCCTCGGCGTCCGCTTCCGCCACCGCGACAAAATGGGCGAGCTCACCGGCGGCCCCCAAGCCTACCTGCAACGAGGCATCCCCAACCGCTTCGGAAAATTCCTCGCTACCATGTTCGCTGTCTGCTGCGTCTTTGCTTGCTTCGGCATCGGAAACATGACCCAGGCAAACGCCATCTCAGCCAACCTAGAACACTCCTTCAACATTCCGCCCTACCTCACCGCAGGCGTCCTTGCCCTAGGAACAGCAGCAGCCCTACTCGGCGGCATCAAAACCGTCTCAAAGGTCACAGCCCTTTGCGTGCCCCTCATGATTCTGCTCTACCTGGGATTTGGGGCCTATATTGTGGCCGTCAACGCCCACATGCTCCCGGAGGCCTTTGCCATGATTATGCGAGGCGCCTTTACCGGCGAGGGCGCCCTAGGCGGAGCCGTCGGCGCCGGAATGATTTTTGCCCTGCAGGTCGGCGCCCAGCGCTCGCTGTTCTCCAACGAGTCGGGCATGGGTACCGCAGCCATTCCTGCAGCGGTGGCAACCACTTCCCGCCCCGTACGCCAGGGGCTAGCGTCCATGACTCAAACCTTTGTTGATACCATCGTGGTGATCTCAATGACGGGGTTCATTCTGCTCACAACGGGCGCTTGGCGGGGCGATGACCCGGCTACATCAACCTCGATTGCCTTTGCCACCGGTCTGCCCGGCAACTGGGGTGGCTACGTCGTTACCTTCTGCCTGGTGCTCCTGGGCTACTCCACCGTGCTCGGGTGGTCCTACTACGGCGAACGTGCCCTTGAGTCGCTCGGCGGGGGCGCCAAAGCCATCGTGGGCTATCGCATGATTTTTGCTCTTGTCTGCGGCCTGGGCGCTCTTGCACCGCTTACCCTGGTCTTTACCTTCTCAGATATCATGAACGGCCTGATGGCTATCCCCAACTTCATCGGCCTACTGCTGCTCTCCGGTCTTGTAGCCCGCGAAACCAAGAAGTACCTCACCCACGACCCTAACTTTGAAGCGACCGTCGATAACATCGACAGCTTCATGTACGGCCATCTCGGCGGCCTGGACGCCCAAATCGACCATGAGGTTGACCTCTCCCAGAAGAACCCGGTTTTAGAACACCCCGATACCACCAGCCTCAAAATAATCACTGAAAAAATGATTGCCGATAATGCAGCCCAGAGTTCCCAGCCCCAGGTCTACAACGTCACCCTCGAAGAGGTCAACACCGGCAGCATCCCCCTACAGACCGGTTCCCTGCCCATCATTCAGCAGGCAAAGCCCACTTTTGGCACCCCCACCGACCCGCGGGCCATCGATGACTCAGCGAGCAGCTCAAAATAATTTTTCGTATCCATCACACAAATTTGACTCATGAAGTAGCACAGATGGTTTTTAAAAATAAGCGCGAGGAGCCGTCCACCCGAAGGCTGTCTTTTTAAATTTCCCTTGATTCATCAAGCATTACTTCTTTTTGAAAAACATGAAAGCCGCTTCATCCCTTTGCATATCTTCCCTATTTAGACAGGTCTGCGACACCATCTGCTCCTGGCGATAAATTTTCCAGCACAGAAGAACGCAATAGACCCTCCTGTCTCTTACATCGCGCGACGTAAGCGCACCCAAAATACCGCTAAAATGGGGACAGGACTTTTCGCATTCTGAAAATATTCCGCAGAATACTCACGAAATAGCCCACAAAGCTCTCGCGGCCTCCCCCAAGGCTTACGAGCGCTACCCACTCGGTTTCGCACCTGTACTTAGAAGAGGACACACCCATGTCATTTACCTCAAACCGTCGCTCAGCCCTGAAGCTGACCGCAGCTGCATCCGCCGCGTCCGCCCTGACCGCAGCAACCACCACTAACGCCCACGCCAACGGCCAGCAGCGTATCGCTATCATCGGTTCCGGCTACGGCGGCGCTGTAGCCGCCCGCGCCCTGACCGAAAAGGGCTACACCGTCGACATGATCGAGATGGGCGCCGACTGGGGCGACATGGCCCCCCAGTCCGACGGCTACGTCTTCGACCAGATGACCGACCCCACCAGCCGCTCCATGTGGTTTGAAAACCGCACCGACATGCCTCTGTCCAACATCGCAGGCTTCGACTTCGTCAACCGCAGCATCACCCCCGGCGCCGGCGTCCTGGGTGTTGAGCGTTTCGCCAACATGAAGGTCTACGTAGGTAAGGGTGTCGGTGGTGGCTCCCTGGCCAACGGCGGTATGGCCGTCACCCCCGAGCGCTCCTACTTTGAGCAGGTCATGCCCATGGTAGACGCCGCAGAGATGTACTCCACCTACTTCCCCCGGGCCAATACCAATCTGGGTGTTACTGCACCCCCCAGCGACATCGTTGGTACCTCCAAGTGGTACTATTTCTCCCGCCTAGGGGCCTCCCAGGCCAAGAAAGCCGGTTTCCAGCATCGCTTCGTCCCCAACGTCTACGACTGGGACTATATGCGCCAGGAAAATTTCGAGCGAGTCGCTAAGTCTGCACTGGGAGGCCAGGTCATCTTCGGTAACGACCACGGCAAGAAGTCCCTGCCCAAGACCATCCTGGCCAAGGCCTTCGCCAGCGGCAAGGTCAACCTGACTACCATGACTGAGGTTACCTCCATCTCCCAGCGGTCCGACGGCAGCTTCAACCTGATTCTGCGCACCATCGACTTCAGCGGCAAGGTCCTCAGCGTTACCTCCCGCACCTACGACCGAGTAGTCATGGCCGCCGGCTCGGTCGGCACCAACCGCCTGCTCCTCCGCGCCCAGGGCACCGGCACCATCAAGAACCTGCCCTCCACCCTGGGTAGCTCCTGGGGCCCCAACGGCAACATCATGGTAGCCCGCAACATGAACACCGCCACCGGCACCTACCAGTCCGGTATCCCCGCCATGGGCATCACCAACTGGGATAACTCCACCAACTCCATCTTCGCCGAACTGGCCCCCTTCCCCGCCGGTGTAGACCTCCGTATCGGCCTCTACCTGGCCATCACCAACAACCCCAACTTCGGCAAGTTCACCTGGAACCCCAACACCCGCAACATCGACCTAGACTGGGACGCCGCCAAGGCAGCCCCCGGTGTTGCCGCAGCCAAGGCCTTCATGGACAAGCTCAACGCAGCCAACCCCGGCACCTCCTACAACACCGGCCTCTTCCTGAACGGCAAGACCTTCGCCGACTACTTCACCTACCACCCCCTAGGCGGTGCGGTCCTGGGCGAAACCACCGACCTCAACGGTGAAGTTAAGGGCGTGCCCGGTCTCTTTGTCATGGACGGCTCCCTCATTCCCGGTAAGGTTGGTGTTAACCCCTTCGTTACCATCACCGCGATTGCCGAACGGAACATGGACCGCCTGATTGCCGCAGGACGCTTCAACTAAAACATCAGACACACACAAGGAACAGAAACAGATAAGCATGACTCTTAAAACCCAGCGTCGTACCATCGTCAAGGCTGGCCTCTGGTCTGCCCCGGCCGTCCTGGCCACCACCGCCGTCCCCGCCTACGCCGCTAGTGCTCTCCCCGAGGGCGACACCGACCTGGCCATTGAGCTGGCCCAGCCCCTGATTGACTGGGACACTTTCGAGCCGGTCAAGAACGTTGGCATCTACGTGGGCAAGGATGGCACTACCCCCCAGAGCTACGGCTCCCTGCCGGACAGCATGACCATCACCAACGTTGGCACCGTACCCGCTGTTAACCCCAGCGGTATCCTGCTAACCCAGATGAAGGACGTCCGCACCGACGTTAACTCCCTGGCCTCTATCGGCACCCAGGTCAACTCTGTGAACCCCCTGGTTACCTTCGCCTACACTGGCCAGGCCAACCCTAACGGCCCCACTTACGCCTGGGTTTACGCAGGCACCCTGGTCCCCGGCGCATCCGTCACCATTCCCCTGCGCTACTACGTTGAGAAGCCCTTCTGGAATGTTGACTACGAACTTTTCGTAGCAGCTACCGTTATCGACGATAACCAGGGCGACTACGACGACAACTCTGAGCTCATGGGTACCGTCACCGGTTTCCTGGCCTCCTAGAGTCTCTTCTTTTCGGCGGGGTATGAGCAGCTGCTTGCACCCCGCTTTTTCTTGCCCGGCCACCGCTAGAATGAAAGCTATGGAAACCCACAAACAAAAAGCAGATCTGGCTGATAAGGCCGCCCGGGCGGCCGCCGGAGAAGACCTCTCGGCCCCCGTCCCCGAAAAATTCCATCGCCAGCCCTATTCCTTTGTTCGCCGCGGAGACCGCCTGACCGCCCGCCGTCAGAAGGCCTGGGATACCTACGCCCCCACTCATGTGCTTGACCTGCCCCGCAACATCGGCGACACCTCGGTCGCTGAGGGCGCGGTCTTTGACCAGCAGACCCTGTACGGACGCACCGACGCCCCTCTCGTTGTTGAAATCGGCTCCGGCCTGGGCGAGGCCATCGTCAATCGTGCCACCCAGGTGCCCGAGGCTAACTTCCTGGCTGTTGAGGTCTATACCCCCGGTATCGCTGACCTGCTCCTGAAGATGGGGCAGGCCGGGGCCGAGAACGTGCGTGTAGCTCAAGCCAACGCCCCCGAGCTGCTCGATAACCTACTCGAAGAGTCTTCTGTTGATGAGCTCTGGGTCTTCTTCCCCGACCCCTGGCACAAGGCTCGCCACCACAAGCGTCGTCTGGTCTCCCCTGCCTTTGCAGATAAGGTAGCCCGGGTTCTCAAGCCCGGTGGTATCTGGCGTCTGGCCACCGACTGGGAAGAATATGCCCTGGTCATGCGCGAGGTACTTGATGCTCACCCCGAGTTCACCAATGCCCACGCCGGTGAAAACACCACCGAGGAAGACCCTGTTGGCGGCTGGGCCCCTCGCTGGGACGGACGCGTGGTTACCAGTTTCGAACGCAAGGCAGGTGAAGCGGGCCGCAGGGCCCACGACCTGACCTACATTCGTCGATAAAAATCCGTTAGCTGTGTAAAAGAGGCGGGTACCCGCACACCTATGGGATGCGGCGGATACCCGCCTCTTTTATACGCTGAGGGTTTTCTTACTGCCCCGTTTTCTCGTAGGAGTCAATCGCTCCGGGGTGCCCCTGCATAAAGGCGTCAATCTCGGCCTTAGATGCGGTGAGCTTGGGGTCGTTGGCCAGGTAGTACTTGGTTTCCCTCACGATTAGCCCCGTCATAAGGAGCAGGCCAATCAGGTTAGGAATGGCCATGAGCCCGTTGGCGATGTCTGAGAAGGTCCAGGCCACGGTGAGTTCCATGGTGCAACCGAAGTAGACAATCACCGCGAAGAAAAGGCGGTAGGGGGTAACGCCGCGGCGGCCGAAGAGACGCTCGATGTTGCGTTCGCCGTAGTAGGCCCAGCCCAGAATGGTGGAGTAGGCGAACATGACCAGGCCAATGGTCACGATCCAGCTTCCCGCAGGGCCAATCACCGAGGCGAAGGCCTGGCTGGTCATCACGGAAGCAGAGATTTGCTCGCCGCTTACAGGGTCGCTGGCATGCCAGATACCGGTGACAACCAGCACCAGGCCGGTACAGGAGACCACGATGATGGTGTCGATGAAGGTCTGGGTCATCGATACCATGCCCTGGCGCACCGGGTGGGTGGTTTGGGCGGCTGATGCGGCGATAGCGGCAGAGCCCATGCCAGATTCGTTGGAGAAAATACCGCGGGCGACGCCGTACTGCACTGCATACATGAGGGTGGAACCTACAAAGCCACCGACCGCGGAGGATCCGGTGAAGGCGTCCGCAAAAATCTGGCCGAAGGCCGCGGGCAGGTCAGCGGCGTGCACACCCAGAATATAGAGGGCCCCGCCCACGTAGAAGAGAATCATGACCGGCACGAAGGCGCTGGTCACCCGCCCGATAGATTTGATACCGCCCATCAGCACGAAGAGGGTGATGAGAGCCAGCACGATGCCGGTGAGGGCTGCGGGCAGGTGGAAGGTGTCTTCAAGGTTGTGGGCGATGGAGTTTCCCTGGGCAGTATTACCGATGCCGAAGGACGCCAGCACGGCGGCTACCGCGAAGAAGAGGGCTAGGAATTTACCCAGGGGGCCCTTGATACCGCGCTGGAGGTAGTACTGGGGGCCGCCCGATACTTCCCCCTTGGCATCTGTGGTGCGGTAGCGCACGCCCAGGAAGGCTTCGGAGTACTTGGAGGCCATACCGAAAATGGCGGTGACCCACATCCAGAAGAGAGCACCGGGGCCACCGATAGAAATCGCGGTGGCAACGCCGACGATATTACCGGTGCCAACCGTCGCGGCTAGGGCGGTGGTGAGGGACTGGAACTGGGAGATGTCGCCGCCGGTGGCGCCGTCGTCCTTGCGTTCAAAGAAGGCTAGACGGTTAGCGACAAGTAGTTTGGTGAGCTGGATAAAGCCCAGCCTCACCGTCAGGTAGATACCGGTGCCAAGAAGCAACGGTATCAGCACAAAGGGCCCCCAGATGAGGGAGCTAATAGCGCTCAAGACGTCTTGAAAGGTCATGTGGTGTCCTTGATACAGGTCGCTGCGGGCGAGGGAGCACCGCAGCTGCGTGATGAATAAGGACGCCCCGCCGCAGGCGTGTGCACTGCGGTGGGGCGCCATTCAACTATAGCGACTCAAGGACAGGAAGACCTATATCGTCTTACCCTGTGTACCTGCTGACTAGCCGGTATTCTCTACATCTTACTGGCGGCGTCCTTACCGAGCTTCTGCCAGCAGTTCACGCACGCGCGGCATCACCTTGGTGCCGTAAAGCTCAATCGAGCTCATGGAGTGCTCGTGGGCCAGAGCGCCGTTAGAGAACTTAAGATCAAAGCGGTTGATGCCCAGCTTTTGAACGGTATCGGCAATTTTTTGCGCGACGGTTTCGGGCGAACCTACGTACAGGGCACCGTGTTCAATTTCGTGCTCAAATTCGCGCTCCCCCGCCTGGCCCCAGCCGCGCTCGGCACCGATCTTATTGCGTCCGGCAATCCAGTGCTCGCGCAGCTGTTTGCGGGCTTCTTCGTCGGTGTCGGCGATGTGGCCGGGTGAGTGCACAGCAATGGGCAGGGTTCCGTTGCCCAGCTGCTCGTTGGCCCGGCGGTAGAGGTCGGTGTAGGGCTTGAAGCGTTCAGCCGGCCCGCCAATGATAGCGAGCATGAGCGGGGTCTTGTACTGGGCCGCGCGGGCAACAGATTCCGGGCTGCCGCCAACGGCCAGCCAGTGCTTGAGAATTCCCTCGGTCTTGGGGTAAATCTCCTGGTTCACCAGGGGTTCACGATTGCCGGGGTTCCAGTTGAGGGGCTCCTGGGTGATGATTTTGGTGAAGAGGTCGAACTTCTCAGAAAAGAGGGAGTTGTAGTCTTCGAGCTTGTAGCCGAAGAGGGGGAAGGACTCGGTGAAGGAGCCTCGGCCCAGTACAGCTTCGGCGCGGCCGTTGCTGAGGGCGTTGATGGTGGCAAAGCGCTGGTAGACGCGGATGGGGTCATCGGATGAGAGGACGGTGACGGCCGAGCCCAGGTGGATGCGCTCTGTGGAGGTTGCCAGGCCCGCCAGGATGGTGTCGGGGGCGCTGACGGCGAAGTCAGGACGGTGGTGCTCACCGATGCCGAAGAAGTCGATGCCTACACGGTCAGCGAGCTGGCCCTGCTCTAGGACGTTGCGAATCACCTGGGCATGGTGCAGGCGGTTGCCTGCCAGGTCGGCGGTGGTGTCGCCGAAGGTGTCTAGCCCCATCTGGAAGGCGGTGTTATCAACGCTGGGCAGGCTGGGGCGTAGATCGGGGGCGGTGCTGATGCTGGTCATTTCGATTACCTTTCGGTGCTGTGTTGATCGTTTACAGGAGGTTCAACACCAGCCTACATTACTTTATTCCGAAAGTTTTTTGTGGCGCGGCGAGTAGCCATGTCTTAAATGTAGCGATGGTTGCCATCAGCACGAATCTCTTTCGCGCAGATGGCACCATCGTTACAGTCAGGGTCTAGGGGTCGGGTTTAGCGCGGCCGGTAGAGCACCACGGCCTGGGAGGTCTGGCGGACAGCCGGACGCTTGCCCCGGGCCAGGTGCACAGCCCCACCTGAGGTTCCGGCAGCGAAGACGCGGGAGCCGTCCTGCAGACGATTACGTAGGGCCTCATTTTCAGCCTGCAGCTCGCTCATGCGGGCCCGCAAGGCCTCCACCTGGTTCTCGAGCTGCATAATGCGCTTAATACCCTCGAGGGAGACACCGGACTGGGAAAGTTCCTGAACCTCCTGGAGTTTCTGCACGTCGCGCTCGGAGTAGCGGCGGGCCCGCCCCGGTGCACGCTGGGGCTGCACCAGCCCTAGCCGGTCGTACTGGCGCAGGGTCTGCGGGTGCATACCGGCAAGTTCGGCAGCTACAGAGATAACGAAGACCGGGCGGTCAGATTCGAGAGCCATTCTTAGTCACCAGCTTTCCTCAGCAGGTCCTCACGGGGGTTGGTCTGAGGCGCAATCGCGAAGAAGGCATCGAGAGCTGCCTCAGCTTCGGGTGTGAGGTTGGTGGGCAGCTGTACCTCGGGGATGACCAGCATATCGCCGGTGCCTTTCTTGGTCACGAAGCCGCGGCCCTTAGCACGCAGCTTACGCCCGGACGGCGAACCGGCAGCCAGACGGAGTTTGACGCTCCCACCGTCGAGGGTGGGGGCTTCAATGACGCCGCCCTTAACGGCTTCTTCCAGGGTGACGGGCACGCGCACGAGCAGGTTATCGCCCTCGCGGTCAAAGACGGGGTGAGAATCTACGCGGACGGTGACGATCAGGTCCCCTGCCCCACCGGCACCGGGGTGCCCCTTGCCTCGGGCACGGATTTTCTGGCCGTCCTTGACGCCGCGCGGCAGGCGAACCTGGGCCTGAGAGCCACCGGGGCGGAACACCGAGACCTCAGCGCCATCGTAGGCCTGCTGGAAGGTGATGCGGGCGCTGGTAGTGGCGTCCTCACCCTTGGGAGCTGAGAAGCCACCGCCTGGGAACCCACCCACACCGCCAGGGAAACCACCGGCGGAGCGTCCGGCCCCGCCAAAGCCAGCACCGCCGCCGAACATGCCGCCCAGCAGGTCTTCAATGTTGATGCCACCAGCACCGCTGCCGGGGAAGCCACCTGCACCGCCGGGGAACCCACCAGAGAAGCCGCCGCCAGCCCCGCCGAAGCCTGCGGCCCCGTATTTACGGATCTGGTCGTACTCTTCCTTCTGCTTGGGGTCTGAGAGCACGTCATAGGCCTCTGAGACCTCCTTGAACTTCTTCTCAGCAGCCTCGTCGCCGGGGTTCTGGTCGGGGTGGTACTTGCGGGCCAGTTTGCGGTAGGCCTTCTTGATATCTGCCTCGGAGGAATCCTCGGCTACGCCTAGTACCTTATAAAAATCTTGATGGAGCCAGTTTTCGCTCGCCATATGCCTCTCCTTCCGAGGTAGATCTTGTGTCTTTTAGGGGGTAGAACTGGGCGGGCACCCAGCCTGACGTATCAGGCCGGGTGCCCGCCCGCGTCCTTATTCTGCTACCGCTACGGCTACCTGGGCGGTGCGAACCACGCGGTCCTTCACCTTGTAACCGTTGCGCAGGACCATGGAGACTGAATCAGGCTCAACCTCGCTGGTGGGCTGCTGCAGTACAGCCTCGTGCACCTGGGGATCGAAGGGTTCGCCAACCTCGCCGAATCGCTCAAGACCCTGCTTGGTCAGGGTTTCTTCGAGCTTATTGGCAATCGCGGCGAAGGGGCCTTCTTCAAGGTCGCCGTGCTTGCGGGCGGCATCGATATCGTCGATGACAGGCAGCAGGGCGGCAACCAGGTCGGCGATAACGAAATCGCGCAGCTGGTCCTTTTCCTTGGTGGTGCGGTTCTTGTAGTTGGTGAACTCGGCCTGAAGGCGGCGCAAATCCTCAAGACGCTCGGCGGCAAGAGCCGCATCAGCGTTATCGGTTGCCTCTGCACTATCGCCGACCTCGGTCGCGGCAGACTCTTCGCCTGCCGCAGCGTCAGCAGCTACACCTTCGGGCTCGGGGTGGTCTTCAGCAGCCGGGGCGGCGAAGGCTTCCTCCAGAGGGTCGGTACCCTCGGGCTGGTTGTCGACGGGCTCGTTGGTGTTCTCAGCCATGATTAGTTCTTCTTCTCGTCTTCTTCATCGATTACTTCGGCGTCAACGACGTCCTCGTCTTCAGCCTTGGTACCTTCACCGGCTGCTGCATCTGCCTGGGCCTGAGCGTAGAGAGCCTCGCCCAGCTTGGTCTGAGATGCCTGCAGCTTCTCGAAAGCGGCCTTGACGGCGTCATCGTCTTCACCTTCAAGGGCAGCCTTCAGGGCGTCAACGTCGGCCTGAACCTCGGCCTTGACGTCCTCGGGCAGCTTCTCGTCGTTGTCCTTGATGAGCTTCTCGATGGAGTAAGCGGTGTTCTCAGCAGCGTTGCGGGTCTCGGCTGCCTCGCGGCGGGCCTTGTCCTGCTCAGCGTGAGCCTCGGCGTCCTTGACCATACGGTCGATGTCTTCCTTGGAGAGGGAGGTACCGCCGGTGATGGTCATAGACTGCTCGGTGCCGGTGCCCTTGTCCTTAGCTGAGACGTGCACGATGCCGTTGGCGTCGATGTCGAAGGTAACTTCAATCTGGGGGACGCCGCGGGGGGCGGGTGCGATGCCGGTCAGTTCGAAGGTACCCAGGTTCTTGTTGTCGCGGGTGAACTCACGCTCGCCCTGGAAGACCTGAATCGATACTGAGGGCTGGTTGTCTTCAGCGGTGGTGAAGGTTTCGGAACGCTTGGTGGGGATCGCGGTGTTGCGCTCGATCAGCTTGGTCATCACGCCACCCTTGGTCTCGATGCCGAGTGAGAGGGGGGTGACGTCGATGAGCAGAACGTCCTTGCGCTCACCCTTCAGAACGCCTGCCTGAAGGGCTGCGCCCATGGCGACGACCTCGTCGGGGTTGACGCCCTTGTTGGGCTCGCGACCACCCGAGAGTTCCTTGACGACCTCGGTGACGGCGGGCATGCGGGTTGAGCCACCAACCAGCACGATGTGGGCGATGTCTGAAACCTTGACGCCAGCTTCAGCAATCACGTCGTTGAAGGGCTTCTTGGTGCGCTCGATCAGGTCTGCGGTCATGTCCTGGAACTTGGCGCGGGTCAGCTTTTCATCCAGGTGGATAGGGCCCTCAGGGGTGACGGACAGGTACTGCAGGGAGATGTTGGTGGAGGTTGCAGAAGACAGTTCCTTCTTGGCCTGCTCTGCGGCTTCACGCAGGCGCTGCAGGGCAATCTTGTCCTTGGAAAGGTCGGCGCCGGTCTTGGACTTGACCTGCTCCAGCAGGAAGTCGACGATGCGCTGGTCCCAGTCGTCGCCACCCAGGCGGTTGTCGCCGGAGGTTGCGCGTACCTGGATGGTGGAGAAGCCGTCTTCGTCCTTGCCAACTTCGAGCAGGGAGACATCGAAGGTACCGCCACCGAGGTCGAAGACCAGAATCAGTTCGTCTTCGTTACCCTTGTCGAGGCCGTAGGCCAGGGCTGCTGCGGTGGGCTCGTTGACGATACGCAGGACGTTGAGACCCGCGATTTCACCAGCTTCCTTGGTGGCCTGACGTTCGGCATCGTTGAAGTAGGCAGGGACGGTGATGACGGCGTCGGTGACCTTGTCGTTCAGGTAGGCTTCAGCGTCACCCTTGAGCTTCATGAGGGTACGGGCTGAGATTTCCTGGGCGGTGTACTTCTTGCCGTCGATGTCGGTGGTCCAGTTGGTGCCCATGTGGCGCTTGACGGAAGCGATGGTGCGATCAACGTTGGTGACTGCCTGGCGCTTTGCGACATCGCCGACCAGAACTTCGCCGTCCTTTGAGAAAGCTACGACGGAGGGGGTGGTGCGGGCGCCTTCTGCGTTGGCGATGACGGTGGGCTCACCACCCTCGAGGACTGATACAACTGAGTTGGTAGTACCGAGGTCAATACCTACTGCACGTGACATGTTTACTCCTTATGGTTTGGTTATCTGTACATCTTTCAAACAAGTTGAGTCGCGTGGACTCAACTCGTTTGTCTTGATATCTAGTTTGCCATGTTTTAAACAGAAGTCAACAGAGCTGAGTCAAAAAGACTCAACTTTTTTGCGCAGATAAAATTTAAACTAGTGGGGGAGCGGACGGACGCCCGCCCCGCCCTTGCAAGGCAAAGGCGGGTGACGGCGTCCACACCTTTTAAAACCCTGAAAATGAACACAAAAAGTCGGCACCCCACAACAAGGAGGTGCTGACTCGGCAAAGTTGCGCTAGACCCCAGCGCAACCAAGGGGCAACGCACTGCGTTCTAGAACCTACAGAAGGTGTTCTCTACCCACCGAAGACGCCGGAGATCATAAGCCCCGACAGGATAGCTATGGCAATACCGATAGCCAACATCCCTCCAACAAGCAGACCCATGTTTTTCTTTTTCGGGCCAGCGGGAGGCTGAGGCATGGGGCTGCCAATAAGGGTATCGGGCGCCTGAGTGCCAGGTACGGGTTGCGCAACCCCATCAGTAAATGCTGCCTGCCCGGCGGGAGGCAGATTGAGGTCTGGCGTAGTGGGCTGGTTGGTCATGGAGAATCACACCCTTCGCACATATAGTGTGTGCTAGCCAACTTTCCTGGTGATAATGGTCAGCTTGGTTATATTTCGTGCGGTGTTTACGTCTTCCTGTGCTATCTTTGGGCTCCTTTGCCGCCAGTTTCGAGCTCGACCCGTAGCACCCGTTCGT
Organism: Rothia nasimurium; assembly: GCF_004569295.1. Lineage (GTDB taxonomy): Bacteria > Actinomycetota > Actinomycetes > Actinomycetales > Micrococcaceae > Rothia > Rothia nasimurium_B. The sequence goes on from NZ_SPQC01000003.1 coordinate 52,788, forward strand.
GAACGCAACATGTTGCAGCCACCGCCACATATACATATGTACGGTCACGAGAAGCAGATTTTAGGTGAGGTACGCAAAAGCCCCGCAGGTGTGTGACCTGCGGGGCTTTTGTCATCTCGAAAGAACTCAAGAAACTGGGTGTCTGGTGCTGCTCTTCTCAGTTCACTGCTGTATGAACCGGGCAAACCTTCTTGCCTAAGAGCCACCATCAAGTGTGTGTACCTGTAAGACTATACACAGGTTGCCCTTATTTTCCGCCTTAGAGCGAACTTTTTACCACTTTTATTCAGCTTCCCTGCCCGCCCACCTTTTCCCGAAAGCTTCATGGGAACATAGTGAGTATGTATCGAATCATGACTGTATGCACCGGAAATATCTGCCGCTCCCCCATGGGCGAGTACCTCATCAAGCAGGCTGCCACCCAGGCAGGGCTCGCCGTAGAGGTCGCCTCCAGCGGCATTTCTAACGAAGAAGAGGGCAACCCCATCGACCACCGGGCCAAGAAGGTGCTCGATGAGCTCAACATCAATACCGGCTCCCACCGAGCCCAGCAGTTCACCCGGGCCGATTTTGACCGCTACGACCTGCTTCTAGCCATGGACACCAACCACTACCGGGCCCTCAAGCGCCTAGCCCCTAACGACGAGGCTGCGGCCAAGGTCCGACTCATGCGCGAGTTCGACCCGGCTGTCGCAGAGCAGCCCCTTGACCGGCTGGGCATCTACGACCCCTGGTACGGTGATATGAGCAACTTCTACGAAACCTTCCAGATGATTCGGGACGCTGTGCCCGGAGTCATCAAACACGCCCAGGCACGCAGCAACTAACCCTCAGCCGTCCCCTCACTATCGGCCACGGGCGCGGCAGCGTCCAGGCTGAGGATTTCGATCATGCGTTCGTCGACGGTGTTGGCGCCGAGTAGGCGGTAGACATCGACGGCGTGGGTTTGGCCCATGCGGTGGGCGCGGGCGATGGCTTGGGCTTCGATGGTGGGTTTGAACTGGGGTTCGGCGAGGATGACGACGGAGGCTGATTGGATGTTGAGTCCAGCGCCTGCGGCGGTGATTTGGGCCAGTAGGACAGAGCCGGGGCGGCGTCCTTGAGCCTGTCGACGGCGGCTTGGCGTTCGGCTGGGGCATGGTGCCGGTGACGGTTCCGATGGTTTTGGTGCCGAGGGCGGTTTCGAGGCGGGTGAGGGCACCGGAGGTGGATGCCAGCCGCTCAGCAAGGGCTGCGCTGGCAGCTTCTGCGGCGCGGCGCTTTTGGCCGCCAAAGAGTCGGTTGAGCAGGCCGCCGCTCCCGGCCTAGATATCTGCCAGAAGGGCAGGAAGGTTGTCACCTGCTGCGGCAAGGGTGCGCAGGTCATCGTGCAGGGAGGGGTTTTGGTTGCGCCAGAACTGCTGGGTGAGCCAGGTGGAAAGGTTCTCGATAGAAGCGGGCGCCAACGGGGCGAAGCGGTAGAGGGAGCCTGCGTAGCCCTCAGGCAGGTTGAAGCGCAGGGCGGTGGGGGCGGCTAGGGCCGCGAGGGTGGCTTGGCTGCGCTGGCTGGCGTGGAGCAGGGCTGTGCCCTGGGCTTCTTCGGTGCTCATGTGTTCCCCTGGTTGTCGGTGGAGCCGGTTGGCTTGTTTCTCATTATGGCTTAGCAGGTCGCCCCAGTGCGGTAGCCTGAGGGCAGTAGTTATGGCAAAGGTGAAGGAGGCCGGGGTGCTTGAGCTAACGGGGCTAGATTCACTCGGTGAGGTGGTGGTGCGGGCCCACCAGCAGGTGCGGGGTGGGCGGCCGCTGCTGGTGGCGATTGACGGACGCAGCGGGTCGGGTAAAACCACCCTGACTGCTGAGCTGGCTACCTGGTTGAGCAAGCGGGGTATCGCAGCCGAGGTCTTTCATTTAGAAGGCCTCTACCAGGGCTGGAGCGGGCTGGCCCAGGCTGCCCTGGTATGGCAGCAGCTTGCCGAGGCCGTGGCGGACGGACGCGCCAACTCCCCCGAGACTGCCCCGCACTGGTTTGGCTGGGATTGGGGTAGCTCTCAGACAACCGGACCACACCCTTTTACCGCTGCCCAGCAGGCGGCGGGCGGCGTGCTCATCGCTGAGGGGGTGGGAGCTCTGACCGGCACCCACGATGTGGGTGTTTTCGTGGAGCTTGATACCGCGCGCCGCAGGCAGCGGGCCCTAGCCCGGGACGGAGAAACCTACCGCCCCTACTGGGACATGTGGGCAGAACAAGAAGCCGACCTGCTGGCAGCCTACGCAAGCGCCTATGCGGGGCGGGCGTCCGCTATGTTCAGCGGTAGGTCATATTTTTTCATTTCTGCAACATCACATTAGTTTCCCTATCAAATAAGAAACCGGCAGGCGTAGAATGGACGGGTTGAAAACCGCCCACAAGAGGAAGACCCACCGCCGATGACCTCAGCCGCCGCACCTAATCGGGGCCTGCCGCCGATTGCAATTATTACCCTGGCCTCGCTCACGGCTGTGGGCCCACTGGCCATTGATATGTACCTGGCAGCGCTCCCGGCTATCGCGGTTGATCTGGGTACCACCACCGCTTACGCCCAGCTGACCCTGACCGCCTTCATGGTGGGCATGGGCACCGGGCAGTTTATCGTGGGGCCGCTTTCAGACAAGACCGGGCGCCGTCTGCCCCTCCTCATTGGTGTAACCCTCTGCGCCCTCTCAGCCCTGGTCTGCGTCTTTGCGCCGACCATTGAGCTGTTTATCGCGGCCCGTTTCGTGATGGGCTTTACCGGCTCCATCGGCATGGTGCTAGCCCGCGCTATCGTGGCCGATTCCACCAGTGGCCTGCAGACCGCCCGCCTGATAGGCATCATGATGATGATCAACGGCATCGCCCCGGTCGCCGCCCCGCTCATCGGCGGCTTCGTGCTGGCTCACGGTACCTGGCGCGATATTTTCAAGGTCATTAGCGTCATTATCTCTATTTCCCTGGTGCTGGTTCTCTTCTTCATCAAGGAGTCCCTACCGGCAAACAAGCGCCGCACCGGTTCCCTGCTCTCAGCCTATGCCGGCATTATCGAGGTGGCCCGAATCCGCCGCTACCGGGGGTTCATGCTGACCATGGTCCTGGCCTTCGGTGCCCTCTTTAGCTATATCTCTGGTTCGCCCTACCTGCTGCAAAACGTCATGGGTCTGAGCGAAACCCACTTCACCTACGTCTTTGGCCTGAACTCCCTGGCCATCGTCCTTGCCTCCACCGTGATGACTTCCCTGGTGGGCAAGGTTGCCCTGCGCAAGCTCCTCGTCATTGGCACCAGCTCCCTGCTGACTGTCAGCCTGCTCCTGCTGGGCTACTTCCTACTGGGTACCCCTTCGCTTGTTCCCACCATGGTTCTGCTGTTTGCCTTCACCGCCTCAGTCGGCATGGTCTTTGGTAACGCCTCAGCCCTGGCACTCGGCGAAGCCCGCCATATTGCGGGCTCCGCGAGCGCCCTGCTCGGCACCGTACAGGCGCTGATGGGTGGCCTAGCTTCACCCCTGGTTGCCCTGGGCGGCAGCAGCGCCTACCTGCCCATGGCCTGCGCGATGGTGGGATTTGCGGCCCTCAGCGCTCTAAGCCTGGCTACTACGCCGCGGGCCGAGAGCGACTACGCGACTGACCGGCCCAAGCCCTAGCGAATGTCTACCCCACCGCTAGCTGCGCGCCAGGTAGCCCAGCAGTTCTTCGGTCAGCTCCTTATCGGTGGCCACGGGAGTGCCGTTGAGGTGGGTGACCGGCGCCAGTAGACGCACCGAGGATGCCAGCCACACGGCGTCCGCCTCCAGCAGGTCCTGGGGGTAGAGGGGCCCGTAACCGAGCTCCCAACCGGCAGCGCGAGCACCCGCAAAGATAGCGCCCTGGGTGGTGCCGGGCAGAACGCCGTGGGCCGGTTCGGGGGTGTAGAGCACCTTCTTCTGCCCCTCGGTCTTGGCAACGATCACCGATGAGGTTGCCCCCTCAAGAATACGGCGGTCGTCGGTCACCCAGATAGCGTCGTCCGCACCGTGTTTGCCCACATAGCGCAATACCGACATGTTGATGGCGTAGGAAAGGGTCTTGGCCCCGGCCAGGAGCCAGGGGTAGGCGGAGTCTTCGGCGGGGTCGTGGCCGCGCGGTAGGAGCATAGCCCGCACCCCCTGCTCGCGCTGACGCAGAATCGTGGGTGAGGACGGGGCCACGGCCACCCAGGTGTGGGGGCCGGCTTCAACGGTACCGCGGGAGATGATGATTTTGACGGTGTGCTCTTCACCCAGCACGGTCTGGGGGCCCTGGGCAGCGGCGTCGACGGCTAGCTGCACCGCAGCCCGCAGGTTGTCTTCAGCGGGCAGGGGCAGGTCGAGTAGACGGGCGGAACCGGCCAGGCGAGTCAGGTGGGCTTTAAATTTACGGACGCGGCGGTTAGCGGCCAGCATGGTTTCAAAGACGCCGTCGCCACGGGTCAGCCCCTGATCTTCGATGTTGATGAGGGGGGCGGTGGCGTCAACCAGCTCACCGGCGGGGTTGGCTTCAGTTAGCATCACAACGGTTGTAGTCATACTTCCAAGCCTAACCCTTAACGCTGATGCTCCCGCGGCAACCTGGCGTTAGGGGCCGCGGAGCGGGAGCACCTGATGCGAGCACCATGTGCGGCACGAGCGTGTTTCGAGCCCTCTGGTCGGGGGCTCGGAGTCGTTGACCCGAGGTCACCCAGCGTGGGGTATGGTGACTGGGCACATACTTTCACTCTAACGCTGCACCCCGGGCTTTCTTAAAGATTTTGGACTTTTTAGGTCATGTTTTACTGCCACACCCAGGTGAGGGTGCCAGCAAGGCTCGATGTCACATAGCCGATGATGAGCGTTCCCAGACAGCACAGCAGGAAGGTCGAATCATCCCTGCTATAGACGGGAACGCGGGCCCAGGTGCGGGGCCCAGCACAAAAACCGCGGGCTTCCATAGTGACAGCCAGGCGGGTGCCGCGCCGGATAGCCTGCACCAGCAGGGCGAAGGTCTGCCCGGCCAGGGTGCGGACGCGGCGAAGCAGGGAGTCGCTTGCCCCTAGCCCGCGTGCCCGCCGCGCCTGCCCCAGGGTATGCCATTCGCTGAACATGAGCCCCAGCAGGCGCAAGGCGGCCAAGGCGGCTAGGACGAAGCGGGCCGGCAGTTTAGCTGTCTGTGCCAGGGAGTCACCCAGGTGGGTAGGGTCGGTGGTGGTGATGAGCAAGAGGCTGGGAAGAATCAGGGCCAGGCCACGAACCATCAGGGATATACCCACGGCAAGGGAGTCGATGGTAATCCAGATGAACCCCACCTGGAGTACCGTCTCCCCCGTTTTATCGGCGATCAGCGAGGTAGACCAGCCGGTGAGCAGGGTACCAATCAGCAGGGGCCAGAAGCGGGCCAGCAGGGCGAAAGGCTGCACGCCCCAGACTTTGAGCAGAGCCAGTTCAAGAGCAAATACCACCAGGGCTGTGCCCCAGTCTTTGATGAGCAGCAGCCCTATCGACAGCAGGAAGGTAGCCAGCAGTTTGGTGCCCGCATTGAGCTTTCCGGCACGGCTACGGTGGGCAGGGCCTAGCGCGAAAAGGTCAAGAGCCATGGGTGGGTTCCGCTTTCTGCAGGATCAGGCGCGTACCGCCGAGGGCCGCTACATAGTCTGTATCGTGGGTTACCGAAACAACGGCCAGCCCCCGGTCGAGTAGTTCTTTGATGAGGGTGACGAGCTCGGCCCAGGTGGTGGCGTCCTGCCCGAAGGTAGGTTCATCAAGCACCAGGATAGCCGGTTCGGTGGCCAGGGCCGTGGCTACCGACAGCCGCCGTTTTTCACCGCCCGAGAGGGTAAAGGGGTTGGCGTCAGCCAGGTCGGTAAGGCGCAGGCGGGTAAGGAGCTCATCGGTGCGGGCAGCCAGCCTGTCTTCATCAATCTTCTCCTTGCGCACACGGGCCAGGTGCCGGGGGCCAAACTCTAGTTCTGCGCGCACGGTGGGGGCAAGGAACTGCTGTTCCGGCTCCTGGAAGACCAGACCGATACGGTCAGCCAGCTCGGCCGCGGGCCAACTAGCGGGGTCGGAGCTACGGTGCCGGGCGGGTAGGCCCGCGGTGAGTGCCGCATGGGCGTAGATCTGCCCCGCAGCCGGGTAGATTAGCCCGGCAAGGGTCAGCGCCAGGGTCGACTTCCCGGCCCCGTTGGGCCCCAAAAGAGCCAGGTGCTCCCCGGAAGAAAGGGTCAGGTTGATTCCACTAGCCAGGGTGGGCAAATCGAGGGTAGGCACCTGCCCCGCGGCGATAGCGCGGGAGCGCTCCTTACGCTGGCGACGGGTAGGTAGCTGCCGGGTCAGGCTCACCTCGCGAGCCTCAAGTAGCAGGGAGGAGCCGCCCTCTCCCTGCCCGGGGCGGACGTCCGCCCCCACCTGCCCTGCCCGGGGCAGGTGGGGCACATAGCCGGGCACCCACACCCCACCGGCAATGAGCTGGTCGCGGGCTTGTTCCAGCACCTGCGCAGACGGGCCGTCGAAGCTGATTCCCCCCTGAGCATCGAGCACCAGCACCCGGTCAACGTGCTCTGCCCAAATACCAACCCGGTGTTCAATAACCACCAGGGTAGCTCCCGAAGCGGCAGCGGCGGCCAGGACGGCGTCGCGCACCTCAAGCACGCCCGCCGGGTCGAGGTTGGCGGTAGGTTCGTCCAGGAGCAGGGCACCGGGGTGCATAGCCAAGATGCCGGCTAAGCCCAGCCTCTGCTTCTGCCCACCAGAAAGAGCCGAGGTGGAACGGTCAAGGGGCAGGGAGCCCAAACCGACGGCGTCCAGGGCCCAGGTCACCCGGTCCCAGATATCCTCGCGGGGCACCCCCAGGTTCTCGGGCCCAAAGGCCACATCATCGCCCACCCGCGCCAGCACCACCGAGCTTTCGGGGTCCTGCTGCATGAGCCCGCAGACCCCGCGGGCCTCGGTGGGAACCTGCCCGTTGACGGTCAGCTGCCCCAGCTGGGTTTGGTCGTCCTCATCAACAAGCAGACCCGCCATGGCGTGCAGCAGAGTCGATTTGCCCGCGCCAGAAGGGCCCACCAGGAGCACCTTCTGCCCCGGGGCAATCTCAAAGTTCAGCCCCGAAAAGGCAGGGGTAGCCCGCCCGGGGTGGTGCCAGCCGAAATCACGGGCCACAAAGCGAGCCCCCTGCTCTACCTGCACGCGCCTGCCCCTGGTCTAGGCCTGGGAACGGGGTGAGGTGCTAGCCCGGCGGCGGGCACGACCAGCGGCCAAAGAATCGAGCACACCGGTCGTCACCAGGGCACGGGTGAGAAGCCACGACACCAGGCCAGCTAGCAGGGTGCCGGAGATAATGCCGCACACCGCGTAGGTGACAGCCTTGGAGCCCTCAAAGACGCCCGCGTAGTAGATAAAGAGCTCAGAAATACTCATAAAGGCACCGGCAGAAGCACCCGCTAACAGGGCGGTGCCCAGGTTCCAGACGCGGTAGGCAAAGAGCAGGAAGACCAGCTCGGTACCCAGGCCCTGGATAATGCCGGAGATAATGATGGCAACAGAGTAGCTACTGCCCAGCAGCATAGAAATCACCGCAGCCAGCAACTCGGTGTAGAGGGCAGCGCCGGGTTTACGGATAATATAGCCGCCAAGGACGCCCGCAATCAGCCAGGTGCCGCCCACTAGGGAGGCGTACTCGGGAGCCAGGGCCAAGGCGGTTTGGGCCATGTTGTAGCCGCCGTTATTCCAGGCCCAGAAGAGCACAGCGCAGGCAACAGCCAGCACAGAGGCTACTACAATATCGTTAACGCGCCATGTCAGCGCAGCTTTCTTAGACATAAAGCCTTCCTTTGGTGTGGTACAGCAAAGGGGGCATGCACCGGCAGGCAAAAACCAGCCGTTCTGTTCGACTCCCTAGCGCCGGTACTAACCGGATCAGGTTCGAGGGTCTGCATGTGCACTCTCAGCGCCCCGTGCGGGCGCTCCCCTGTCGTTTCCGCCGTGGGCGGACGTTCCTTCTGAACGCCTTTGTAGTATAGGCAGGTCAGCCCGGCAAAGAAAAGATACAAACTTTTATGACAGAAGCCGCAGCCAGCTGCCCACATTTACACAGTACTGATAGTGTTAGTGCCAGTAGCTCTCTGCAGAGCCTCTATCAGCTACCGAAAGGGAACCTCATGAACCCCCTCATCAAGATCGCAGGAACCGCTGCCTCGCTCGGCGGCGTTGCCCTGGCTAACAAGGTCCTGGGCGCAACCTGGACCAAAATCACCGGCAACGAGCCGCCCGCCAATAACCCCGACGACGATGAGCGCTGGCGCGACATCATCCTCTGGTCCCTCATCACCGGCCTGGTTGGCACCGTCATCAAGGTCAGCATCACCCGTGCCCAGCACAAGATTGAGGCAAAGGCCGAATCAGGCAACCAGGCTGAGGTCTAAGCTCGGCCGGTAGTCCCGCCTGCAAGGCTGGCCCCGCTCAGTGGAGAGCGGGGCCAGCCTTTACTTTTACCGTCATTTAACCGTTTCACAGGCCACAAGTAGCAACCGGGCCGATAGCATATAGCCATGACCACACCAGCACCCGGCAGCGCCACCGCTACCGCCCCTGCCTCCCGCTCCACCTTCTTCGCCTGGACCCTGTGGGATGTGGGCAACGCCAGCTTCAACGCGATTATGACGACCTTCGTCTTCACGGTCTACCTCACCAGTTCCAGCTTTGGCAGCACCGAGCACACCTCGGCCGTCCTCTCCGCCGGTCTCACCATCGCAGGTTTCTGCATCGCTCTACTTGCCCCGCTCTCGGGCCAGCGGGCCGATGTGACCGGCCGCCGCGGCCTCTGGCTGACCGTCAACAGCCTGCTCCTGGTGCTTCTGATGGCCCTGTGCTTCTTCGTAACACCCTCCCCCGACTACCTTATCTGGGGTGTGGCCCTGTTGGCCCTGGGCAACCTGGTCAATGAGTTCGCTGTGGTCAACTACAACGCTATCCTGCCCACCATCTCCACCCGCGATACCATCGGCAAAATGAGTGGAACCGGCTGGGCAGCTGGCTATTTCGGCGGCATCGTAGCCCTGCTCCTTGTGCTCGTGGGGTTCATCTCCCCCGGCCTGCTGGGCATTACGGAGGACGGCGCCCTCAACATCCGCGCTGTTGCCCTCTTCTCGGCGGCCTGGGCTCTAGTCTTCTCCCTGCCCCTGATTCTCAAGGTGCGCTCCCTGCCGCAAACGGTGCATCCAGACGCCCCCCGCACCGGCATTCTCGCCTCTTACAAACAGCTTTTCGCCACCGTCGTCAGGCTCTACCGGCAGGCCCCCACAACCCTCTACTTCCTGGTGTCGTCCGCTGTTTTCCGCGACGGCCTCAACGGTATCTTCACCTTTGGCGGCGTCCTCGCGGCGGGTTCCTTTGGCTTTAGCACCAACCAGGTGATTATCTTTGCCATCTTCGGCAATATTGTGGCAGGGGTAGGAGCCATGCTGGGCGGTTTCTTCGACGACCGTTTTGGCCCCAAACGCGTCATTATCTTCTCGCTGGTAGCCCTCATCGCGGTAGCCGTCCCCCTGCTGGTGTGGCCATCCACCACCATGTTCTGGGTCTGCGGTCTTGCCCTGTGCGCCTTTGTCGGCCCGGCCCAGTCAGCGGGCCGGTCCTACCTGGGTCGCCTGGTCGAGGAAGGCCAGGAAGGTGAGATTTACGGGCTCTACTCCACCACCGGCCGTGCAGCCAGTTTCCTGGCCCCCGCCCTCTTCGGCATCTTCGTCACCATCATGGGCAGCCAAATCTGGGGCATCGTCGGCATCATCATCGTGCTCCTGGCCGGCCTGCTCCTAATGATCCCCATTAAAGACCCGCAGGTGGCCGCAGGGAAGTAAGCCCTGACCGGGCTAGGTTCGGTTATCGGGGAGCGGGGCGTCCTCAGGGGCATCAGGCTGGCGGATGACTTTGAGCATCTGCCCGTCGACCATGCCCCGCAGGGCTGTGTCAAAGTCAAGGCGAGCGATATCCCCGTAGAGCTCAACCATGGCCTTATAAATATCATCTGCATATCTGGGTACCTCTAGGAAAGACCAAATATCCCAACCGATGATGGAGATACGTGAGAGCCTGCCTGAAGTGGCCAGTAGGAAACTATCCCCAATTGCCAAGCCTTCGGTGCCAGCTGCCCGCTGGTAAAGCTTGTCGCCATTTGTCCCACCCGTTACAGGCTCAGGAGCACATAGGTAGTCAAAGTCCGGGGTGAGCGGCGGGATATCCAGTTGCCCTGCAAGCAGATCGCGGAAGAAGGGGAGGGTCTCGGTAATTTCGCTGTAGGTCAGCTTGATAGCTCCGCCCACACGGTTCAGCAGTCGGGCAAGTTCCCCTAGCCCCTGCGGCATCTGCTGCACCCCAGAGGACTGCAGAACAATCGTAAAGAGGGCGTCATCGAGCGGTAGGCGTTCCCAGCTCACCGACGACTGCCCGGTCTTATCCCGGTCAAGAATCACCAGGTGTGAGAGGGCGTAGGTGCTGTCAGGTGCAGCAACTTGGAGTCCCCGCTGAGCAGGGTCATACTGGACCTTAGGTGCATTCTCCTCTTCGATCACCGAAAGGGGCTTGGGGTAGGGCATGATGCTCAAATCATCAACGTTGATCACGGCTGTCTCATCGCTGAGGTAGGCAAAAGAGGCCCCCAGCACGCTGGCAGCGGTGGTTTTACCGGTGCCAGAAGCTGCCACCAGGCCCACGGCTTGCCCGCTCTCGGCGTCGCCTAATACAGCGGCGTGCAAGAGGTGCTTGTTCCCAGCATGGGCTTTGAGCAGGTGCATGGTGACGTGCACCGTGAGACGCTCGGCTGCAAGCCCCTCGTCAGAGCTATCAATAGTGGTAGTTTCAAGGCCCTTGGGGTAGGCAGCTACCACGTCGGCGGCTGACCGCCGGGTCAGCACGACCAGGCGGACGTCCTCCGCATGGGCCTCTGTGAGAGGGTCAATGATTTGCGGGGTTAGGGAACCCCAAGCACGCAGGGAGTCCTCCCAGAGCCGGTCCGCGGCGTCCTCAAAGACCACCAGCACCGGAACGTCTGCGGGGTGAAGCAACAGGCCGCGCATGGGGGCTCCTTTAGCTGGTCGGGGTATCGGTAGGGATGAGGGTCTTATGGAAGTTCAGGTAGCTGCGCGAGGCGGTGGGGCCGCGCTGGCCCTGGTAGCGGTTACCGTAGGCGCCTGACCCGTAGGGGTGCTCGGTTGCGCTGGTGAGCTGGAAGAAGCAAAGCTGGCCGACCTTAGAGCCGGGCCAGAGCATAATCGGCAGAGTCGCCATATTCGACAGCTCCAGGGTCACATGGCCCGAGAACCCGGGGTCAATAAAACCAGCGGTGGAGTGGGTGAGCAGGCCCAGACGCCCCAGGGAAGACTTGCCCTCAAGTCGGGCAGCAATATTATCGGGCAGGGTCACCTTCTCGTAGGTTGCACCCAGCACGAATTCGCCAGGGTGCAGGATGAAGGGCTCATCGGGTGCCACCTCTACCAGGCGGGTGAGGTCTTCCTGGGCCTGGGAGGGGTCGATGTAGGGGTACTTGTGGTTGTCGAAGAGCCTGAAAAAGCGGTCAATGCGCACGTCCACCGATGCGGGCTGAATCATTGACGGGTCGTAGGGCTCTAGGGCAATTCGCCCGGCATCAATTTCTTTGCGGATATCCTGATCAGAAAATAGCACACTTCAAAAATACCGTACTCCCCCAGCCCCTTGCGGGCGCCCTACCGCAGATCTTCAAGAAACCAGAAGCAAAACGGCTGGCCCTCCGGCAGCGAAAGGCTACCGGAGGGCCAGAGAGGGGCACTACCGAGATGCTCGGTGAGGGTATTAGCTGGAGCGCTTCTTACGCTGGACGGTCAGGGCAAGAGCACCGATGCCGAGCAGGGCGAGCGCACCAAGGGCCAGGGCTGCTACCGAGGCACCGGTAGAGGCCAGCACACCCTTGGCAGGTTTTGTGCTGCTACTTGCAACGCCGCCGGTACCGGAGGTATCAGCACCCGAGGTGAGGGCAGCTGCGCTAGTGCTCTGCTGGGCAGAGTTGGTGGGCTGGGTCGAAGCGGTAGGTTCTGCTGAGGGCTCCTGGCTGGGGGCGGCGGACGCACTCGGTTCAGCGCTGGGGGCAGAGGTAGGCTCGGCAGTGGGCTGGCTGGTCGGCTGAGCGGTCGGTTCTGAGGTGGGGATAGCTGAAGGGTCTGCGGTGGGTTCAGCCGTTGGCTCTTCGGTCGGGGCGGGGATGGATTCAGCTGAGGCAACCCACTTGGTGTCGAGCAGCCAGTTGGCCAGGCTAGTGTTGTCGAGGTAGCGTCCGCGTACCTGGTCGCGCCCTACGGTAGCGGCCTCTAGCTCGGCAGCACCGGCACCCTTGGAGAAAAAGGGAACCAGCATGTTGGTGTGGTCCCCCGAGTTCCAGGAGTGGGTGGGGTACTGACCGATGCCCTGGGGCACCATGGGGTTGAAGCCGCCTTCGGGGTCACCCATGAGGTAGCCGGTTTCGTGGTCGGCGGTTACGATTACCAGGGTTTCGTCCCAGCTGGAGTTCTGATCAACCCAGGCGGTCACAGCGTCTACCGCTTCAAAGAAGTCGGTGGTCTCTTCGAGGGCGTGCTGGGTCTGGTTGGCGTGGCCGGTCCAGTCGATGGCGCCGCCTTCGACCATGAGAAAGAAGCCTTCGGAGTTGTTGTCCAGAACGTTGAGGGCGCCCTGGGTCATGGTGGGCAGGTCAACGATATCGTTGGGAGTGGCTGCATCGCTGCGGGCCTGCTGCAGGGTGGTGGCGACCTGGGCGATGCCGAAAACACGGTCAGGGGTGTCGCCGGTGGTGAGTTTCTCGAAAGCTGCGCCGTCTTCAACAAAGGTGAAGTCGGTAACTCCGGTTGAGAGGGCGGTGTAGTCGGCTTCGCTGATGTAGCGGTAGCTGGGGTTGGAGATCTTCTGGTGGTCGTTGTTGTACCAGGGGTGGCCCGCCCCCATCACCACGTCCATGGTGCCGTAGACCTGCTGGTTGGCGATTTCTAGGTAGTTGTTGCGTGAGAGGCTGTGGGCGGAGAAGGACGCCGGGGTTGCGTGGGAGTACTGCACGCTAGAGACCACGCCCGCGGACTTGCCCAGTGACTTGGCGCGTTCTGAGAGGTTTTCGACGGTCTGTTCGTTCACGTCTACGCCGATGCCAGCGTTGTAGGTTTTGATGCCGGTGGCCATGGCGGTGCCGGCTGCGGCGGAGTCGGTGGGGCTGTTCTTGACCCAGTCGAAGTTAGCCCAGGCAGCGTTGGGGTCGTAGGCGGGGCCCTCAGCCCAGTTGGTCTGCATGGAGAGACGGTTCCAGCTCTGGAAGCCGCTGCCGCTGTAGGCGGAGTTCAGCAGAGTAGCGCTGATAGCCTTGTGGTCGCCGCCGGTTTCAACCTGGTAGTGCACCTTGCCGGTGGTGTAGGCGTTGTAGAGGTCGAGGTAGTTGTAGCCCATGCCGTCGCCAATGAGCACGATGACGTTCTTGGGGGGTGGAGGTTGCTGATTCGGCTTGGGCGGGGGCGTAGGCGCCGGTAAAGAGGAGTAAGGACGCGGCAGCGCAGCTGGCGGCTCGATGGAAAGTGAGAGACATGCGGGTACTTTCGTGTGTGGTGTATGTGCCGTGACTAGGCTAAAAAGCTAACGTTACCTAGGGGCCACCCCTAGTTGACTAAAAGTTGAGGGCAAGCTTAACGTTCGGTACGTTACCGGCCGGTAACTGCTACCCGGCACTCCCTGCTAGGCCCGTTTTTTCTTTCTCTTGGGCCCGTGGCGTAGTGCACCCCCTGCATCGTGCTGAAGAAGCGTACCCTTAAAAAGATAAGTATCTTATTTCACTCGCATGAAAGCAGACTATGACTCCCCTAGTGCTATGCACGCTCACCATTATTGTGACGCTGGCTGTGAGCGGTTACGCCAAGGCTAAAGAGCCTTCCAGCACGGTTACCGCTATCGTCAATCTCAAGCTAGATCAGTGGCTGCCGGTTAAGCCGATTGCCAGGGTTTTGCCCTGGGCAGAGCTGGCCCTGGCGTCCGTCCTTTTCTTTGCCCCCGGCATTATCCAGATTCTTGCGGCTCTAGCCGCCCTGCTGCTCTTTATTGGTTACTGGGCCGTTATCGCTCGGGCTGTGGTTCAGGGTAATACCGCCAGCTGTAACTGTTTCGGGTCAGCATCTACCGCCCCCGTCTCGGTCTACACCCTGGTGCGTAACACTGCCCTCCTGCTGGCCGCCTGTGGCGCCCTCATCGGGGCTCTGACCACCGGCGGTTCAGCCCTGACCATGCTCCTAGCCCTCGACGCCAACGATTGGCTCTGGGTGATCGGTGCAGGCCTGGCCTCGCTGACCCTCTGGGCGATTTACCGCTCTGAGCTGGTTCCTGCTGCCGAGGAAGAGAAGCCCGCACCGGCCCTTGAATCGCCCGTGGATGAGGAGGGCGAGTACGTCCGCACCCCTGTCCCCTTCGCGCCCCTCTACTACCCCCACGAGGACCGCTCCCTGCCTGCCGGTTCAGGCGAACAAACCAGCCTGCGTGACCTGGCCCTGCAGCAGGCCCGTGTGCTCTTCTTCGTCTCCCCCGGTTGCGGTCACTGCCACCAGGTCATCGGCAAGATTGACGAATGGCAGCAGCAGCTGCCCATGCTTGGCATTCACCCGGTCGTATCAAACGACTCCGATATCGACCGCTTCAGTTTCACCGGCGATATCCAGGCCTTTGTTGACCCCGGCTTTAAAACCCAGCGCATTTTCGGCAACGGCACCCCCAGCGCTGTCGCGCTCGGTGCGGACGGCCTTCTGGCAGGCGGGCCGGTCTTCGGTGGTGGAAGGGTCATGAGCTTCGTTGAAGACATCATTGCTGAGATTAACGCTGACTACGAGAACCATGTAGAGGCAGATGCTGATGCTGACGGTAGTGAGCTGGCCTCAGACTACGAAATCGTCGCGGATGACCGCCAGTAGTTTCTAGGGCCTGCTCCTAACAGATAGGCCAAGGCCCGGGATTCCTCCTGATATCAGGGGAACCCCGGGCCTTTCTTTAGCCTGTGAGCGCCTGGCTACAGAATATTGAACTGCTGCAGAGTCTCTTCGGGGAGAACGGCGGCAACGGCCAGGGCCAGCAGGAAGAGCAGGGAGATGACGCCCACGGTGGTGGACTTCCAGCCGGGGTGCAGCTCGTTGAAGGTCACCAAGCCGGGGTGTTGCTTGTTCATCTGGGTGACGTTGATGACCTGGTAGACGGTGGTCTGGAGGGCAATTGCGGTGGCGATGGAGCGCAGGGTTTTGGCGTCCCAGATACGCCCGTCAAGGCGGAAAACACGCTTGCCCTTAGCGTTCACGGCCCAGAGGGCGGGCACCCCCTTGTAGCGCAAAGCTGCCATGCCGGTTAGCTCCTTGCCGGCTGCCTGGTGGGGGGTTAGGCGTTCGGCAAAGACAGTTTGAGAAATCTCGCTGAGCTCGGCAGCCTGCCAACCGAACAGCCGCCCGCTCAGTACGTGGGTTTCGGTTTTAACCACGATTTGGGGGCGCAGGGTGGAGTAGATAGCAAAAAGGGCACCCAGGGTAATCAGGCCCAGAAGCACCATAAAGACCGGGGTGGGGCGCTTGGCCACCATGAACCAGATGCAGGCTAAAGCCAGCACACCCGCGGGCACGCCCGCGATGAGGCGGCGGTGGTAGGAGTTGATACGGGGGTGAAAGATCTTCGTGACGGCCCCGTACTTATCGGGTACCTGGTGAGCGTGTTCTGCCATGGCTCTACTCTATCGGCAGTACCGCCCAAACGGGGCGTAAGCGCGTGTGAGCTACATTTAAAGGGTGCATTTTAGATCTTCAGTAGACCGTGTCTTAGCCTGGTGGTTGTTGGGCGTCCTTGCCGCGCTTCTTATCGCTCTTGCTTCTTTAGCCCTCATTAACCGTCTGGTCTATGGGCCGCAGGGGCAGGTGCGGGCCTACTTCGCTGCGGTGCGGGAGGGGGACGGTTCTAAGGCCCTGGGTATCTTGGGTGCCCAGGTTCCTGATGCCAGCGCCGCTATGCTCGATGGGGATGCGCTGCAGGCCTCCTTTGCCGGTCTCAAAGATCTTTCGACCGAAACTGTCACGGTGACGGACGGCGGGGAGCGGGCCACCGTGACCGTCACCTATACCCTCGATGGGCAGGCTGGCAGCACGAACTTCCATCTGCATAAGGTGGGCTCTCACTGGGGAGTCTTTGACCAGTGGCAGATTGACGCCGGTGAACTGCCGACCATAGAAATTACCTCGAATTCGGTGGAGGCCGCCACCCTCAACAACACTAAGGTGGCGGTTGAGGGGGGAACCCGTAAGTTTGCGGTGCTCTACCCCGGCTCTTATACGGTCACCTATGAGTCAGCGCTGTATACCGCTGGGTCGCAGACGGTGGATGTGACGGCTCCCAGTAGTGAACCGTCCACCCTTGCTGTAGAACTCACCCCTTCTGAAACTGCGGTGACCTCGGTTCAGCAGCAGATTAAGACCTATCTTGATACCTGTGCCGCGCAGAGTTCCCTCTACCCCACCGGCTGCCCCTTTGAGTACGACTTTTCAGGTCGAGTGGACGGCGATGTGACCTGGCTTGTCACGGAATACCCCCAGCCAGAGGTGACTCTGGCCGGGGGCAAGTGGGCCCTGGGTAAGAGCAGTGGTGAGGCAGAGATTTCTTTTACCGAGCTTGACCTCTATACGGGCAAGACCCAGCAGGTCACCGAGACGGTTCCTTTTACCCTGGCTGGTTCGCTTTCTGCCAGCGGGGAGACTCTTACCTTTACCCCCGCTGACTAAACGTCCCTTCTTTGCCTAGTTCACCCCGCGCAGATCAAGCACTAGGTGGGCCTCGTCTGCGTCGTCACCGGTAACGATGACGGGCAGGCCCCAGTCCTGCTGGTAGAGGTGGCAGGCGGCGTGGTCGGGGATTTCCCCGCCGGGCTCACCGTCGCAGGCAGCGGCGCGGGCGGTGATGTGCAGGACGGCCTCGGTGATGTCGGGGTTGAGTACCAGGTGGCGGGTCAGGCCTTGGGAGGTGCCGGCACCTTCGAGAATGAAGTTCTCGGGGGTGGATGAAATCTTAAGCTGGGTGGGGTCGCCCCAGCGGGTATCGAGTTTCTGGCCGGTGGGGGCGCTGAAGCGGGCGGTGAAGTCCAGAGTTCCGCCGGTCAGCTGGGTGGATTTACGGGTGACCTGGGAGGCCCCTTCGTCCACGTGCTGTATGGCCTCGGGAATAGCGACGCGCACCAGCTGGTGGGCGTTGGCTTCTACGACGATCAGGCGGGCGCCGCCGTTCTCGGTCTCTTCGACCAGCAGGTCGGAGGGCTCAGCGAAGCCGCGGTCCAGGGTGCCAAGGGCGCCGGTGGCCGGGTCGAAACGGCGAATAGCACCGTTGTAGGTGTCGGCGATGGCGATGGAGCCGTCGGGCAGTTCGGTCAGGCCCAGGCAGTGCTGCATGCGGGCGTCCTCGCGGGGGCCATCGACAAAGCCGAAGTCGAAGAGGCCGATGCCCACGGCGGAGCTAACGGTCGCTGCGCCCTTGTCAAAGGTGATGTGGCGCAGGGCGGAGGTTTCGGAGTCGGCAACCCAGATGGAGCCGTCGCGGGCTTCGATAATGCCGGAGGACTGGGCGAACCAGGAGTCGGCGGCCGCGCCGTCCTTGAGCCCCTCGGCACCGGTACCCGCGAAAACAGCCAGCTGGCCGGTTACGGGGTCGAAGCTGAAGATCTGGTGGGTGCCTGCCATGGCAATCAGGAAGGCGAACGCCTCGCGGGAGTAGACCAGGTCCCAGGGGGAGGACAGGGCGACGGTGAGGGGGTCAGCGCCCTCTGCAATGAAGTTGGGGTCGGTGCGGGCGGTGTCGCCGTCGATCAGGCGCTGGACGCCGGATCCTGCCAGGGTGGTGACGGTTCCGTCGGCTAGGCGCAGGCCGCGCACCCGATGGTTGACGGAGTCGGCGATCAGGACGTCTGCGCCCAGGATCTCGCGCAGTTCGGCAGGAACCAGGGCCAGGCCCTGGGGTTCGTTGAAGCGGGCGGTAGCGGCGTCACCGTCCGCGTAGCCCTTCTCGGGGCCACCGAAGCTGGCCAGGGGGGTTTCAAGGTCGTTCTCAACCTGCACCAGGCGGTGGCGGGCGGTGTCGGTGACCAGGTAGGTGCCGGGGCGGCCGGCCAGGTCCTCGGGCAGGGCCAGGGCCTTGCCGGGGAAGGCAAAGGTGCCCTGGGGCTTGGGGCGGGGCACGTAGGGGCCGTTGCCGCGGTGCAGGGTGCCCTTGGCGTCGTGTTCTTCAACGAGTTCGCGCACCAGGGAGGCCAGGCCCCTGACGTGGCCCTCACCGGAGAGGTGGGCGACGATGTAGCCTTCGGGGTCGACGACGACCAAGGTGGGCCAGGCGCGGGCGGTGTAGGCGTTCCAGGTGTCCAGGTTGGGGTCGTCGAGCACGGGGTGGGTGATGTCGTAGCGGTCGACGGCGGCGGCGAGCGCCACCGGGTCAGCTTCGTGTTCGAACTTGGGTGAATGGACGCCGACGGTAACGAGAACGTCTGCGAATTCTTCTTCGAGAGGGCGCAGTTCGTCGAGTACGTGCAGGCAGTTCATGCAGCAGAAGGTCCAGAAGTCAAGGATGACGATTTTTCCGCGCAGGCTTTCGAGGGAAAGTTGCTTGTCGCCGGTGTTGAGCCAGCCTCGTCCGACGAGTTCTGAGGCGCGGACTTTGGTCTGGCGTGCGGCTGCATTCTCTGCCATGGTTCTCCTTCTGTGGTGCGCGGCTCAGGCGCAAGGTTCAGTTACCCACCAGCCTAGTGGGCTGATGGGGGCAGGGGCATTTGTTGCGCTGTGTGTAGGTGGCGGCGTCATAGAACTCAAGTGTGCGTAACACTTGCGTAACGGTTAGGATTATCTGCAGCTGCCACTGGGTGCGCGGACGGGAAGTTTTTGCGGACGCCGGTGGTTAAAGCAGGTGCGCACATGTGGGTGCGCTGTAGCTCAAGAAGGTATGTGTGACGCTTACACGCGAGATAAAGCAGCCGGTATCTGATACCCGCTTGGCCCGGTCTTTGCAGCCGCGGCATCTGTCGATGATTGCTATGGGCGGGGCGATTGGTGCTGGCCTTTTGGTGGCTTCGTCGACGGCTATTGTGACGGCGGGCCCTGCCGTTATTGTGACCTATCTGCTGGCTGGCACTGTGTTGGTGCTGGTGATGCGGATGCTGGGTGAGATGGCTGCCCGGACTCCTGAGACGGGGTCTTTCTCTGTCTATGCCCGTCGCTATATTGGCCGGTGGGCTGGGTTCTCGGTGGGCTGGTTGTACTGGTGGTTCTGGTCGGTGACGGTGGCGATTGAGGCTACGGCGGCCGCCACCATTATGAGTGGCTGGTGGCCGGCGGCGCCTCAGTGGCTGGTGGCCCTGGTACTGGTTCTGGCTTTTATGGGTTTGAATCTGCTGTCGGTTCGGTCCTACGGTGAGGCGGAGTTCTGGTTTTCCTCCATCAAGATTGGGGCGATTGCCGTAATTATTGTGGTGGGCCTGCTGGCTGTGCTGGGGCTGATCCCTAACTCCACGGCGTCCTTTGCTAACTACACAGCCGGGGGCGGCTTCTTTGCTAACGGTGTGGGTGCGATTTTTACCGCCCTGCTGGCGGTGATTTTTTCGATGTTTGGGGCTGAGATTGCCACGGTGGCAGCCGGTGAGTCTAGTAACCCTGCGGTTGCTGTGGCTAAGGCGGTGCGGTCGGTGATTTTCCGGGTGCTCTTCTTCTATGTGGGGTCTATTGCGGTGACCCTGCTGGTGATTCCTTGGACGATGGTGACGGCGGGTTCTTCTCCATTTGTGACCATGTTTGAGGCCCTGGGTATTCCTTATGCCGGGTTGGCCATGAATATTGTGGTGCTTACGGCCCTGCTGTCGTGCCTGAACGCTAGTCTTTATGCTGCCTCGCGCATGGTCTTTGCCCTGGCAGAGCAGGGGGACGCCCCGCACACCTTCTCTCGGGTCTCTAGTACCCGGGCGCCCCGCAACGCCATTGTGCTCTCGTCTCTTATCGGGGTGGTATCGGTGGCCCTCAACTATTTCATGCCCGAGCAGGTCTTCTCCCTGCTGGTGAACTCTACAGGCGGGGTTGGTATCTTTGTCTGGCTGATTGTGGCGGTCTCCCATCTGCGGAGCCGCAGGTTAGATGGGGAAGGGGGCAGCGGCGTCATCAACTACATCCTCATTGGGGGCTTGCTGGCCCTGCTGGTCTACATGGGCATCACTGAAGCCCATCGCCTAGAGGTGCTCATATCGGTCACGGTTGCCGTGGTGCTTGCTACCCTAGGTGCCTTCACCCATCGTCATAGTACGACTGTTTCATCACATCGCTAAGATTTTTAGGGGACACCCCGGGCCAGCGGCACTCTAAGAGCAGCACAGAAACCGGGGAAACCTGCAGGGGCTTGTCCCCCAAGCGGTCTTTTTTCAAGGGTTCTCCCAGGTAAACGAAAGAAAACGCCTGTCTTAGGGTGGTTAGATTAAAGAGACCTTCGGGCCGGCACCAGAGTTTTCCCGCTCTGCCCCGACCCAATCTAACCCCACCTTTACGATGTTTGGAGGCTTCTGATGACCCAGCACACTGCAGCTCTCTCGTCATCGCCCCTGTTTGAGAAAATCTCTCAGATTTCTGCCCGCCTAGAGCAGGTCAGCCCGCTGAGCGGCCCGATTCCCACCGTCCCGTCGGTAAGTAACCAGTCGACCTCCGGCGGCACCTGCTTTGCCGAACCGGCTGAGTCAAGCGACCAGTCGGTTCAGCCCTGGAGCCAGGCCTCCTAGGGAACAAACCTCATAGGGGAAAAAGACAAACGAAGGCCCGGGTAGGTAGCTGCCCGGGCCTTCGCCTACTCAGATGCACCCTACCCCTCGCAGGAATCTAGCGGCGGGTGTCCTTTTCTGCCAGCTGCGCAAACATGTCGTTATAGGCGTTGAGCTCGGCGTCCCCGTCGCGGTCGGCCTGGCGGTCGATGCGCTTTTGAACCTTCTTATCGTCCATGGACCACTGCACCGCCACCGCAACGGCAATAATCATGGTGGGTATCTCGCCAATCGCCCACATGAGCGAGCCGCCCAGCTTCTGGTCGTCAATGGCAGGTAGGCCCCAGGGGCGGCCCAGGTTACCGAACCAGGAGGCCTGTAGCAGGGTGTCCATCTGCATAATCGAGATACCCACAAAGGCGTGATAGCCCAGAGTCGCGATAATCATGATGAGGCGCATGGGGTAGGTGGGGCGGTTGGGAATGGGGTCGATGCCGATGAGTACCAGGCTAAAGATGTAGCCGGTTATCAAAAAGTGGATGAGCATGAACTCGTGGCCCACGTGGTAGCGCAGCATCACCCCGAAGAGGGGGGTGAAGTAAACAATCACGATCGACCCGGCGAAGTTGACGGCCGCGAAGATGGGGTGGGTAATCATCTTAGACCAGCCCGAGTGCACCAGGCGCAGAATCCATTCGCGGGGCCCGCGGGTGCCGTCCTGGCGGGGTTCGAGGGCTCGCAGTAGCAGGGTGACGGGGGCGCCGAGTACCAGGAAAATGGGGCAGACCATGGTCAGGAGCATGTGCTCTACCATGTGCACCGAGAAAAGCACCATGGAGTAGACGGCCAGAGCCCCGCAGGTGATGTAGAGCAGCACGAAGAGGCCCAGGAACCAGGAAAGGGCACGGGCAAGGGGCCAGTGGCCACCTGCACGCCGTACCTTAATCAGCGCCCAGAGGTAGGCGAAGGCGGCGAAGCTGATGAAGGCCACCCAGAACCAGTCAAAACGCCACTGGGTGGACCACTCGGCAAGGTGCGGTTCTGGCGGCATGTCGTAGAGGGTGATGATGCGGACGGGTTCGGCGCCGGCATCCAGGGTTTCGGGTGCGGGCGGCGGGGTGCGAGAGAGGGAAACAGCTAGGCCGCTGGTTGCGCCCATAAGCACCAGCTCGCAGGCGATGGCGTACCAGAGGCCGTGGGCAGCACTGGTAAGCCCCGACTGCATCATGGGTATCAGACGCAGACGGTGCACCACGCCGAAGGCACCCAGCACCAGAGTGAGCATGAGCTTAGCCAGCACCAGCGCCCCGTAGGTGGTCGTAAAAAGATCCCCCAGGCTGTTCATCCGCACCAGGGCATTGACCACGCCTGAGAGCACCACCAGCACGAACCCGAAAAGGGCCAGCACGGAATAACGGCGTAGCACCGCCACAGCCAGGGGGGCTTTGCGGGCGGACGCCGACGCCGCACCTCGCTGCCCCTCAGCCAGGGTGCCGGTGCCAGCGTCCTCGCCGGTAATGTCGCCGGAGATAAAAGCCAGCACCATGAGCCCACCGCACCAGAGCACCACACCCAGCAGGTGCAGACCCAGAGAGTTAACCGCGCCCATGTGGTCATCGCCGCCCGATGAGTGCCCGCCCAGGGCCATAGCCACGATGCCGACCAGCGACAGGCCCAGGGTCAGCAGCAGGCCGGTGAGTGAGCGCACTGCAAAGACCAGGGTGGCCACAGTGGCAGCCACGATAATGCTGGTGGCCTCCTGCTTACCCGAGTCGATGGTGGTGATGTAGCTAATGAGTTCCGAGGTGTAGTCAGCCCCGCCCGATGGCGACCGGCCCGAGATATCGGCGTAGCTGAAGATGAGCACCGCGATGGCGGCGATAGTCCAGGTGATAGCGGCAGCGGACGCCAGCGTCAGGGTGCGGGTGAAGGCCGGGTGTTCGGTGCGGTGCAGGTTCTTCTGCCGCTGGGCCGCATCGGTTGCATGAGCCATATTGACCTTGGCCCGCCCCCGCGCCGAATCGAGGAAGCGGGGCACTATCCCTAAGGCAAAGACAAGGGAGCCCATGGTCGCTGCCATCGAGAAGTTTTGTAGGCTCTCAGCTACCGGCAGGCCCCAGCGCACCAGGGCACCGGCGTCCGCTAGGTCGGTACCGGCGTTTGAGCCGGTCACCAGCAGGCTCAAAACCAGAGCGACAAGGGAGGCTGCGGGGAAGGCCCATATCCAGCTGGGCTTGAGCCCGCACTCCATCTCGTGTGCTGCCATGTCTATACCTTGATTCCTGTCGATGGTGGTTTAGTTGAAGAGGCCCTCGCCCACGAAGCCGCCTTCGCGGGCACCGGCGGGTAGGGCGAAGACCGCTGAGCCGATGGGCACCGTCCAGGTGTTGAGCATATCGAGCTCGGCCAGGCGCTGCTGGATGGGGAGGAACTGCTTGACGGGGTCTGCCTGGTAGGAGCAGAAAATCAGACCGGTAGAGCTCACTCCCCCGCTGACCTGTTGGTGTTCTGAGAAGCCCGAGGCGTTCTGCACTGGCAGGTCGTAGTTGTAGCCCCGGCGTAGAATCTGCTCCACCCGGTTTTGGGCGGCGGCCCGGCGGATGTGGGCGTAGGGGGCGATGACGGTAAAGCCCAGGTCGTTCGTTGCTGAGAGGTCTGCGGGGGCGCGTTCTTCGGTGCCGGTCAGGGGGGCTCCGTTGGTGAGGTTGCGGCCCACGGCGTCTTCGCGGGCGGGGCGGTCGGCCTGGTCCCAGGTATCGAGGTTCATGTGGATACGGCGGATAATCAGGGAGGTGCCGCCCTCTTCCCAGGGGGTAAGTTCCTCGTGGTTGCCCCAGACGTAGGATTCCATGGTCCCATCCCCGGTGGAGGGGTTGACGGTTCCATCAACCTGGCCGAAGAGATTACGCATGGTCATGCCGTCCGGCTCACTGCCGTAGGCACGGCGGAAGCCCTCCTGCACCCAGCGCACCGAAGCGAAGCTGCGGGTGTTTTTGAGCAGGACGCGCTGGGCGTGAGCCAGGGTGAAACGGTCAGAGCAGCAGATTTGAAGGAGCAAATCGCCGTCGTTCCACTGGTCTTGGAGCTGGTCAATCTGCTCGAAGGCGGGCAGGGGGCGCAGCCAGGAGGGCTTCTTCTCGGGGGCTACGATATCGAAGATACGCTCGCCAAAGCCGAAGGTGACGGTGAGGTTAGCCGGTACGGTCGCGAGTTCCGGCTCCTGGTCGGTAATGGGGGCCCACCCTGTGGTGAGACGGGCGGCATCGTCGGTGAGCACGGTGAGCAGGCGGCGGACGCCGTCGCGGTCCAGTCCCGTGTTGAGGGCCAGGGCAATAAAGACGCCGTAGCTGGGGGCGGGGGTGTCGATGCCCGCCTGGCGGGGGCCGTAGAAGGGGACGACGGCTTCTTGCAGGGGCGGGCTGGTAGGCTCTTGCTCCCCCTCGTCGTTCATAGCTGTTGCAGCATATTGGCCTGCCAGAGTGGCAGCTACGCCGGTGCCCAGGCCCAGGGCGCCAGCAAGAGCTACACGCCGGTTGGTCCCGCGGAGGCTTGCAGCTTGTTCTTGGTCGCCCGGCTTGTCTTCTGGCTGGGGGCCAGTTTCTGCACCGCTCAGGGCCCGGTTGAGGTCTTCGTCAAATGAGCTAGTCATGGTGTTCCTTGGGGTGGCCTGCACCGTCGTCCGCCTCTTACAGGGGGGGCGGACGGCGGCGCAGGCCGCTTGCTACCTATCGGTAGCTAGGGGTGGGTGAGGTAGCTGGTGCCTTAGTTGCACTGGGGCAGCACAGCGGCGGCTGATTCACTGGCGCTGGCGTGGTCTGAGTGCATGGAGTGGTCGGTGGATTCGCTCGCTGCTGCATCAGCTGCGGTGCTCGCGGCGTCACCGGGGGCGTATTCTTCCTGGGCACCGGCGTAGTCACGCACGGTAGCTTCAAAGCTGACCTCGCCCGCTGAGGTCTGCAGGGTGAGGACGTCACTGGTACCTGCGGCGAGGGCACAGTTCATACCCATGAGCATGATGTGGTCCCCGCCGGGGGCCAGTTCGAGGGTGGCACCGGGCTCGATGGTGAAGCCACCTTCTACGGCCTTCATGGTGCTGGTTCCGCTCGTCGGGTCGATGACGGTGGTGTGCAGCTCGACCATGCTGGCGGTTGCGTTGCTGGCACCCTCGATGGTGATGGGGGTGTCCCCGGTGTTGGTGAGGGTGGCAAAGGCTGCGGTCATATCGCCGCTGTTGGCCTTGATCCAGGCTTCCTCGACGGTCAGCGGGGCGCTGCCCTCGCTTGCAGACGCGCTAGCGGTAGCGCCGGTGCTCGCACTTGCGGTGCTGGTTGCTGAGGTGTCGGCGCTGCTGCAGCCGGTCAGCACCAGCAGGGCGATAGCGGGCAGGGTGAGGGCAGGTAAAAATTTCTGTGATGACATGGTGTTTCTTCTTCGAATGCGAGGGTGGACGGCTTACTTGCGCTTGGTCTTGGCCAGCACGACGAGGGCTGAGCTCAGGGCTGCTACTGCCACAAGGGCCAGCACGACCTTGAGGGGGGTTGAAAGTCCCTCTGATGCCTGGCTCACGGGGTCGCTGGCAGCCGGGGTACCGGTGCCGGTGTTTTCTGATGAGGGTTCAGCCGCACCGGTGGTTGCAGCCTGGGTAGTAGCGTCCGTTGCCTTACTGCCCTGGCCCACGGTGTAGGTGAAGGTTCCCTGGATGGGGTGGCCGTCTGATGAGACAACACGCCAGGTGACGGTGTAGGTGTCATCGGCAGCGGCGGTGGATAGGTCCTGGGTGACCACGGTGCCGTCCACTTCGGGGTCTCCATCGGTGATGCTTTCACCGGCGGCGTTGGTGACGCGCACCTGGTTGGCCCCGTCCACGTCCATGATGTCGCCGCTGTAGGTGAGTTCTAGACTGGCGGGCGCTTCGGTGAGGATTGCCCCGTCAGTGGGGTTGGTGGAGACCAGTTCGTCGTGGGCAGCAGCCGGGTTCATGCCCAGCAGGCTACCTGCGGCGAGGGCCGCTGTGGCCACCAGGGTACGGGTTATGGGTGAGGCTGTACGAGCCTTAAACATAGGGATAGTCCTTGCTTGTCGAAAAGGTAGGTGGTGTTTCGGGGTTAGGCAAGGACGGGTGGGCCGCGGGGGGCGCGGCAGGTTCTGGTGAGCAGGCTGACGAGGTGGGCGGCGGTAGCAGCGACCGGCAGGGTGGGGGCTCCTAGGAGCGGATGCACCCGCACAGGTTCTAGACGGGCTCGTACATAACCCAGCAGGGCGCGGAGGGCCAGAAGTAGATGCT
Organism: Rothia nasimurium; assembly: GCF_004569295.1. Lineage (GTDB taxonomy): Bacteria > Actinomycetota > Actinomycetes > Actinomycetales > Micrococcaceae > Rothia > Rothia nasimurium_B. The sequence continues at coordinate 78,842 of NZ_SPQC01000003.1, forward strand.
CCCCGTAGGCGAGCAGGCCAAAGGTAATAGCTGCCGCCAGGGTATGCCCGGCCCACATAGCAGGCCCGGCGTGGGCCAGTGGTTCTAGATGGGTAGCTCCCAGTAGGAGCTCAGACCCGTGATGGCTATGGCCGGCAGAAACCGGAGCTAGGGGCTGGCCGTGGCTGTAGAGGGCATGTAGAATGCCCTGACCTGCCAGGACGCCGAGGGCCAGGCTGGTGCGGGGCAGTTTGAGTCTCGTAAGACCGAGGGTCAGCAGGGCTGCTAGGGATGTTGCAAGGGCGAGGACGAGCGGGTGGGGCAGGTGCCCACCGGCTAACAGGTGGGAGGTGGCGCCTAGGCCGGTGGCGCTGCTGGCAATGAGCCAGGAGCGGGCTACCTGGTGCCCTCGGCGCATGGTTCCTCCCCTGCATGTGTGCGGCTTGTGTCTTGCCTGCCTATTATCTCACAGTCGAGCTGTTTTGGTCCTGCGGGTATAGCAAAAGGGCCACCCCGTAAGCGGGGTGACCCTTTTAAAGTCTGTTCAAGAATTTACTTCTTGGTGGAGACTGCTGCCTTCAGCTTTGAACCTGCGGTCAGCTTAACACCGTGACCTGCGGGAATCTGAATGGTTTCGCCGGTCTGCGGGTTGCGACCGGTACGAGCTGCACGGTCGGTGCGCTCAATTGCCATCCAGCCGGGGATGGTGATCTTCTCGCCCTTAGCAACAGATGCTTCGAAGACCTGGAACAGTGCGTCGAGCACACCGTTCACTGCTGCCTGGCTGGTGCCAGCCTTCTCTGCAACCTCTGCAACGAGTTCGCTACGGTTCTTAGCCATTGAATGCTCCTCCTGAGACTTTCAAAAAGTTAGTGGCTGGGTTAGCCCTGCTCACAAGGCTAACCGTATCAGCTACAGATTACCAGCTTGACTTGGTAACACCGGGCAGCTCGCCACGGTGTGCCATCTCGCGGAAGCGTACGCGGGAGATACCAAACTTCTGGAAGGTACCGCGGGGGCGGCCGTCGATCTGGTCGCGGTTGCGAACGCGAACGGGTGAAGCGTTGCGGGGCAGCTTCTGGAGGCCCAGGCGGGCTGCTTCGCGCTCTTCGGGGGTTGCGTTTTCGTCAACCAGGGTCTTCTTCAGTTCCAGGCGCTTTTCAGCGTAGCGTGCAACGATGACCTTGCGCTGCTCGTTGCGAGCAATCTTGGACTTCTTCGCCATTGTTTAGCGCTCCTCTCGGAAGTCAACGTGCTTGCGGACAACGGGATCGTACTTCTTGAGAACCATACGATCGGGGTTGTTACGGCGGTTCTTACGGGTAACGTAAGTGTAGCCGGTGCCCGCAGTGGACTTAAGTTTGATGATAGGACGTACGTCCTTAGCCTTTGATGCCATGTTTAAATCTTCTCTCCGCGTGCAAGGATGTCAGCAACTACTGCGTCGATACCACGTGCGTCGATAACCTTGATGCCCTTTGCAGAGACGTTCAGGGTTACGTTGCGACGAAGTGAGGGTACGTAGTACTTCTTCTTCTGTACGTTCGGATCGAAACGACGCTTGTTGCGGCGATGCGAGTGCGAAATGCTGTGTCCAAAGCCGGGAACAGCTCCGGTCACCTGGCAGACAGCTGCCATAGTTTTCTCCTCCAAATGTTGACGAAATGACGGTACGCAGTTGGCGTTCGCCAGTTTTCTGGCGATCAGCAATGGGCGTCCCGTCACCTATAGGTAGAGCACCGGGTTATTCTCCAAGGCTAGAGTGTTTGAGACTCCGCATCGGGTGAGAGGCCGATGGGAATCCCCGCCGCGGGAAAAACGGTGAAGCTTAGGTGTACGAGAGGTGTTGCCACCACTACGAACAGCCTTAAAGTCTAGGTAATTACGGGATACCACGCAACCTATGAGGCCAATAAAAAGCTTGCGTCAGCCGGTGCTGGTGCTACCTGCTCCGGTGTGCGCAAGCTGCTTTTCATAGACTCATTGGTGCGTTTGAACCTCCATCAATTCTACCGGGCTTTTAACTTTTCGCAAGTCATCTCAGGCTTTGATCCGCGGTTTTCCGCCCTTGCCAAGCGAACCTGGGCACCGGCGTCCGCCCCTGCCAACCGGGTAAATTACACGCGTGTAATCTTAAGTGTGATATTAACAGCTTAAGTCTTTTAATTCCGGCGCCTACCTGTTATAGGGCGGACTTAGCTTCTTCCGGCAGCACATCAAAGCGGGTCCAGGCGGGGTATTTGGGGCTGATATTGTCTCCGGAGCTGGTACCGCGCAGGCGGCGACCAATCCAGGGAACCACAAATTCCCGGGCCCATTTAGCGTTATCTAGGGCCTCTTGCACCCGGGTTTTGTGCAGGGGCGCGGGGATAACGGGGTCGCCGATACGAATGTTCTCAGCGCTCAGGGTTTCCAGCACCCGGCGGGCGGTCAGGGTATGGCCAGCGGCGTTCATGTGCAGACGGTCGGGGGCCCAGTAGCGCAGGTCTAAAAGCTCGTGCATACGCCAGTAGTCCACGACGGTGACGCCGCGGTCGTCCGCCACCTCGCGCAGTAGCTCGTTGAAGAGGGCAATTCGGGCGCGGTTACCGCTGAAGAATCCCTTGGGGCCGGGGTCAAAACCGGTCATGGTAAAGACTTCAATACCCTCATCGCGCAGGGTCTTAAAGGCCTCGTCATAGCGCACCATCAGGGCATCAACGTCGAAGCCCGGGCGCAGGGAGTCGTTACCGCCGCCCACGAGAGAAACCAGGTTGGGTTTGAGCTCCAGGGCAGGCTCTAGCTGCTCTTCGATAATAGGCACGAGCAGGCGCCCGCGGATCGCCAGGTTGGCGTACTGGGCTTTGGAATCTGCCAGCATGAACTGCTCGGCCACCCGGTCGGTCCATCCGCGCACCCCGTTGGGGCGGTCGGGGGCGTCATCCCCCACCCCTTCGCTGAAGGAATCTCCCAGGGCGACGTAACGGATAGATTCGTCTTTTCCGAGAATCGACATCATGCGGACTAGGCCTTTCTCTAGCAGGTAGGTACCAGGCCACTCTACCCCTCGGCCTGCCCCGCCTTCCAGTACCCCATAAAAGAGATGCTTTCTTTGGGTAGCCCGGCTTCATTCACGCAGATACGGCGCAGGGTTTTCACCACTGTTGATTCACCGGCAATTAGCACGTAGGTGCCGGTGGGGTTTTCGGCAAGGTGCCAGAGTGGGCTGTCTGCCTCCCTGTCGTCGGAGGGGGTAGCTGCTGGAGCAGGTTCGAGGGAACAGGCTGTGCGCAGGGCGCGGGTTAGCTGGTGCCCGCGCATTTGGCCGGGGGTTCGGGCCAGCACCTGCAGGCGGACGCCCGGCACCCGCTGGGCAGCCTGCCGCACCTCGGGGAGGCGGTCGAGGGCGTCCTGAGCACCGGGTACCTCAAGAAATACCGCCCCGGTGGCGCTGGCGGGCAGGGAGCGCAGGGTGGAGAGCAGGGCGGGCGCTGCGGTTTCGTCGCCGAGCAGGAGCAGTGAGGACGCAGCACCGGGGTTATAGGAGGACCAAAGGGTAGAGCCGCGCAGGGGTGCCAAGATAGAAACCTGCTGCCCCACCTGCGTCTGTTCAGCCCAGGCTGAGCCGGGCCCGCTGGTTCCCTGGGCGTCGGTGTGGAGGACAAAGTCCACGTCGATTTCAGGTTGCAGGTCGGCCGGCAGATCACGAGCCAGGGGCTCCAGGTCGGCTTCAGCGGCCGGGAGCATGCCCAGCAGGGGTGTTTCGTCCAGCCCGACAGAGGGTACCAGCCGGGAATTGCTCACGGTGTAGGTGCGCATGTGCCCGCGCTCTGTTTCGGGGGCTGAGCGCCACCGGGCCCGCCAGGAGGTATCGAGCTCAATCATAGTGGGGCCGCTGGCACCAGCGGGCGGGATGAAGAGTTTGATGTAGGCGTCGTAGACCTGCCCCGTGCCGTCAGAGAGAGGGGCGGCAGCGTGCAGCAGGGACCGGCCAGTCAGCGATACCCGCACAAAGGAGTCGGTCAGCTGCTCAACCCGTGAGACGGTCACGGGGAACACCCCGTACTGGTTAATGGAGCGTTTAACCTCGCGGCGGGCAGAAGAGCGGTGTTCGGACGATCGGGGCACGGACGGGCGGGGCTTAGGCAAGATTCTGACCCGCTGGGTTTTCTGCCGGGTCGCCTACAGGGCGGGCGTGGGGCACCACGACGGTGGAGCCGTCCCCCAGGGGGTCTGCGACCGATGCCCGCAGGCCGAAGATCCGGTGTAGGTTCTCCTCCGTCATGACCTTGGCGGCGGTACCGGCGGCGGCAATTTCTCCGTCCTTCATGGCAACCAGGTGGTGGGCAACACGGGCTGCCAGGTTGAGTTCGTGCAGCACCATGACCATGGTGGTTCCGCGGCGGTCGTTGATGTCGGCCAAAAGGTCAAGGAGTTCTACCTGGTGGGCGAGGTCCAGGTAGGTGGTGGGTTCATCCAGCAGCAGGATGTCGGTGTCCTGGGCCAGAGCCATCGCGATCCAGACGCGCTGGCGCTGGCCGCCAGAGAGTTCGGTGACCTGCCGTTCAGCCAGCTCCAGGGTGTTGGTGGCTTCTAGGGCCCAGGCGACTGCGGCGTCGTCCTCCCTGGTGTTGCCACGAAAGAGCCCCTGGTAGGGGTAGCGGCCGCGGGAGACCAGGTCAGCCACGGTAATTCCTTCGGGGGCGATAGGGCTCTGCGGCAGCAGGCCAACCATGCGGGCGAATTCCTTGCCGCCGTAGGAGACGACCGGTTGACCGTCCAGGGTAATCTCGCCGCTGCTGGGTTTAAGCAGGCGGGAGATACCGCGCAGCAAGGTGGATTTACCGCAACCGTTGGGGCCGATGATGGCGGTAATTTTTCCGGCGGGGATGCTCAACGAGAGGTCGGGCACGATGGTGCGGTCGCCATAGCCCAGGCGCACGTGGGTGACGGTGAGATCGCGAGGCGTTACGGTTTTCACGAACTTAGCTTCTTTCGGGTGAGCGGGTCAGCAGCCAGATGAGGGCGGGGGCGCCGAAGGCACCGGTGAGGACGCCGGCGGGCAGGTTGATGCCGCCGGGGATGAGGTTGGAGCCGATAAAGTCGGCGAGCACGACCAGGCTGGCCCCGGTCAGGGCAGCGGCGGTGAGGTTGTGGCGTCCGCCGGTCAGGGCCCGGGTGATGGGCCCGGCCATAAAGGCCACGAAGGATAGGGGGCCGGTGGCGGCGGTGGCGACAGCTACCAGGAGCACGCCCAGGGCGATGAAACTGGTGCGGACGGCGCGGGTCGGCACGCCCAGCCCCAGAGCCAGTTCTTCCCCTACCGCGGTGGCGTGCAGGGGGCGGGCGAACAGGATGAGGGGCAGCAGGAGGGGCAGAAGGAGAAGGGCCAGCAGGCTGATGCGGTCCCAGTTAGCGGTAGAGAGGGAGCCTGCCAGCCAGTGGGTCAGGGTCTGGGCGCTGGTGGTTGAGGTGCGCGAGAGCAGGTACTGCATCAAGGCTGAGGCCAGGGCCGAGATGCCCAAACCGACCAGGATAAAGCGGTTGCCCGCACCCCCGTCGCCAGCGGACAGGGCCATGATGACAAGGGCTACGAGCAGGGCAACAGCTATAGCGAGCAGGGTGAGCGGCAGCCCGCCCAGCCCCAGAAAAACAATACCGATGACGGCACCCAGAGCAGCCCCGTTGGATACGCCGATGATATCGGGGCTGGCAATGGGGTTACGCAGGAGCAGCTGGAAGATAGCCCCGCCCAGACCAAAGGCTGCCCCGGCCAGGGCACCGAGGACGGCGCGGGGTAGTTTTTCTTCCATGACGATGTAGCGAGCACCCTTGGCGGTCTCGATAGTTCCGCCGCCGAGGATTGTGAAGAAATCGGGGATAGTCACGGTGTAGGAGCCCAAAAGCACGCGCACCGCGCACACCGCAATCAGGGTCAGAGTAAGACCGATAATAGCGAGGGCTGGGCGGCGGCGGGCACGGGCGCGGACGCTAGCCACCGTGTGGGTGGCACTTTGGGCAGCGCCCCGAGGCTGGGTGCCAGGTAGGGTCGGCATTAGAGGTTAACCGTCTTACCGCGTCGTACCAGATAAATAAAGACGGGCACCCCCAGGGCTACCATCATGACGCCCACCTGGATTTCCTGGGGTGGGGTGATGACGCGTCCGGCAGTGTCTGCCAAGATAAGCAGGGCTGCCCCGAACAGGGAGGAGAGGGGCAGTAGGGACCGGTAGTCGGCGCCGGCGAGCGCGCGCATGGCGTGCGGGGCGAGCAGGCCGAGGAAGGCGATGGGGCCGGTGAGGGCGAGGGCGGTACCGACCAGCAGGGTGATACCGCCGGTGATGACGAGGCGGCGGGCGGCAACGTTTTCGCCCAGGGAGGCTGCCATGTCATCGCCCAGGGCAAAGCTGTTAATGGTTTTCGCTCCGGTGAGAACGATGATAGCGCCGATGGCCAGTAGCGGGGCGGCTACCGCCAAGTCAGGGAGGCTGGCTCCGGCTACGGTTCCGACTTGCCAGCGGCGCAGGTTATCGAGGGTGGTCTGGTTGGTCAGGATCAGGGCGCTGGTGACCGAACCTAAACCGGCGGTAAGGGCTGCGCCCATGAGGGCTAGTTTGATGGGGGTCGCTCCCCCGGTGCCGAGTGAGGCCAGGGCGTAGACGGCAAGGGCTGAAGCGACCGCGCCGATAAAGGCCCAGAGGGCAAAGGCCGCTGTGGAGTCGGCGGCAAAGAAGGTGATACCGGCTACCACCGCGCAGGCTGCCCCCGCGTTGATGCCGAGAATTCCGGGGTCCCCTAGGGGGTTGCGGGTGATGCCCTGGAGCCCTGCCCCGGCAAGCCCCAGCCCTGCGCCCACGACCCCGGCGGTCAGCGTCCGCACCGCCCGCTGGGTGAGCACCGCCGCGTCCGCTTCTGCAACCTGCCCGCCGGCCAGGTAGTCCAGCAGGGTTCCCGGGCTGATGGGGCGGGTGCCCAGGGCCAAGCTGGCTAGGGCTGCTCCTACAAGGAGCAGGCCCAGCAGGAGGAACAGCGCCAGTAGCCGCCGCGCTCCCCCGCTGGGGGTGGCACGGCGGCTAGAGGGGTGCCGGGTGGGCGCGGAGGTCACCGGTTAGGACGCCTGGCTTGCGTCGATAGCGGCCGAGAGCTTGGCCAGGGTTTCGGTCTGGTTGATAGCCCAGTCCAGGGAGAGCGGGGACGCTGCCGAAAGGGCCAGGGAGATAGCAGCGTCGGTTTCAACAACCAGGCCGCCGTTCGCTACGGCGGGCATCTGGGAGAAGAGGGTGTTGCTCTTGATGGCTTCTTCGTCGGAGTCGCTGGTGCCCCAAGCCCAGACCAGGTCTGACTGCACTTCGGGCAACACCTCACCTGAGATGGTCATGAAGAAGGCGTCGGCTTCGGTGGCGTTCTGCTCGATGTAGGGGGCGATGTTCATGCCCAGGGAGGTGAGGAACTGGGAGCGGGAGTCGCTTGCTACGTAGGCTGAGAGGGTCTGGGCTTCGAGGTCGAACATGCCGGCGACGAAGGTCTTACCTGCCAGGTTGGAGTACTTGGCTGCGGCCTCGTCGATGGTCTTGTTGGTGGCCTCGATGAGGGCGGCGCCCTCGTCGTCCTTCTGGAGCATGGCGGCGGCCTGGTTGACGACGTCCTCCCAGGAGGCGGCGTAGGCGCCTACGCTCTCGGGCATGGCGACCACGGGGGCGATGGCGGTGAGCTTGTCGTAGACTTCCTGGGTCATGTCGCCGTAGACGGAGAAGATAGCGTCGGGGGCCAGGGTGGCGAGGGCTTCGTAGTCGGGGCCGTCGGTTTCGTCGTAGGTCACGGGGGCTGTGCCGCCGAGTTCGGCCAGCTTGGCATCGAACCAGTCGGTGGAGCCGTTGGCGTTGGCGCCGTAGGTAACGACGGGGGTGCCGGCGGGTACTACGCCGAGGGCCAGGAGGACGTCGGGGTTCTTCCAGAAGTTCACGACAGCAATTTTCTGGGGTACCGCGCTGAAGGTGGTCTCGCCGAAGGCGTGCTTGACGGTGTAGCTCTCACCTGAGGCTGCTGAGCTGGTGCTGCTGCTTGAGGTGTCGTTGGAGCCGGTGGTGCAGGCTGTGAGCAGGCCGGTGAGGGCGGTAGCTGCGGTGGCCTTGAGGAAGGCGCTACGAGTGATGACGACCATGGTCTTGTGTTCTCCTGGGAAGGGTGTTTGGTTCTATAGGGCTATCTATAGAACTGCTTAGGTGCCCCTAAGCCAGGAATAACACTATCTTTTGTTTGCGTATTTGTGCAAACGCTGGGTAACTAGGTGCGCACGGTGAGATAGGAGCAAGTTGTGCTTTTCGTGTGCGCCCCCAGGCTCGCGCTCAGCAGCTTGCACGATAACTGGTGTTCTGTTTTTGGGCACAAAGAGAGCCCCCTACCGGATTCGAACCGGTGACCCCCTGTTTACAAGACAGGTGCTCTGGCCAGCTGAGCTAAGGAGGCAAGACTTTTCAAGTGTACCCGATATTGCGGGCGGGTGCATGTTATCTGCGGGCGTCTAGTCGGTAGTGGTGCAGGGGCAGGCGGGCTGCGAGGGCTTGGGTGAGTTGTTGGTCGTGGGTGGCGACGATAGCGCTGCCTCCTGCGGCGCAGTGGGCAGCGATGAGCGCTGCGACCCGCTCAAGGCCGGGTGCCTCTAGCCCTGCGGTGGGTTCATCGAGGAGTAGGCACGACGCCCCGGCGGCGAGCGCTTCTGCTAGGGCAAGCAAGTGCTGTTCAGCGGGGAGCAGGTCGAGGGGGTGTATTTCACCGGAGTCGGTAGGCAGGACGGCGTCGCGCAGGGCTTCGCGAATAGGGCCACTAACTTTCGCCCCGCTCCCTAGCTTTATGTCGGCATCCACGGTGGAGGCCAAGAAGTGGTGGGCAGGGGTCTGCGCGACCAGCTGGGCAAGGGCGACGCGGGCGGGGGCGTCCTGCCGGTAGGGCTGTAGCCCGCCGATGGTGAGCTGCCCGGCGGCTGGGGGTAGGAGCCCCGCGATGGTGCGCAGCAGGGTGGATTTTCCGGCGCCGTTGGGGCCGGTGAGGATCAGGCAGTCGCCGGGGGTAAGGTCCAGCTTAATACCGGTAGCAACGGGGGTAGCTACCGATTTCTTCCACCGGCGGCGGACCGGGGTAACCGGGGATATAGAGAGGTCACGGGCCAGGATGTCTGCCGCGGCTCGGGCGGGCAAGGGCGGCAGAGACGGTGCCCCAGCAGACGGTGAAACACCATCCCCTAGGTTTTCAAGACTAGCGGCAAGGCTCTTTTCATCGGCCTGGGGCCTGGCTGAGGCCCAGGCCAAATCTGCCGGGTAGCGGGTAAAAGCGTCCAGCACCCGGGCCCGCATGGCATCGTCGAGGCCGAGCAGGGGTTCGTCCAGGGCTAGAGCTGGCACAGCCGCCCCGTCGAGGTTTCCATCCACCCGCCCCAGCACCAGGTAGGCTGCCAGGGCTACCAGCTGGGTTTGCCCACCCGAAAGTTGCAGGGGGTGGGCTCCCAGTAAGTTGGTAATCCCAAGGTCAGCGGCGACAGCCTGCACAGCCCGGTGGAGCTGATCCCGGCTATCCACAACCTGTTCTACCCCCAGGGCAATTTCTTCGGCCCCGGTGGGTACCAGCCCCGTCATCAGGGCATGGGGGTTAGAGGGCACAAAGAGCCCACTCCGTTCCTGGGCCCAGGCCTGTAGCCGGGCAGACTTTCCGGTTCCCCGGGCCCCAAGAACCAGCGTCCGCGTATAGATCACAGCAGCACCCCCGTATAAGCAGCAAGCACAAGTAGGCAGGCCAGCGGCAGGAGCACCCAGCGAAGGTAGCCCTGGGTGCGGCTGTCGGCGTAGTCTTGCCAGAAAATTCTGGGCCCGGCCCGGTCAATCCCGCGCGCAGCTAGGGTTACCCCGCGCACCTCGTGGTCGAGCAACAGCAGGTTGAAAAGGGCGGACGCTGTCCGCACCCCCAACCAGGCGCGGGCTCCTCGCGACCCGTCGGCCATGCCTCGGGCTCGGGCGGCCCGCTGCACTAGGCGGGAGTAGTGGGCCAGCTGGGCCGGGGCGTTGAGCGAAGCGACCAGCAGGTAGATGAGCCTAGGCGGCAGTCCCCAGACGGTCAGGGCATAGCGCAGACCAGCAGCCCCTGTGGGTAGAATCAGCAGGGCGCAGGCCGACCCGAAGGCCAGAATCTGTAGGGCTAGGACCATGCCAGCCCGGGCGCCCTCGGCGGTCACTTCAAACACCATCCAGGGCACGGGCGCCCAGGTTGCCCATACGGTTTCTCCCCCGCGTGACACCAGTTGGATGATAAAAGCCATCACCGCAACCGGCACCAGCCCTACCAGAACCAGGCGTACCCAGGGGGAAAGCGTCCGTCCTGCCCCGTGCAGGGCGATGAGCACAGCCAGCAGCCCCGCCTGCCAGATCAGTGGCAGCGGGGCAAAGGCTAGCAGGAGCCCGGCGCAGCCCAGGGTGACCCAGGTGCGGGGGTTCAGGGTGGGGGTACTCACCGGTTAGCGGCCGAACTGACGACGGGCGCGGGCGGGCAGACCCTTGATGATAAGCCAGACCAGGACGAAGGCAATGGTCTTATCGAGCGGGTCAGAGAGCAAGGACTGCAGGGTTGTAGCACCCAGCAGGGACTGGCCAGCAGCTTGCAGGGCCGCAACCACGGAACCGGTACCCACGCCCTGGCCGCCGCCAAAGACGAAGGCGGCGATGGGGGCGCCGACGAACCCGGCCAGGATGCCGGTGATAAAGCCCGCGAGCAGGGCACCCCAGAGTTTGCGGAAGAGACCCAGGCGGCCAGCGTAACCGGCCAAGAAGCCGATGAGGGCGGCGCCGGCGACGAAAGGAATGGTGGTGGGGTTAATGGTGAGACCCCAGGCCAGGTTGGTGATAATACCGGTCATGGCTCCGGCGGCGGGGCCGGCCAGCACACCGATGAGCACGGTGGCAACGGAGTCAAGGTAGAGGGGAATACCCGAGAAGCCAATGAGCTGGCCCACGATGATGTTGAAAGCTGCCGCAAAGGGAATCAGGGCGATGGTGGCAAGGGGCAGGCGGCTCAGGTTAGCCGCCAGAAGCAGTAGGACGCCCGCGGTATAGCCCAGTATGAGCGGCAGGGAGATAGCGGCTTGGGCATCGCTGGTGCCTTCCAGGTAGCCCGCGTAGTTGGTGGTGCCGCCTGCGGTGAAGACGGCCCAGGTGTAGGTTCCTGCGATCACCAGGACGGCGAGCAGGTTGAGCACCTTCTGGGAGGTGGTTAGCGGTGTGTTGTGTTCTGGGTTTTTACCGAGGAGCCCGGCAGCTACCGAGGTCCTCTGCCCAGACGTTGAGGGCTCTGAGGTGGTGTGTGATGAGGGGGCCATACCCACCCCTTTCTGTAGAATAATTGTTCTTTTTATTTTTTTGAGCTGGGTCTAGTCAGTCCCCTTTGGGGCGTAGACAGCCCGGACGGTCTGGATCAGGTGCTCAAAAAATTCAGGGGCCCGGGCGCTGATCAGGGCCTGGGCGTTGGGGTCTTTCCCCCAGCGCCCTAGCCAGTCAGCAACCACTTGGCCGCGGGTAAGGGTACCGGCAAGCTCAACGTCGAGCGTCACCGGTGTAGTCTCCCCGAGCTGGGTGTGGGCCTGGCCGTCGGCGGCCAGGGCGCGGTTCACAGCCAGAGCAGTTACGAAGGGGTCGTGCACGTGGGCGATAAACCCCAGCTTGTCCCACTCGTGGAATTCCATGTAAAACTGCAGGGCCCCATCCAGGGCGGTAAAGAGCTCTCCCCCACCGGCCAGTAGACGCTCGCGCAGCTGAGGAGTCATCACCGTGTTCTCGGTGCTATCCAGCGGGCAGAGCAGGGGCGCATAGGGCAGGTCGAGACCAGGGCGGCTATAGGCAGCTAAGACCTCGTGCAGGGCTTCGGGGTCAGAATGCACGTTCCACTCGGTGGTGGGCATCGTGTTCCCCCGGTGGTTCAGGGCCCCACCCATGATGGTCAAGCTGGCTAAGTAACGGGGCAGCTCTGGATCCTGCCGTAGAGCCAGCGCCAGATTAGTTGAAGGACCCAGGACGAGCCCGTGCAGCTTTCCGGGGAAACGGCGGGCGGTCTGCACCCACAGGTCTGCCCCTTCGCCGTGGGAACACCCCGTGGGCCTGGTCTGCCCGGGGAGCAGGCCGTGGCCCGTACCCAGCGGGCCGTGGGTTTCTTCGGTGGTGGTGAGCGGCTGGGCCAGCGGGTTCTCAGCTCCTAGAGCCCAGGGGGTACCCTGCCCGCCAAGTAGCTCCAGCAGACCGCGGACGTTGCGTCCTACCTGCTCGGTACTCACGTTCCCGCCGGTTGCCACGATACCTTCCACAGCAACCTGCGGGTGGGCAAAAGCGTAGGTGAGGGCAAGGGTGTCGTCGACGCCGGGGTCGCAGTCGATGAGGAGGTGCAGGGTCATGAAATCTTTACGGTACTAGGTGGTCGGTTACTGGTGATGGGGCAGGCTGACGTCCCCAGCGCGGGGCACACAAAAGGGGCAGCTACTCGCCTTTACCCTGCTGTGAGCACAGGCAAAGGCGTGTAGCTGCCCCTACACCTTGTGTACCAGTTTAGTACACAGCGGCCAGGCTTTCTACAGCCTGTTTACGGGGTGAACTTAGGCGTTCTTCTTAGCTTCAATCTTTGCGGTGATCCAGGCGTTGAAGTCAGTTGAGTTGAAGACCTCGCCGTCAGCGAAGACGGTGGGGGTGCCGCTGATACCGTTGGAAGCTGATTCGAGGGTGACGGTCTGGACTAGCGGACGCCAGGTGTTGTTAGCGACGTCGTCCTTTACGTCTGCACCGTACTTCTCAGCGATAGCAACGAGCTCTTCGTTAGAGAGACCGCCGGTGCCCTGGTGGGTGAAGATTTCCTTCTGGAAGTTCAGGAAGTCTTCGGTGGAGACCTGGTTAGCTACAGAGTAGGCTACGTTGTTGGTGCGGGCTGAGTAGAAGGTGGGGCTGGAGGCGTCCAGGAAGGTCAGGTTACGGATCTCCAGGGTAATGTCACCGCTAGCAACCAGGGCTGCGATAGTGTCTGCATTTTCAGTTTCGAACTGGGCGCAGTGCACGCAGTTGTAGTCCTGGAAGATGGTCAGACGGACGGGCTCACCGTTATTGTCTGCTTCTTCGGGCAGGGCTACGCCCAGGGGCATCTTGGCTTCGGAGCCGTCAGCTGCGGTGTAGGTTGCTTCTGAGGTGCCCAGGTCGTTGCTGTCGCGGCTGGCTTCGGTGCTGGTGTTCTGCTCGATACCGTTAGCGGTCAGGACGATGCCGCCGTACTGGTTAGCTGATGCGGGCACCGGGCCTGCGTCGGCAATCTGGTTGCGGTTGCCGTTGATGACGACGACTGCAACGATGGCCACGATGAGGGCGATGACGCCGAGGACGGTGAACTGAATCCAGCGAGTGGATGATTTTGAGGTTTTCTTGGCCTGCTGTGCCGCCAGCTGGCGGGCACGCTCGCGGGCGTCAGTGGAGGGGTTTCCCTTAGACACAGATGTGCCTCACTTTCGTACGTGCGTTCTTGATAGGTTCAAGCCTACCGCGATTTGACGGGGATATCTCCCCTTCCACAAAACCTCAAACTACTTTCCCAGGAAACTATTAGTTTAGGTGAGGGCTGGCTCAGAGCGCTTATCTCTCGCGCCCGATAGGGTATAAAAAGTGGGTGCTAGATTTTTTATGCTTAAAACAAAAAGGCCCTGGACAATCTGTCCAGGGCCTTCCTATATCCCAATCAAAAACCGGCAGTAACCTACTCTCCCACACCGTCACCAGTGCAGTACCATCGGCGCAAAGAGCCTTAACTTCCGGGTTCGGAATGGAACCGGGTGTTTCCCTCTCGCTATAACCACCGTAAACCTACGATGACCACCCCACCAAAAACAAGGGGGGCAACAACAAACCCAAACAGGTTATTGCCTCAAAACCATACAGTGGACGCAAACACCAAACACACTCAGTCAAAAAATGTAAGCCTTCGGACTATTAGTACCAGTCAACTCCACGGGCATTCCCCGCGTCCATACCTAGCCTATCAACCCCATCATCTATAGGG
>NZ_SPQC01000040.1 GCF_004569295.1 Rothia nasimurium
CCCCCCTCTCCATCCACGGGCCCGCCCGCATCATCTCCATGGTCAACCAAAAGGGTGGCGTCGGAAAAACCACCTCCACCATCAACCTCGGTGCCGCGCTCGCAGAAGCCGGACGCCGCGTCCTACTCGTCGACTTCGACCCCCAGGGCGCGCTGTCCGCCGGTTTCGGCGCCAACCCCCACGAACTCGACCTCACCGTCTACAACGTCATGATGGACCGCAAGGTCGATATCTGCGAGGTTATCCAGAGCACCGAATTCGAGAACATCGACCTGCTCCCCGCCAACATCGACCTCTCCGCAGCCGAAGTGCAGCTGGTCAACGAGGTCGCCCGCGAGCAGGTTCTTGCCAGCGCCCTGCGCAAGGTCGAAAACGACTACGACGTCATCCTAATTGACTGCCAGCCCTCCCTGGGCCTGCTCACCGTCAATGCCCTGACCGCCAGCCACGGCGTTATCATCCCGCTCATCTGCGAGTTCTTCGCCCTGCGCGCGGTAGCCCTGCTGGTGGACTCCATCGAAAAGGTGCAGGACCGCCTGAACCCCAAGCTCGAAATCGACGGCGTGCTGGCCACCATGTTCGACTCCCGCACCCTGCACTCAAAAGAGGTGCTGGCCCGCATCGTCGACGCCTTCGGCGACAAGGTCTTCGACACCGTCATCAAGCGCACCGTTAAGTTCCCCGATGCCTCCGTATCGGCAGAGCCCATCCTGTCGTACGCCTCGAACCACCCCGGTGCCGAGGCCTACCGCCAGCTGGCCCGCGAGTTGATCTCCCGCGGCGGCGCCCCCTAAACGCGCCTGACCCTATGCTCTAGGCTACTTTTGCCCGTCTGCCCTTGAAGAACCTCGGGGCAGGCGGGCACAATGGTTAAAACACAGTAAAAGAACGGCTCAATGAGAAGCCGCCGAATCCTGGCTCAAAGACCCACAGGAGACTCGCTGCCGTGACGGTACCGAACACACTTACCGAGAGCGCCCCTGCGCCCTTTACGCTCACCCTGAGCAACTTCGAAGGCCCCTTCGACCTGCTGCTCACCCTGATTTCCCGCCGGAAACTCGATATCACCGATATTGCACTGGCTGAAGTCACCGACGAATTTCTCACCTATATCCGCCCCCTGCTTGAAGACGGCAGCGACGCCGCCCTCAACACCGCAAGCGACTTCCTCGTCACCGCTTCCACCCTGCTCGAACTCAAAACAGCTCGACTGCTCCCGCGTAGCGACAAAGCTCTTGCCGCTAACCCCGACCTGCTTGAAGCCCGCGACCTGCTCTTTGCCCGCCTGCTTCAGTACCGGGCCTACCGCGAGGTGGCAAGTGTGCTCGAAGAGCGCTTCACCGCAGAAAACCAGCGTTTTTCCCGCACCGTAGCCCTCGAACCGGCCTTCACCAAAGTACTACCCGAGCTGGTCTTCGACCTGACCCCGCAGGCATTTGCTGAGATTGCCGCCCGTGCCCTGCGCCTGCATGAAGACCCCGATATCGAACCGGAACCCGAGCTCATCGACACCGGCCACATCTACACCCCGGCCACCACCATCGCAGCTGAAGAAGCGATACTACTGGCCAAGCTGGGGGAGAGCGGTGGGCAGTTGAGCTTCGCCGAGGCCTGTGCAGACGCCGCCAGCCGCGAAGTTGTGGCCGTCCGCTTTCTTGCGGTGCTAGAACTCTATAAAGAGGGCAAACTCGCCGTAGAACAGGGCCAGGCCCTGGGCCCCATCACCCTGCGCCTTGAAGGCCCAGCAACCGCCCACCGGGAAGGAGGAACAGAATGAGTGGGAACCCCGACTACACCGACGATGACCTCAAGATTCTGCTCTCCGGCAGCTGGGACGCTGAACCGGAGCAAGAGCCCGAACCTGAGCCAGCACCGCAGGCTGAGCCAGCACCAGAAGAAACCTCCCCGGTAGCACCCCAACCCGCTACCAAGCCAACGAAAGCCACCCCGCAGGTGGCGGCATCCGCCCACGAACTCAACCGAGTTGAGCTCCAGCCCGGCGGTGTGAAAGCCGCTATCGAGGCGATTTTGGCGGTAGCCGATGTGCCGGTGAGCGTCCGCGAGTTCGCGGCGGCCCTGATTGTCTCAGAGCGGGCCATTGAAACCGCCCTCGACGAGCTGATGCGCGACTACGACGGTTACGACGACGCCACCGGCACCCACGAGCCCCGCGGCTTTGAGCTCCGCCAGGTGGCAGGAGGCTGGCGGCTCTACTCCCGGGCTGATTTTTCACCCTGGGTCAGCCGGTTCGTGGTGGGCGCCCAGACCGTCAAACTCACCAAGGCGGCCCTCGAAACCTTGGCCATCATTGCCTATCAGCAACCGGCCACCAGGGCCTATATCGCCCAGGTACGCGGGATTTCGGCAGATGCGGCGGTGCGCAACCTCCTGCAGCGCGGCCTCATTACCGAGACCGTTCCCGATGAAACCGGGGCCACCCAGTACATCACCACAGACAACCTGCTTGAAAAGCTGGGGCTGAACTCCCTTGACGAGCTTCCCGCCCTGGCCCCCTACCTACCCGATCCCCACGAGGTAGGCAGCAGCACCACCCTAGACTTGGATGACCCCAGCTAGCGCACACGCTAGCTGCGGCATCACCAGAAACTACGACACAGAGGAAAGAGATAAAAGATATGGCATACGGAAACAACTCATCACGAGGTAACTCAAACCGCGGCGGCCGCCCCGGCGCAGGCAAAGCAGGAGCCGGACGCGGCGGCAAGGGTTTTGCCGGCGCTGGCAAGGGCGGAACCGGTAAGGGCGGTTCAGGTCGTTCAGGTTTCTCCGGCAACAAGGGCGCTAAGCCCGGCACCCCAGGCGGCCCCCGCAAAGCCGGTACCGGTAAGGGCCCCAAGTTCCGCTCAGGCCAGCCCTTCGCTAAGGAAATGGGCGAGTTCCGCCCCGCTAACCGCGGCTCCAAGAACTTTGGCCCCCACCGTCCGCGCCGCCCCAAGAACGCACCCGTCGACCACTACCCCTTCTACGACCACGAGGGCGTCCGCCTGCAGAAGGTCATGGCATCCGCCGGTGTGGCCTCCCGCCGCGTCTGCGAAAAAATGATTGAAGAGGGCCGCGTGACCGTCAACGACGTCCTTGTAACCGAACTCGGCGTACGTGTTAACCCCGACCGGGTCACCATCCAGGTCGACGGCATGACCATCCAGACCAACGACAAGTTGGTCTACATGGTGCTCAACAAGCCCGCCGGCGTCGTCTCAGCCATGGACGACCCCGACGGCCGCCCCAACATCTCCAACTTCCTGCGCTCATCCATGACTGAACGCGTCTTCCATGTGGGCCGCCTGGACGTTGAAACCGAAGGCCTGCTCCTGCTGACCAATGACGGCGAGCTGGCCAACCGCCTGACCCACCCCTCCTACGAAGTGCCCAAGACCTACCTGGTGCAGGTCCCCGGCCCCATGGAACCCGGTATCGGTGCAGCCATGAAGAAGGGCTTGCGCCTGGAGGACGGCATCACCCGCGTTGACGAGTTCAAGCTGGTTGACTCAACCCCCGGCCACGTGCTCGTTGAGGTCACCATCCACTCCGGCAAGAACCGCATCATCCGCCGCATGTTCGAGCACGTCGGCTACCCCGTCGAGAAGCTCGTGCGCGTTGAGATGGGCCCCATCCACATCGGCTCCCAGAAGCAGGGCACCGTACGCAACCTGTCCAAGGTCGAAATCGGTAAGCTGCTGGCCTCGGTAGGCATGTAATGAGCGGTTCACCCACCGTCTTCGACTCCCATCTGCACGGCCCCGTCCTGGTGATTGGCGCGGGCCTGCTGGGTGCCTCCATCGGGCTGGGCCTGAGCCACCGCGGCTACACGGTCTATATCTCCGATATCTCACCCACCACCGAAGCCGTCGCCGAAGACATCGGCGCAGGCGCCTCCCTGCGGGCCCTAGCCCACGAATGGCAAGGGAAAACAGGGCAGGACGCCCCTGCCCAGCTGGAACTTGCCCCCCAGCTGGTCGTTGTGGCGGCACCCCCGGACGTCACCGCCGACCTGGTGGTGCGCGCGCTCGCCGACTACCCGGCGTCCTTTGTCATCGATATTGCCTCGGTGAAGTCGGGGATTCTGAGCGCGGTGCAGGAAGCAGGGGCCGATGTGGGCCGCTACCTGGGCACCCACCCCATGGCCGGGCGCGAAAAATCCGGCCCCGTGGCTGCCCGCGGTGAGCTCTTCTCAGCCCGCCCCTGGGTGCTCTGCGACCACGAGACGGTGCGCCCCGAACTGGTGAAGGTAGTCCAACAGCTGGCAGCCGAACTGGGCTCAACCATCACCCATATGGATGTGGAAGAGCACGACCGCACCGTCGCCCTGATTTCCCACGTGCCCCAGGTGATGAGTTCCCTGCTGGCCTCCCGCCTGCAGGACACCCCCCTCTATGCACTCGGCCTGGCCGGGCAGGGGCTACGCGATACCACCCGTATCGCGGCATCGGATCCCGGGCTGTGGGTGCAGATCCTTTCGGCTAACGCCGAACCCGTAGTGCAGACCCTCTACGGGGTGCGCGAGGATTTAGAGCGCCTGATTAGCACCCTGGAAGCCCCCACCGCAGCCGGAGCCCGCCTCGATATCGCCCAGCTCATGAGCGAGGGTAACTCGGGCGTCGCCCGCATCCCCGGCAAGCACGGCGGCTCACCGTCCGCCTTTGCCCAGCTGACCGTGCTGGTGGACGACACCCCCGGCACCCTGGCCCGCCTGCTGGTTGAAATCGGCGAACTGGGCGTCAACCTGGAAGACCTGCGCCTGGAACACTCACCCGGCGCCCAGGTCGGTATGGCCGAAATTTCGGTCAACCCCAATGAACACGAAAAACTCATCGAAGACCTCACCAGCCGCGGCTGGAAGGTCGTCAAGTAAGGAAGAAAACTATGTCTGACAAGCTCGTGATCGCCATTGACGGCCCTTCTGGCTCTGGCAAATCCTCGGTCTCTAAGGCCGTGGCCCGCCACTACGGGCTCGAATACCTAGACACCGGCGCTATGTACCGCGCCCTGACCTGGTACTGCCTGGATACTCGGGTAGACACCGCGGACGCCGTAGCCCTGGTTGCTGCCGCCCGCGGCTTCCCCTATGTGCAGGGTACCAGCCCCGACGAAGAGGTCATCGAGGTTGGGGGAGTAGACGTGCGCGAGGCTATCCGCGAACCCCGCATCTCAGAGGCTGTCTCTGCCGTTGCCTCGAATATGGACGTCCGCCAGATTCTAATCGACCTGCAGCGGGACTTCATCGCCC
This sequence comes from Rothia nasimurium, assembly GCF_004569295.1. GTDB lineage: Bacteria > Actinomycetota > Actinomycetes > Actinomycetales > Micrococcaceae > Rothia > Rothia nasimurium_B. Next base: position 5,249 of record NZ_SPQC01000040.1, read on the forward strand.
GTTCCACCACCGGCATGGTGGCAGAAGGCCGCGACATCACCACCGTCGTTGCCCCCGACGCCGACGCCCGCGTCCTGCTCACCGCCAGCGAAGAAGTCCGCCTTGCCCGCCGAGGCTTGCAGCTGGGCGGCACCCAGAACTCCGAGCAGCTCTCAGCCCAGGTCTCAGCCCGCGACGCCAAAGACTCCAAGGTCACCAGCTTCACCGAAGCCGCCGAAGGCGTAGCCCTCGTTGACTCATCAGAACTCAACTTCGAAGAAACCATCGCAGCGGTCATCGAAGCCGTCGAAGGCCAACTCAAGCGCTAGCGACCGGGCGACGTGCAGGCGTCCGCCCCACCGTGAACTAAACTTATCTACCAACGCACCGGCACCCGCCGGAAACCACCACAGGAGGTATCGCCCATGAGCGACGAACTCACCCCCCACGACGACTACGAGGTCAAGTTCCTCGGCGGCGGCGACGATGACGTATCGGACCGCCTGGCCGAAATTGACGACGAAACCGCAGACCAGCGCGCCGAAGCCCTACTCGCTGGCCTGGAAGACTACGACCTGGACGAGGAAGACCGCGCGCTTCTGGCGTCCTGGGGCTATGACACCGACGAGGACGACAACCGCGAAGCCGACCCCGTTGTCGCCATCGTCGGCCGCCCCAACGTCGGCAAGTCCACCATTATTAACCGAATCCTGGGCCGCCGCGAAGCCGTGGTTGAAGATAAGCCCGGCGTGACCCGCGACCGTGTTTCCTACAAGGCCGAATGGGCCGGTAAGGACTTCACCCTGGTCGATACCGGCGGTTGGGAAGCCGACGCTAAGGGTATCGACGCCCAGGTCGCGGCACAGGCTGAAATCGCTGTAGCCCACGCGGACGTCGTGCTACTGGTTGTTGACGCCCTGGTCGGTATCTCCGCAACCGACGAGGCTATCGTGCGTATGCTGCGCCGTATCGACAAGCCCATCCTGCTGATCGCCAACAAGATTGATGACAGCCACCAGGAACCCGAAGTCCACGCCCTGTGGTCACTCGGTATGGGCCAGCCCTACCCGGTCTCTGGTCTGCACGGCCGCGGCCTGGCCGACCTGCTCGACGCCCTGCTTGAGGTTATGCCCGAGCACTCCCAGTACGCCGAGCCCGAAGCCCTGGGCGGCCCCCGCCGTATCGCCCTGATCGGTCGCCCCAACGTGGGCAAGTCCTCCCTGCTCAACAAGCTGGCCGGTGAAGAACGCGCCGTGGTTAACGACCTGGCCGGCACCACCCGTGACCCCGTGGACGAAATCGTCGAACTGGGCGGCCGCCCCTGGCGTTTCGTCGATACCGCGGGTATCCGCCGCCGCCAGCATATGGCCAAGGGCGCAGACTTCTACGCCTCCCTGCGTACCCAGACCGCTATTGAGCGTGCCGAGGTCGCCGTGGTGCTCCTGGATGTTTCTGAGCCCCTGAGCGAGCAGGACGTCCGTATCGTGCAGATGGCAGTGGACGCCGGCCGCGCCATGGTTCTGGCCTTCAACAAGTGGGACACCCTCGACGAAGACCGCCGCGAAATGCTCGAACGCGAGATTGAGCGCGACCTGGCCCACGTGAAGTGGGCCCATCGCGTCAACATCTCAGCTAAGACCGGCTGGCATAAGGACAAGCTGGTTCCCGCCCTGGAACACTCCCTGGAATCCTGGGACTCCCGCATCCCCACCGGCCGCCTGAACGCCTTCCTGGGTGAAATCGTGGCAGCCCACCCCCACCCCCTGCGTGGCGGCAAGCAGCCCCGTATCCTCTTCGGCACCCAGGTTTCCTCCCGCCCGCCCAAGTTTGTTCTCTTCACCACCGGCTTCCTCGATCCCGGCTACCGCCGCTTCATCGCCCGCCGCCTGCGTGAGACCTTCGACTTCACCGGCACCCCCATCGACATCACCATGCGCGTGCGTGAGCGCCGCAGCCTGGGGGAGCGCCAGAGCGGTAAGTCAGGTAAGGGCGGACGCCGTTAATACCGGCTTGCTTGAACTGTGACCTAAAACGCTCCAAAAAGCCCCAAAAACCCGGTTTTCGATTTTGCACTCTCTCAAAGAGGTGTGTATAGTTATACGAGTGCTCAAGGGAACGGTAAAGTTCACGAGAGACAATCGGGTTGTGGCGCAGCTTGGTAGCGCACTTGACTGGGGGTCAAGGGGTCGCAGGTTCAAATCCTGTCAACCCGACAGATAAAGCTCCGGCCACTAGGGTAAAACCTAGTGGCCGGAGCTTTTTTGTTGCCTGAAGAGCGGGGTAAGCTGGTGAAGCTGCCCTGTGGATATCGCTTACCGGGCGTCATAGTCGCGTCACGGCTCCACCGTTTTCGGGGAGGCGCGCACGCCTGCGCCCAGGTTTTGCCCGGAAAATACGGGGTAGGTGCGGTTACAGGGTTATCCACAGGCTGCCCCTGCCTGTACTGGCTAGACCTAGTTTTTCTAGTCTAGTGGCATGACTCAGCTTGAAGAACTCAACCAGAAACTGCTCACCTGCCAGCAGCTCACCGCCCGTTACCCCAACCGTTACCGGCTTGAGGCTGCAATAGCGCGGGGGCTCTACCGGCGGGTAGCACGCGGTTTTTACCTGCACCGCACCGACTGGGATAGTCTCACGCCGGAAGAAGTTTATCTTGCCCGGGGACTGGCTCTGGCGGCGTCCTACCCCGGAATTATCTTCTCCCACCAGACAGCCGCCCTACTCCACGGGCTACCCCTAGAAAGCCTGCCCGAGACGGTACACGTCTACTGCTACCACCGTACCCGCGCCAAAGACTACACCGTGCACCACGGGGAGCTGCACCTGCCTACCGATACCACCGTGCTCGCCCCGGGCATCCGCATCACCAGCCTGGAGAGAACCCTCACCGATTTGGCAGAACAGCCGAGCACACAGTGCTACCGCATCAAACTATAAAGAACCGCCTGCCCCGAAGTAGTCGGAGCAGGCGGTCATACTGTTATCTAGTAGCGCTCACAGGCAGGTGTAAGGCAACTGCTACTTGTTGTGAGCGTAGCGGTAAATAAACGCGGACATGGCATCGCGCTTAATAGGCTCGTAGGGGCGGAAGGTGCCGTCGCCCCAACCCGTGGTGATACCGCGAGAACGCAGCCACATAATTTCACGGTAGAAAACGGTGCTCTCGGGAACGTCCACAAACTGTGACCCCTTAGGCGCTACATAGTGAGGCTCACCTGCGTAGCGGTAGAAGAAGGCAGCCATAGCGTCGCGCTTAATGGGTTCGAAGGGGCGGAAGGTGCCATCTGCCCAGCCTGTGGTAATACCCTCAGCTTTGAGCCACTCAATTTCCTTGTAGAAGGGGTGGGTCTGGTCTACGTCCTTGAAAGAGGGGGTCTCGGGGGCCTCAAAGGCGGGGGAGCCCGCTAGACGGTAGAAGAAAGCGGCTGTAGCTCCGCGATCAACATGGTCGTAGGGGCGGAAGGTGCCATCTGCCCAGCCGGTCGTGATGCGCTGCTGAGCCAGCCACATAATTTCATGGTAGAAAATATCGGCTTCGGTAACATCAACAAAAGAAATCGGCTCGGGAGTCAGATTCATACCGACCAGCAGGGGGTCGTGGTCTGATGAACGGAACTCGTTAGCCTCGTAGAAATCGGTGATGTTGCTGTTGTAGCGGCTGTATTCGAGCGCCACGGACTCAACAGAGTTGATGTTCCAGACCTGAGCGCTCTCTACCTTCTCAGCCAGGGCAGGGGAAGCCAGAATATGATCGAGCGAACCAACGCGACCGCCGTAAAGGTAGGTATGGCCAGCATCGTACTTCTCACCCAGATTGGTGTAACCGGCAGAGTAGAGCACCTGCATGGGGTCCTCCTGAGTATAGGAGTTGAAGTCACCCAGCAGCATGATGTTCTGGGTGCCGTGTCGTTCACCCTGGGCCGCAGCGAAGTTCACCAGAGCCTGGGCCTGGGTGACGCGAGAAGCATTGGAGCTACCCTGGCCGTCATTCTGGTCAGCGTCGGTGCCGCTACCGGAGCCCTTGGACTTGAAGTGGTTAACAACAGCTACAAAGACATCGTCACCGCTGGTTGCTGCTGAACCTGCGGGTACAAAGGCCTGAGCTAGAGGCTGACGGGCATTAGAGAAAGCTGCATCATCGAGAATTGCGGATTCACCGACCGGCTTGACCTCAGCGGGCTGGTAGATGAAGGCGGTGCGAATGACGTCCTCACTGGCAGGCAGAACACTGGGTGAAGTAACAGTCGCCCACTTTTCGTAGCCGGCGTCCTTATTGAGCTCTTCAACCAGCTTGTTGAGGGCGATATCGCGGTTATCGTGACCGGTGGCTAGTGTGTTCTCGATTTCTTCCAGGGAGAGTACAGAAGTATCGATCTTGTTGATAGCCTGAACGATCTTCGACTGCTGGCGTTCGAAGCTAGCTAGGGTTGCAGCTCCTCGTACCGCGCAGCTACCGCTGACGGTGATGGGGTTTTTCTCGCGGTCGGTGTAGAACTTGCAGCCTGCGATGGTGTCGCCCACGGTGGTGAAGTAGTTGAGGACGTTGAAGCTAGAGATGCTGTGCTCGCTTGCTACCTCAGGGGCCGCTGTGCGGGTGTTGGACCAGGACGCCGGCAGCGCAGCGGGGTCAGTTGCGCCGTTGACCGGAGCAGTGGGCTGCAGACGCCAGGCGTTGAAAGAGTAGCCCAGGACAACCGGGTTGTTGAAGCTGACGGCAGCTCCGACGCGCAGCGGGTTGCTGGTGGAGACATAGGGTAACGGGGTACCGGTGCCTGCGCGGCTGTAATCAACGGTTGCGCCGTCATCAAGCAGAAGAACCTTAGCCGCACTATCTACTTCGTAGGCGAGGGCTGCGGCGCCGGGGGCTACGATGTCGGTTGCGGTGCGTAGAGCCTGGGTGCCATTGACAAGGCCAACCTCACCGTAGCGGTTGGTGTTGTAGTTGTCGGTGACAGTGATATCGCCGGTGGGCTGTAGGAGCATACCTTCGAGGGCTTCACGGGCCTCTTCACCCTCAGGTAGCTGGCCGGTCACCGGGGTAACCGGGGTAAAGGGGACAGCAAGGACGGTGAGGTCAGCCGAGCGGGACACCGTAATCTGGGTTTGCCCGTTATATTCAGAAACTGCGCCGGTTACTTCAACGAGGTCACCCTGAGAAACCTGCGCCACGGTGGAGGGGGAGTAGACGAAGATACCGTCAGAAGCACCCGGAGTGCGGTTCTCTGCACCTGTTCCCTCGGTCTGAATAAAGTAGCCGCGTAGGCCGCCCTCGGCATAGACGGCTGTGACAACACCGCGGGTAGTGACGCTTTGACCGGCGAGCGGGCTGGTAGCTCCGGTGCCCTGGATGGTAGCAATTGGGGTGAGCTCGGCAGCCTGGGCTGATAGGGCAGTGAGTAGGGGAGTCAGCGTGGCGGTAGAAGCGAGAAGGGCAAGCGCCGAACGGCGGTGTGATAGGCGTCGGAAATCAGGCATGAGAATCCTTGGGGAATGGTAACAGTAGATGTGCGGTGATGTGACTCATGGAGCCACCTCACACCATTCTAGGGTCTTGCCTGTACAAAATTTAAAGCCGTGATTCAAAAGTTAAGTAGCGGGACGGTTAATTTTTGCTACTTCGTCGGTAGGTATGTGTGGGTCTGTGGGTTTTACTTAAGCGGTGTGGTTATTGGGGTGGAAACTGTTGCCGGTGTAAGGAAGTCCACGGTGTTAGGGTGGGGGTGTTTTTAAGTGGGGTAACACATGTTGAGTGGAGGGATAAAAGGCTTTTGACTAGGTCTGATGCAAAAATATACCCTCCGATGTGGGCATGCGTCTTAGACAGGCCCACTTAGGTCATTTTTGACCTTTACAGATACCCTCGCGCAGGGTTGTTTTTCGTAAGTTTTGTGTGTGAATTGGTGGTAATTTCGGAGGTAGAAAAGTGCAAACAGCACACAAAACCAATCGCGGAACACACCTCCGCAGCGAAGGAACCCATACTCATGTGGCAGCAGGTCTACGACCCACTGAACAACCAGGCGCTCTCAGCCCTCGTGGCGGCAGTGCCGATCCTCGTCTTCCTCCTGGGGCTCACCGTCCTGAAAATGAAGGGCCTGCACGCAGCCCTCGTCTCCCTGGCCTCGGCCGTGGCACTGGCCGTCCTTGTCTTCGGCATGCCCTTTGCCTCCTCCCTCTCAGCCATCGGTTACGGCTTCCTCTCGGGCATGTGGCCTATCGGCTGGATCGTGCTCATGGCCGTCTGGCTCTACCGCATCACCGTCCGAGCCGGTAACTTCGAAGTGATTCGCGGTTCGGTCTCGGCGATTTCCGCTGACCAGCGCATCCAGGTTCTTCTGATTGCATTCTGTTTCGGCGGCTTCCTCGAAGGTGCTGCGGGCTTCGGTATTCCGATTGCTATCTGTGCCGCCCTGCTGGTAAACCTCGGTTTCGAACCCGTCAAGGCCTGTCTTCTGGCCCTGGTCTCCAACGTTGCCTCCGGTGCCTACGGCGCTATCGGCATCCCCGTCCTCACCGGCTCCACTGTCTCAGGCGTACCCCAGGCTGAGCTGAACTCCATGATGGTCTGGGTCCTGCAGATTATCACCATCTTCATCCCCGTCCTGCTGGTCATGATGCTGGACGGCGTCCGCGGCCTCAGAGAAACCGGCCTGGTTGCTCTGGGCCTGGGTGTTATCGTTTCCGCTGCCCAGGCAGGCGTCCTGCTGGCCATCGGCCCCGAACTGGTAGACATCGTCCCCTACCTGCTTGGTCTGATCCTGCTGGCCGTCACCATGATGAAGTGGCAGCCCGCCCACATCTACCGCGAACCTGGCGCCCCCTCCCTCGAAGAACTTGAGAAGAGCCCCAGCGGCTTCACCTTCTCCGGTGTTGTCAAGGCCTGGAGCCCCTTCATCATCCTGTCCATCATGATTCTGCTCTGGTCGACCCCGCTCATCAAGGCCCTGGTTAAGGCTGAGACCGAAACCAGCGCAGCGGGTGCCCTGAACTGGACCACCATCCCCGTCCAGATGCCCGCCCTGCACGGCCAGATTTCCCAGGTCGCCCCCATCGTGGCAGAAGAAACCGCCATGAAGGCAGTCTGGAACTGGACCCTCTTCGGCGCATCCGGCACCGCTATCCTCTTCGCCGCCCTGATCACCATCGCTATCTCCAACATCAGTTGGAAGGCCGCCTTCGAAGAACTCGGCAGCGCCTGGAAGCAGCTCTGGCAGCCCATTCTGCTCATCTGCCTGGTCATGGCTGTTGCTAACGTGATGAACTTCGGTGGTATGTCGTCCGCCCTGGCCCTGGCCCTGGCGGCTGTCGGCTCCATCTTCCCGCTCTTCTCTCCCATCATCGGCTGGATTGGCGTCTTCGTCACCGGCTCCGTGGTCAACAACAACACCCTCTTCGCCGGCCTGCAGGCCACCACCGCAAGCCAGATTGGTGCCAACTCCGGCCTGCTGGTTGCAGCTAACACCGCCGGTGGCGTGATGGCAAAGGTCGTTTCACCCCAGTCCATCGCGATTGCGGCGGCATCGGTGAACATGTCTGGCCAGGAATCAAAGATCACCAACGCAGCCATCAAGTACTCGCTGGCCCTGCTGGTTATCCTCTGTGTCTGGGTCTACGTACTCTCGCTGATCATGCCCGCCTAAGGCTGGCGACAGCACTCGGCGCTGATATATCAGGACGCCCGCCCCACCACCCTGCCACCGGGCAGGGGAGCTGGGGCGGGCGTCCTTTTCTTGCTCCAGCAAAGTGAAGGCAAACTCGCCTGACCAGCTGGTCTAAATACCCGCTGAAAGAAAGTAAACTGTTGGTATGAGCATCACACCCGTAAAAAACCTATTGAATGACCAGCTGCCCAGCTTCATCAAGCAGGGCTACCTCTTTATGTCGCACCAGCGCCGCAAGGCCGGGGTCTCCGCAGAGTCGCACTGCCCCGTCATCTTCTCCGCCCTGGGCGGTACCGCAACCCTGATTCGCGGCGAAGAAGCCGTGGATTTCTTCTACGACGAGTCCAAGATTAGCCGCGGCGGTGCCATGCCCGCAGTAATCCAGGGCCCCCTCTTCGGTGAAGGCGCCGTTCACACCCTCGACGGTGAAGCCCACAAGGTTCGTAAGGCCAAGATGGCTGAAATGGCCTACGCCGACGAGCGCGTTGAAGCTTTCAAGGGCTTCGTTGAAGAAGAAATGAAGGCCCTTATTGAACGCTGGAAGACCACCCCGGGTAACATCTACGACGATATTGCTGTAGCCTACGGCCGCGCCGCCTTCCGCTGGGCCGGGGCGCCCGCGTCCGACCGCGAGCTCAACAAGCGCGCCACCCAGATGAGCCACTTACTCGACACCTTCGGTGAGCTTAAGCAGAACGTACTTTCCTGGATTGACCGCAAGAAGCTGGATGCCTGGGCCGAAGAGCTCATCGAAAAGGTCCGCTCTGGCGAACTGACCGTCGAACCCGACTCGGTTGTGCGCCACATGGCTGACCTGCGCGACGAAAAGGGCGAGCTGGTTACTGCCAAGCTGGCCGGTATTGAGTTGCAGAACCTTACCCGCCCCACCGTAGCTGTCTCCCGCTTCGCCGCTTTCGCAGCCGTCGCTATGATTGAGAACCCCGAGTGGGCCGCTAAGGTCAAGAAAGCAGCGGAGGATGCCGACGGCCGCCTGGTCAACATTCCCGAAGCCGTTGCCTTTGCCCAGGAAACCCGCCGCAAGTACCCCTTCGTTCCCATGCTCCCCGCCATGGTCAAGGAAGATACCGAACTTTCGGGCTGCCCGATTCAGAAGGGTCAGCGCGTCCTGCTGGACGTTCTGGGCACCAACACCTCACCCCAGCTCTGGAAGAACACCACCAGCTTCGACCCCCAGCGCTTCCTCGACCAGCCCGACTACGAAGCTATCAAGGGCTTCATCCCCCAGGGCGGCGGCGATGTGTTGACCGGCCACCGCTGCCCCGGTGAGAAAATCGCGGTGGCTGCGCTGTCTTCCACCATCGCAGCGCTCTCAGCAGATAACGTCACCATCTCTGAAGACGCCGAAGACACCACCTTCAGCATGACCCAGCTGCTGACCCGCCCCAAGACCGGCGTGCGTGTCACCGTCAGCTAGGGCAGGCGTCCGCCCCGCTCGGTAGAGAACGCATCAGCTAGGTCCCGGCTTCCCATCCACAGAAGGGGAAGGACTCGGGGCCTAGCTATTTTAAGGACGCCCCCGCTCGTCTTTCGCTGCTCACTGCGGGTCTGGCGCCACAAGACCAAGAAATCATCGAGGGCATCTTGAACCAGCTGGTAGGTTTCGAGGTCAAGCCCCTGGGCTTTGGCACGCATGAGCTGGATGAAGGGAACAATATTCTGGCCAATAGCTAACAGGCTGGTGTAGCCCTCATCCATAGCTAGGCCAAAACAAATATCTACCACCTGCTGCACCTCTTCGGGAGAGTGGCGCGCTAGCCAGGCCCGGGTGACCGCCTCAACCCGGTCGCTGGCGGGCGTGGGGTGCTCAGTCAGCATGAAGTGCCCCCGAGCATCAGCATGCCAGTTAAAAATGGAATGCTGAACCAAGCCGAAGAAGCTGCTGGCCACCACCTGCGGGCTCCCCTGCTTGAACATCAGGCGGCCCACGATGCTGTCGACCGGGATGTACTCCACCGTTTTATCCAGGGTGCGCCGGTAGCCGGGGTGGTCGAGAAAGTCAGGCACAAAGCCGGGGGGAGTCAAAGGTAATCAGCTCGTCAATACGATCCTGGGCTTTCTCGCTCTGCATACTGGCCGCGTGTACTGCCAGGTGCCCGCCCTTAGAATGGCCTGTGACATACAGGGGCGTCTTCGGTGCCCGGGCCAGGGCACGCGAGAGGTAGTCAACCGCAAGCGCCTGGGCCGGAATCTGCTGCCGGGCAGCTAGATGAAAATCCTCTTTCCAACCGGTAAGCGTATCGTCGGTTCCGCGAAAGATGACCTGTTTGAGTACCCCGGGGAGCACCAGGGTGAGAGCCGCAAACTGAACCTGCTCCGCGTCATCCTGACGTGCCTCAAAGCGGTAGAACTTGAGCCCGGCAAAGCGGGCGGACGCCGCAACCAGCCTGAGTAGCTGCAGCCGCTGGGTGGTGGCCAAGAACCAGTTGGTACGCAGCTCGCTGTTGCTGTAGAACTCCTGGTAAATCTGGGCGGCCCCGACCCCGTAGGCAAACCCGGCATGGTGCTCGGCAACTGCATCGAGGGGTACATAGGCCTAGGGGAGCTGACTCAAATCAATCTTGCCCATGCTCAGCAGCTTGGAGCGGGCGTCCGTATCTGCCATGAGCTGGCCGATGTTCTGAGGGAGAACCTGCCACGAGACCCCGTAGGCATCAACGCACCAGCCGCAGCGCTCGGCGTCCGCAACCTGCGAAAGCACCGACCAAGCCCCATCAATCCCCGCCTGATCCTTGTAGAACAGGGTCATAGAAACACCCGGATCAAAGGTGAAGTCATGGAAGGCGCCCGCATCGATAGCGGTGAAGGTTCCACCGCCCATCGTAAAGGTGGTCATCTGCACCGCCTCGGGTTCGAGATAGGAGCCTTCACCATGGCGGGTCAGGCTTAGACGCTCGCCGCCGAGTAGCGACATCCAGGTGTTGGTTGCCTCTTCGCACTTGCCGTGGGCTACATTGCCAAACATGAAGCAGGGCGTGAAGAAAGGCAGGTCGCTGGGATTTTCTTCAAGGAAGAGCTGCCAGGTGAAGCCGTAGCGGTCGCGCACCCAGACAAAAAGCGGTGCGAAGGGATAGGCCTGCAGGGGCATGAGCTCCCCGCCCTCACCGATGGCGGTATAGGTGTGGCGTAGGGCTTGCTCAGCCTGCTCTAGGCTGCCGAAGCGTTCGGGGCTAAACCGCAGGAAACCCGAAATGGACGGGTTAGGGGAGTAGGTGGCGTCTGCTCCCAGCAGGAGCAGATCGGTGCCGTCGATGCTGAGGGTTCCCACACCGGGAGCCGGGGCGGACGCAGTCAGCGGCAGGGTTCGTGCATAGTAGGTGGCAGCCTCGGCGGCATCACCGTTAATCCAGACGCAGGCGGTGGGAGCTGAGGCGGGAGGGAAAGTGGAAGTCATAGCTCCTATCTTCGCACAGGGATGTGAACAGATGCCTGTGGAGGTGAAGCGCCAGCGACTCACTACAAATAGGTTATAAAAATATAACTTAATTGACCTGTTAGCCTTGTCTTGTTTTGGTCTACCTTATTATTATATTTAGGCACCCAAACTTTTTTATAAGGTAGCACTAAGTAATATATAATGGGCTGTCGGTGCTTTCCATACACACCAGCTCATCAAGGACGACTGACGTGAAGCCACTACTCGCTACAACCGCTCTCACTACGGCGCTCATCATGGGCGGAGCCACAGCTCCTACCGCCAGCGCCAGACCCACTGCTACTGACCTACCCGCCACCCTTGCTAGCGCTGATAGCCTGCCAGCCTCGGAAGAAACCCGCCTGGTAACAGGTAGCGCCAACTGGAACTACGTCAATAGCTGGCGGAGCTATCTGGGGGGGCTAGCTCAGAAAACTTCCTCGACGGTGCAGGTCTAGTAGCCGGTACTAAAGACATCGAATGGCAAGCAAAACCCGGCCAAACCTTTGACCCCGAGAACCCCGGCAAACTCCATTTCACCGGCCACGTGCACTGGAGCAAATACGACGGCTACCTCGATGTACATTTCAAAAACCTGACCATTGATTTCGCCACAAAACAACTTCTTGTCGATGCCTCAACCGCTAACACCATGGCAGGCACAGGCCCCGCAAGCGCAACCCAAGAAGCCATCGCAGACCTACCCGATTTAGCCTGGGAAATTCGCGGCAATACTCTGCTGGTCTACTCGCACGCCCCGGTGATTACCCAGCTTCAGAGCGCATCGTCGGCTTCTACTCCGGCGACATGCACCTTTTGTTGCCACCTTCGAAATCTATACCGGCGACCCCCAGGCGCCTGAGCGTCCTCTCCCTATCTTCTGGAAGCTATTTCCCGACCGCTACGAGGATCCCTTCTACCGTCCGCCCCTGATTGATCCCGATGAAGAAACCTTCGAAGTTAATGTTCCTGACCCCACCCTGCGAAGCTGCATCTTCTCAACCCTGGGTATCCCCGAAGAAGCCAGATTATCTATAGGATTTTGCCGCTAGGCCCTTTCCATCACCATATTTACTAGCCAAATAGCTTAGGTAACATTATTACCCACAGTTGGGAAGGTGCCTGCTGTCGGTAACACATTGACTTCCCCTCGTAAAATAGGGGTAAAACACGACCAACGGCTAAGGAGCAGGTATGACCACCTTCGAAGACATGCTCAACGCACCGCCCTGTCGACCATTGGCGTTATTCAGAGCTCGAATCTCTATTTTCACAGACTTCTGCGGGGCTGGTATATGTTTCTTGTTTCCCAGACCGCGCAACGCTTCGGAGGTTTATTGCTGATTTGGCGTGGGAGACCGAAGCCTGGATTGCTGAAGAGCCAACTCACATGATGCATCTGAACGGTTCACGATTCATGGGTCCCTACAACTGATGTTCTAGAATCTTGCTTGGACATTGAATCTGGTTCTCCGCATACGGAATTTCAGTTTCGCCGCGTGCCGTCCTCGTTCCACAAGCCTGAGATGCCGCGGCGGTGGGAGGTCACCAGGTGAGTATCGAGCACGCCGATGGCTTCCATCATGGCGTAGGCGCTGGTGGGCCCGATGAACTTAAAGCCCAGCTTCTTCAAGGTTTTAGAGAGTAGCAGGGAGTTCTCATCCTGAGTGGGAATATCAGAGAGGACGGCCGGGGTCGGGGTGCGCTCGGGCATGAAAGACCAGATGAGGGCGGGTAAACCTGCCTCAACCTGCTGGCCTGCCGCAAGCGTCCGCGCCGCTAGGTCGATGGCGGCTCCACCGGGAGCCGTCACCTGGCCGACCGACCGCAGAGCGATTGTTGCCTGAGCGTTGCCGATAGCTGCGCGAATCTTGCCGCGGTGGCGAATAATGCGGGCGTCCGCCGCTAGCCGCTCCACGTCGTCCTCGGTGAAAGCCGCGACCTTCTCAACCTCAAAGCCCTCAAAGAGTTCGCGGAAGGCCTCGCGCTTGGTCAAGATGGTGCGCCAGGAGAGTCCAGCCTGAAAACCTTCGAGACAGAGGCGCTCAAAGACGCCCTGCTCGTCGGTGACGGGCACGCCCCACTCATTGTCGTAGTAGGCCTGCATATCACCACCGCTAGCGGCCCAGACAGGGCGCACTAGCCCGTCGGTACCTACCCGGGTATCGGTCATTAGAAGAGCCGCCCTTCAACTTCTGCGCTGGGCTCTTCGAGGTCCAGCAGAAACTCTTTACGTTCCAGCCCGCCCGCGTAGCCGGTGAGCTTGCCATCTGAGGCTACTACCCGGTGGCAGGGGATAAAAATGGAAACCTTATTACGGCCCACAGCCTGGCCAACTGCCTGAGCCGGGGCACCCGGCCCCACAATCTTGGAAATAGCTCCGTAAGTGGTGGTGTAGCCGTAGGGAATCTCGCGCAGGGCCGCCCACACCGCCAGCTGAAAATCGGTGCCGTCAGGAGCAATCGGTAGCTCAAAAACGGTCCGTTTCCCGGCAAAGTATTCCAGCAGCTGGGCCTGGGCGTCGGTCAGCACCTCACAGTCGCTCACCTCAATGCGGTGCCCCAGCTCCTCCTGCTTGGGGAAGTGGGCCTGGCCGGTAAACCAGGCACAGGTGAGGGCCTGCCCGTCGGAGGCCAAAATCATTTCACCCAGCGGGGTAAGGGTATAGGTGTGGTAGGTCATGTAAGTAGTCTAGTTCGGCGGCATACAAATAGCCCTGCACCTCACCGGTAGGTGACGATGCAGGGCTATTGTTTCAGCTCAAGACAACCAGCCTAGCGCTAAATTGCGACTTAGCCGGTGCTTAGTCCTGTTCGACGTCCTCATCGACCCAGTCCAGGGTCTTAGAGACAGCCTTCTTCCACAGGCGGTACTGGCGCTCGACCTCGTCCTTGTCCATCTGGGGTTCCCAGCGCTTGTCTTCGGACCAGTTGTCGATGACGTCCTGCTCGCCGTCCCAGAAGCCAACGGCGATACCGGCGGCGTAGGCGGCGCCCAGGGCAGTGGTTTCAATGACCTTGGGGCGGATGACGGGTACGCCCAGCAGGTCAGCCTGGAACTGCATGAGGAACTCGTTGGCGGTCATACCGCCGTCAACGCGCAGTTCTTCCAGGGAAACCTTGGTGCCGGCTGCCTCGGCGTCGGCGTTCATAGCATCCAGCACTTCGCGGGTCTGGAAGGCGGTTGCCTCAAGGGCTGCGCGGACGATGTGGGCGCGGTTGACGTAGCGGGTCAGGCCAACGATGACGCCGCGGGCATCTGACTTCCAGTGGGGAGCGAAGAGGCCGGAGAAGGCTGGGACGACGTAGGCGCCGCCGGAGTTCTCAACGCTGGTAGCCAGTTCTTCTGACTCGGCGGCGTTGTCGATCATTTTGAGGTTGTCGCGCAGCCACTGAATCAGGGAGCCGGAGACCGCAACGGAACCTTCGAGGGCGTAGACGGGGTCGGCGTCGCCCAGCTTGTATGCCACGGTGGTGAGCAGGCCGTTTTCTGAGATGACGGGCTCGTTACCGGTGTTCATGAGCATGAAGTTACCGGTGCCGTAGGTGTTCTTGGCCATGCCCTTTTCGAAGCAGGCCTGGCCGAAGGTGGCTGCCTGCTGGTCGCCCAGAATACCTGAGATGGGGGTGCCGTTGAGTAGACCCTTGGAGCGGCCGTAGCCGTAGATTTCGGAGGAGGACTTGATTTCGGGCAGCATGCTCATGGGAATACCCATGTCGGCGGCGATGGATTCATCCCATTCCAGGGTCTTGATGTTCATCAGCAGAGTGCGAGAAGCGTTGGTCACGTCGGTGACGTGCACGCCGCCCTCTACACCGCCGGTCAAATTCCAGAGGACCCAGGTGTCGGTGTTACCGAAGAGCAGGTCGCCTGCTTCTGCCTTCTCGCGGGCACCTTCAACGTTGTCGAGGATCCACTTGACCTTGGGGCCTGAGAAGTAGGTAGCCAGGTTGAGGCCGACGATATCGTGGTACTTGCCGGGGCCTTCTTCGCCGCCGAGCTCGTCACAGATTTTCTGGGTGCGGGTGTCCTGCCAGACGATGGCATTGTAGACGGGTTTACCGGTGTTCTTGTCCCAGACGATGGCGGTTTCACGCTGGTTGGTGATGCCGACGGCTGCGATTTCGTGGTGGTTGACTTCTGCCCTGGTCAGGGCTTCACCCACGGACTTACGCACATTTTCCCAGATTTCCATGGGGTCGTGCTCAACCCAGCCGGCCTTGGGGAAGATCTGCTCGTGTTCGTGCTGGCCGACGCTCTTGATTTCACCGGACTTGGTGAAGAGGATGGCGCGGGAGCTGGTGGTGCCCTGGTCGATGGAGAGGACGTACTTCTTACGCTCGGGGAGCTGTGACATGGTTTTTCTCTTTTCGTGTGCGCGCCGTCCTTGGCGCGGTAAGGGGTTGTCTTTAGTTTAGGGCGCGGACGCCGGTGGCCGGCTTAGCCCAGCAGGGCGGGGACGAGGATTGCGGCTGCGGAGGCACCGATGAGGGGGCCTACAACGGGAACCCAGGCGTAGGCCCAGTCAGAGGAGCCCTTGCCCTTGATGGGCATGAGGGCGTGGGCGATGCGGGGGCCGAGGTCGCGGGCGGGGTTGATGGCGTAACCGGTGGGGGTGCCCAGGGAGAGGCCGATAGCGACAACGATGAAGGCTACAGCCAGGGGGCCCAGGCCTGAGGGGGTGCTGCCGGAGGCCAGCACAAAGCCCACCAGAACGAAGGTACCGAAGGCCTCGGTCAGGGTGTTCCAGCCGTAGGAGCGAATGGCGGGGCCGGTGGAGAAGATGCCCTTGGTGGTTCCGGGCTCAGCCTCGTCAAAGTGCTTCTTGTACACCAGGTAGGCACCCCAGGCGCCCAGGAAGGCACCGATCATCTGGGCTGCTCCGTAGACAAAGAAATGACCAACGGTGGGGGCGATACCGGGGGCAAAGTCACCACCGGCAATCAGCAGGCCCAGGGTAACAGCGGGGTTGAGGTGAGCACCTGAAGGGGCAGACATATAAACGGCCGCGAAAACCGCAAAACCCCAACCAAAGGCGATGGTCAGCCAGTCGGTGTTCTTAGCCGCTGACTTGGGCAGGGTAACTGCGGCACACACGCCCGCACCCAGCAGAATCAGAATGCCGGTACCGATAACTTCAGAAACAAAAGCGCCAAGCAGGGTCGCATTGCCGTCTGCTGAGATAAGGGCGCTTGCCTGGATGCTAGCTTCAGCGCCAGCTGCCAGTAGTGAGCTCATCGTTGACCTCGTATTTTCTGTGCGGGCCGGGTGCCCGAAACGGGCACCCGGCGGTTGTTAGTGATTAATGATGTTTTAGTGGAGAGTAGTGACAGGACGTCGGGGAGCCACGTGGGCTGCCCCGAGAACCTCAGCCGCGGCGTCCGCGTCCTCGGTGTGGGTTTCAGCTGCAGCGATAGCCTCAACCCGCTCGGCGTAAATCGCTTTTTCGCGGGCCACGGTGGCCTCGTCCCAGCCAAGTTCAGCGGCCATAATCTCAAGAATCTCGTCGGCAGCGGACAGGCCGCGGTCGGTAGCCTCAAGATCCAGGCGGACGCGGCGCACCAGCACGTCCTCAAGGTGCAGGGCACCTTCAGCACGCACGGCCATGGTCACATCGGCCCGCAGGAACTGGGGTGCCTGCGCCAGGGGAGTACCCAGGGCAGGGTCTTCTTTGATGAGGGCGATAATATCGGCCAGCTCAGCGCCGTAGCGCTCCAGCAGGTGCTCCACGCGGGCAGCATCCCAGCTGTTCTCAGCGGCCAGCGCATCGGTGCGGGCAGCCAAAGCTTCATAGCCTTCAGCACCGACCAGCTTGATGTTCTCGGTGACAGAGGGCAGGGTCTTAGCGCGGTCGCCCAGGGCAAAGTCCACGGCGTCCTCAGCCATCACGCGGTAGGTGGTCAGCTTACCACCGGCAATAGCGCTCATACCCGGGGCAATTTCCATGACGGTGTGCTCACGCGACACCTTGGTCGATGCGGCATTCTCACCCTTCTTAGCCACCGGCTGCAGCAGGGGGCGCAGACCAGCGTAAGAGCTAATGATATCTGCCTCGGTCAGCTCATCGGCAATCAGCTTGTTGGCCTGGTCGAGCACGTAGCGAATGTCAGCCTTGGTGGCGACGGGGCGCTCGCGGTCCTCGGTGTAGGGGGTGTCGGTGGTGCCGATGATCCAGTAGCGTTGCCAAGGGATGATGAAGAGTACGGACTTTTCGGTTTTGGTAAAGATACCGCTGGTTGCCTTGATACGGTCGCGGGGCACGGTGATGTGCACACCCTTAGAAGCCAGCACCTTCAGGCCCTGATCCTTGGTTGCCATGGACTCTGATTCTTCGGTCCACACGCCGGTTGCGTTGATGATGTGGGCGGCCTTGACAGTCTTCTCGTCGCCGGTTTCAAGGTCAACAATCTGGGCGCCGGTGACTCGCCCGGCGGCGTCCTTGTTAATAGCGGTGACCTGGGTGCGGGAGGCTGCCAGGGCGCCGTACCCAGCGGCAGTGCGGATGAGGTCGATGACTAGGCGGGCGTCGTCCACGCGGGCATCGTAGAACTGAATGGCGCCGGTGAAGGCTGAATCCTTGATGCCGGGGAAGACCTTCTTGGTGCCTTCCTTGGTGAAGTGGCGCTGGGCGGGCACAGTGCGGTGGCCGCCGGCACCGGCGAAGGCCATGGTGTCGTACATACCGATGCCCACGGCGGAGTAGGCGCGCTCAATCACGGGCATCTTGAGAGGCCAGAGGAAGGGCTGGGCCTTGACCAGGTGGGGAGCGGTGCGTTCGAGCAGCAGGCCGCGTTCCTTGAGGGCTTCGGCAACCAGCTTGAAGTCGAGGTTGTAGAGGTAGCGCAGGCCGCCGTGCACGAGCTTGGAGGACCAGGCGCTGGTGCCTGCAGCCCAGTCGCCTGCCTCAACAATGGCGGTGCGTAGGCCGCGGGTTGCGGCGTCCAGGGCGATGCCTGCGCCGGTCACACCGCCGCCGATGATGAGGACGTCTACGCCCGCTTTATCGGTCATGGCGGCTAGGGCCTGGGTGCGGGTTTCTGCGGTGAGGTGGGACTGGGTGGTGAAGGTGGCAGTCATGGGGATCTTCCTTGCGACGGGTTGCCTGGTTAATGTCTTGGTAACTATTTCAACTACCCGGTGCAGATTAGGCCAGCCGTGTGAACAAAATTTCATCTAATATTGAGAGATGATGAACAAAAGTCAGAATCAGGTGGTGGAGGCAGCCCATCTTTACTACCGGGAACACCAGACCATGGCGGCCATTGCTAGCCGGCTGGGGGTGTCGCGGCCTACGGTATCACGCCTGCTTAAAACGGCACGTGAAACCGGGGTTGTGACCATCCAGATCAACGAGAAGGCCTATAGATCTGATCCCCTGGAAAAGCGGCTTGCCGACCTTTATCGGGTG
This sequence comes from Rothia nasimurium, assembly GCF_004569295.1. Classification (GTDB taxonomy): domain Bacteria; phylum Actinomycetota; class Actinomycetes; order Actinomycetales; family Micrococcaceae; genus Rothia; species Rothia nasimurium_B. Next base: position 23,730 of record NZ_SPQC01000040.1, read on the forward strand.
CGGGCTACCGTGGTTCGGGCCCCTGACCATGCCACGGAGCAGGATCGTATGAGGCGAGTGGCAATAGCCACAGCGAACCTCTTGGATTCTCTGATTGTTCCGGGAACGACCCTGGGAGTTGCCTGGGGTTCCACCGTGACCGAGGTAGCCCAGTTTCTGCCCAAGCGGCCTCTGACCGGGGTGACGGTAGTTCAGCTGAACGGGGCGGGCAATGCCGTGCAGACGGGTATCCCGTATTCGGGTGCGATTCTTGGGCAGGTGTCATCTGCCTATGGGGCGCAGATGGTGCATTTCCCGGTGCCTGCCTTCTTTGATTTTGCCGATACGAAGGCGGCTATGTGGCGGGAGCGGTCGATTCGCGGTGTGTTGGCGGTGCAGCGCAGCGCAGATGTGGCCCTATTTGGGGTGGGTGCTTTTGGTGGTGAGCTTAAGTCGCATGTCTATAGCGGTGGCTATTTCAATGCTGAGCAGATGCGGGAGCTGCAGGAGCAGGGCATTGTGGGGGATATGTGCACGGTTCTGCTGCGGGAGGATGGCACCTGGGCTGATCTTGCCCTGAACCAGCGGGCGACGGGCCCCACCCCTGCAGAGCTGGTGAAGATAGGACGACGCGTGTGCGCGGCTGCCGGCCGCCACCGCGCTGTTGCCCTGCGCGCCGCCCTCGCCACCGGTGCCATCACCGATCTGGTGGTGGATGCGGACCTGGGGGAGAGGCTTTTGAGGGTTATTCAAAAGTCCTCCCGGCCACATAAAACACCAACCCACACACCACCAAAAACACCCACCCATAAGAACCCAAAAGACGCCAGAAACCCGAATGCAAAACACGCTAGGTCTTAATCTGCGCGATGACACGTTCCACCACACCTGGCACCCTGTTCATCACACGATTATTGTCCTTAACAGCCTTCGATGTCTTCACCCCAGGTTTACGCTTAGTTGGTGTCAGTAGCCCCAAACCTACCTAGCCTTTATCAGCTAAGGTTGTCTCATCCAAGTACCTATCTAAACCATGCTTTGTGAAAGCATAAGCATCGTGCCAAGCACCAGGTAGCGGGTCAGTGATGACCAGGAGCTTGCCGTCGATGGTGCAGGTAACCTGGTGATTGCACCCGGCCCGCTTGTGCTTACCAGAGAAGTTGGTTTTACCTAGTGAGCGCCAGTTCCAGACCGGTATTAGTGTCCCGTCGATGACCAGTGATCCTGGTGCTTTGAGTGCTTTTTCTAAGGGTTGGGTGAGTGGTTTGAGGATTTTATCCAGTGCCGTCTTGATCCGGTTGATGGTTCTTGAAACTGTCGGTTGGGATACGTTGTAGAGGGCTGCGAGGGGTTCTTCGGTGAGGTTGTGCCGGTGGTAGAGCAAAGTAGCTTTGAGTGCCTGGGATAGGGTGAGGGCTGGTGGTCTGTTTCCTGGTTTTCCTCAGGTGAGGTGGTTGTTCAGGGTTTGTAGTAGTGTGGTGAATTGCGTAGCTGTTAGTCTGGTTGTGCGCTGGTGGGGCAAGGGTCTTTTCTGGTTTGGTTTGAGGTTATTTGTGGAGATTTAACGCTCATGATATGTACTGGCTTTAGTTCCGACAATTATAAGACCACTAAAGCACCATCAACCACCTCCTGCGGAGTCCGATAACCAAGACCCTGATGCAACCGACCAGCATTCCACCAAGCAACCCAAGACGC
>NZ_SPQC01000041.1 GCF_004569295.1 Rothia nasimurium
GTCAGGCGGTTGATGACTATATCTATTGGTATAACAACGGTAGGCTTCAGGAGCGATTAAAGGGCCTGGCTCCGATGGGGTATCGGAGCCAGGCTTTGGCAGCCCTGACGGTCTAGGATTAAACCAGTCCAACTTTCGGGGGCTAGTTCACCCGGTGGCCGGGGCTGTAAAATAGTGAAGCTATGCGTTGCCACTACTTCGATGCCGGCCTCTGCCGCTCATGCTCCCTGCTTGAAACCCCCTATGCCGACCAGCTAGCGGGTAAACAGCATGACGCCCAGACCCTGCTCGAACCCTGGGGCAGCCTCAGCTGGCTCCCACCCGTAGCAAGCGCAGACCAAGCCTTCCGTAACAAGGCCAAGCTGGTTATAGGCGGAACCTCCCAGCAGCCCACCCTCGGTATCCTCGATAGGCAGGGGCAGGGCATTGACCTCACCGACTGCCAGCTTTACCTGCCCGCAATTAGCCGGGCCATACCCGTCCTTGCTGACCTTATTCGACGGGCTGACCTTACCCCCTACAGCGTCCAGAAGCGCAAAGGGGAACTGAAAAACATTCTGGTGACCGCTTCAAATAGCGGCGAACTGATGGTCCGCTTTGTTCTGCGTTCCAAAAAACTCATTGTTGCGCTCAAACGGGAACTGCCCTGGCTCCACGAACAGCTACCCCAGCTTGCGGTGGTGAGCGTCAACCTGCTGCGCGAACACGTTGCCCTGGTCGAGGGAGACGAAGAGATTATTCTGACCGAGCGCACCACCCTGCCCATGCAGGTCAACGATATGACCCTGCACCTGCGCCCCCAGAGCTTCTTCCAGACCAACACCCCCATCGCAGCTGCCCTGTACCGTCAGGCCCAGGCCTGGATCAGCGAAGCAGCACCGGGCAGCCTCTGGGACCTTTACTGCGGGGTAGGGGGCTTCGCCCTGCACGCTGCAGCGGTCATGCCGCCGAGGGCTACCGTGACCGGTATTGAAATTAGTAGTGAAGCCATTGCCTCTGCCCAGCGCACCGTCGCTGAACGCGGTCTAACGGGTCTACAGTTCATTGCCCAGGACGCCCCCGACTACGCCACCAGTAGCGGCCAGGTACCCGAGATGCTGATTGTGAACCCGCCCCGCCGGGGCCTGGGGCTGCAGCTTTCTCGCTGGATCGAGAACAGCGGTATCGACCAGGTCATCTATTCAAGCTGCAATCTGCGTTCTCTCGTCAAAGACCTCAAAAGCATGCCGTCGATGGAGCCCATGCAGGGGAAAGTGATGGACATGTTCCCGCACAGTAGCCACTATGAGACGATTATGCTGCTTAAGCGCCGCCGCTAACCTGCCCTGTTTTTAGGCTCTCATCAGGCCTGTGTACTAGGGTGAAAGAAGCCTAACTCCGCGCCCCCGAATAAGTGTGAAAGAAAGTAAAATGCCTCAGCTCCCTGCCCTGCCTTCGCCTTTTATGCTGGCTGAAGGCACTACCGTGGTGCGGGCCGAAGGCGCCCTAACTCCGGTGGCTGAGGCAGACGCCCTGAGCCTGGCCCAGTGCCGGGGCTCTGCGGTGGTGGGGCTGATACCTTTTGACCCGGCTACTCCGGCCCAGCTTGCCGTTCCCGACCGCTGGGTGCGAGAAGATATCCCCCTGCCCACTGACGACACGGTGGAACAGCCGGCTCCTGCCCTGGTTGAGGGAATTGACAGCGACGTGTACCGGGCAGCCGTCGCCCATGCCGTTGAGCTGATGAACCGGGGCCAGCTTGATAAAGTCGTCCTGGCCCGCCTGCTACGGGTGCAGTACGAGCAAGAACTGAACCTGCCCCATCTCTTTGATACCCTGCGTGCCCAGCAGCAGCGGGCTACCGTTTTTAGCGCTCAGCTGCCCAACGGCAACTACCTTATGGGCGCCTCGCCCGAGCTGGTGTTTCAGACGGAGGGGAGCGCGTTTCGAACTGTCCCCCTGGCTGGCTCCGCTGCCCGAACTGCTGCCCCGGGGAGCACCGACGATGCCCAAATCGGTGAGGCTCTCATGCGGTCTGCTAAAGACAGGGCTGAACACGCAACGGTGGTTAACGACATCCGCCAGCGGCTAGAGGCTCTTACCCTGCAGATGGATGTGCCCGCTGCACCTTCACTTATTTCTACACCCCAGCTCTGGCACCTCAGTACGCCGGTCACCGGTCAGCTACTCCCCGGTGTCTCGTCGCTGCAGGCAGCTCGGGCTATCCACCCCACCCCGGCTATTTGCGGCACACCTACAGACTTGGCCCGGGATCTGGTTGAAGAACTAGAGCCTTTTGACCGGGGCTTCTTCGGCGGGCTGATGGGTTATATGGACGCCTACGGGCAGGGGAGCTGGTACCTGGTCTTGCGCTGTGCTGAGGTTGCGCCGCAAGAGGCTACCCTTTTTGCTGGCGCCGGTATTGTGAAAGATTCCACCCCGGCTAACGAGCACGCTGAGACCGCGACCAAGCTGGGGACCTTCGCCCGGGCCCTGGGGCTTAATCTGGGCTCCCTATAGCTCTAGTGCATTTCTTGCTCTAGCGCCCGGCGCACCATGAGCGGCGCCGTAACCCTGTGGCTGGTGAGCGTGTGGGGCTGATTGCTGGCAATAGCTAGTAGGTAGGTGCCCTCGTGGACCTGCCAGGTCACCCAGTAGGTGCGGGGTTCGGCCTCCCCGGGTAGCTGTACCGAGGATCTTGCCGTAAGCCCGTGGGCTTCTTCCAGCGTGGCGGGTAGGGGCGGCAACGCCAGCATAACGGTGCTGGGTGCTAATGCCAGGCCGTAGCCGGTAGCCTTGAGTACCGCTTCTTTGGCACTCCAGAGCAGGTGCCTTGCCAGGGCTGCCTCCGCGGCAGGTAAGGACGCCACCACCCGCTTTTCGTAGTCGGCGAGGGCGATGCGGTCGAAGCTATCGTAATAGCTACCGCGCACAGTAATGAGATCGAGCCCTATACTGAGCCCTGCCGGGCCGGTTACCCCGGCCGCCAGCCCTAGGGCCCTTGCCATGCTGAGGTTGACTCCTTCAATACGTGGCTTGCCGTGGGGTTGTCCACTGTCGCATAAAAGACAGGTGCGGTCTACTGCGATATCTGCGGCCGCCGTCGCTTTAACCCCGAGTAGGGTCGCCGCCATACACCGCATGAGGGTGTGCTGGGCAGCAAAGGCAAGCGCTTCGTCCGGGTTCTTGAATTCAGCGGCCTTCACCTGCTCCTCAACACCGACGTAAGCCAGCCAACTCACCCCGTGACCCGTGCGGAGGGTCTCTGCGGGCATACTAAAAAGGGTGAGCTGGGCGCTCGCTGCCCCGGCGGAAGCTGAAGGGTGAACCATGATGACCATTCTAGCGGTGACGCCCCAGATGAGGCAGCGCGTAGAATAAAAGGCGCCTGCAACCTGAAAGTTCGAGGACTATGACCGAAAAAATCATCGCTGCCGCCGACGGCTCTGCCCTGGGTAATCCCGGGCCCGCTGGCTGGGCTTGGTATATCGATAGGGACAACTGGGCAGCCGGTGGCTGGGAGCACGGTACCAATAATATGGGTGAACTGAAGGCAGTGCTCGACCTCTTTGAAGCAACCGCAGACCGGGCAGATGAGCACCTGCATGTTATCTGCGATAGCCAGTACACCATCAACTCCATCACCAAGTGGATGCCCGGCTGGAAGAAAAAGGGCTGGAAGAAAAGCGACGGTAAGCCTGTGCTCAACGTTGATTTGATGCAGGCCCTTGACCGGGCCATCCAGGGTCGGAGCTACTCCTTTGAGTGGGTGAAGGGGCATACCGGCCACCCTCTGAACGAGGCCGCTGATGAACGGGCTAACCGGGCAGCCCAAGCCTACCGCGACGGCACCCCGGTAGAGACCGGGCCCGGCTTGGAATCTAAGCATGGTCTTAGCTCCGCGAACAGTGCAAGCCTTGAGCCACATAGTAGGGGCTCGGAACAGAGTCTGGCACCGCAGGTTTCCGAGAGCGATTTAGACCCCGTAGCCGAGGCCCTGGCTCACGAAGAGCAGATGCTCAAGCCCTCTATTTACGGGTCAGAAAAGCTTGTAGGGGCTCTGATACACCCTGAGCTTACCTGGGTCGTACCGACCGGCCAGGTGACAGATTGGGCAACCGTCCTGGCCTATCGGGAGCGGGCCTGTGCGGCAACAGGAACACCTGAGATTCTTTCTTCGGTTGCTCTGGGGCAGAATGCTGCTCTACTGGTGTCGAAGGTACCTACGGCACGAGGAACCCTGCTCCGCTCAAGCACCTGGGTGCTCACCGGCGGCAGCTGGAAGCTCCGCTACCGCCAGGACACCACAACGAGAGACTAACCCACAAACATGGCAGCGTTCGCCATCTCAGTTTCTGAATAGTTCACGCCTGCTCGTGAGAGCGCTTCGTTGATCTGGGCAATCGACTCTTCCACCTGGTGCTGGGTAGCTCGCCAGTGGCCGAGCACGCCCTGGAAATTAGCGGACGCCGAGCCCGTCCACGACCCCTGAAGGTCCTGGAGTGAGGCGGTGAGGGCATTGACCTCAGAAACGATGGTCTCTACCTGGGCGCGGGCCTGGGCTGATTTGCTGGCAATGAGGTCTGCATCGACATTGAACTGGGCCATGGGGCTCTCCTCTGAACAGGGGGTATGTAAGGGGTATCAGGTACCGATAGGGTGGGCTACCTGATGCCTTTGAGCCTACGGGGGAGCTAGCTCTAACCGGAAGCAAAAGAGTGCCTGTGGAAAACCCCGCCCCGGCAGTCGAGCTGCCAGAGCGGGGTTTTGCACACCTCTAGAAGAAAAATATGGTGCAGTGATGACGTCTCTATGACGGCTTCTAGCGGCTATCCACAGGGCCTCTGCACCAGGGGCGCAGCAAGCTGCCGAGGGCAAGAAAGCCCCGACCAAACTTCTAGAGCGCCAGAATAAGACCTGGTCTAGGCCTGCTCACCCGCTGCAAGCGGAATAGGGCCGGTATGGTCACTGTACTGGGGAATGCGAATAGTGAAGGTAGCTCCGCCGCCTTCTGTCTCTTCAACCCGCACCGTGCCGTCATGCTGGCCTACAATCGCAGCGACGATTGCTAGCCCCAGACCGGTTCCACCCGTCTCACGGGTGCGTGAGGTGTCAGCCCGGTAGAAACGCTCAAAGACGCGCTCGGCGTCCTCACCGTGAATACCCGGGCCGTGGTCGCGGACCTGGAGCACGGACGTCCAGGTGCCGTCAACACCCGGCACCGACCCGACCGCAATTTCAATCGGGGAGCCCGCCGGGGTGTAGCGCAGGGCGTTGGTCATCAGGTTGGCGATGACCTGGCGCAGTCTTTGCTCGTCGCCCCAGACCAAGGAGGTGAGGGCTTCGGCTCCCTCTAGCCCCACCACCTCGATGGTGCGGTCGGGGGCCGAGGCGAAGGCGTCATTAGCGGCGTCCGTAGCTAGCTTCAGCAGGTCTACCCGGGCATTCTCGGCAACCCGGCGCTCGTCGAGACGAGCCAGGGTCAAGAGGTCTTCTACCAGTTGGCCCATGCGCTTAGACTCTGACTCAATGCGGTCCATAGCCATCGCCACGGCCTCATCGTTGGGTAGGCCGCCCATACGGTAGAGCTCAGAATAACCGCGAATCGACACTAGCGGGGTGCGAAGCTCGTGCGAAGCGTCGCCCACAAAACGCCTCATCTTCACCTCTGACCGCTTTTGGGCGTCAAAGGCCTCTTCAATGTGCGAGAGCATGGTGTTCAAAGAGGTGGTGAGGTGGCCAATCTCGTTGTAGGGGCTGTAGTTCTCAATACGCTGGGAGAGGTCGCCTGCGGCAATCTGGGCTGCGGTCTGTTCTACGCGGGCGAGGGGCTCAAAGGCCCTGGTGACAATTACCCAGGTCAGCGCGATGGAGGCAAGAAGGGTGGCTACACCAAAGAGCATGGTGAGACCGCCCACGATAGCTACCGTCTGGTTGATCTGGGTCAGGGGGGCAGCAATCACCAGGGTCTGGTTGGTGTCCTCAACCGGGAAGGCGATCAGTCGCCATTCAGTGTGGCCGCTGGCTGACCGCACCGTCAGCGCAGCCTTGTTGTAGCGCTTGACGTTATCAGCGGTCAGACCAGAGATGACGGGGGAGGACGACTCATCGGCCAGTGTTGCCACCGGCCTCACGATATTCCCGTCGCTATCTAGTAAATATGCTTCATAGGGAATGAAAGTCCCCTGGGTCTGTGACAGCTGCTGGTCGGCATAGACCGCAGTGACCAGGTAGCTGTAGCTGGCAGTAATCTCATCATCGAGCTGATCCATCATCTTGGCTCGAATCGCTGAAATCGCGACCAGAGACATCACAGAGATAGCCAGGGCCAGCAGCATAGATGTTAAAAGCACGAGCTGGGTTCGCAAGGACAGCGAACCCAGCCGGTGCACAGAGAGACGAGAGCGCAAACTCGTAACCCCTTAGTTTTTGTTAGCGGTACGAAGCAGGTAGCCGACGCCGCGCTTGGTATGAATCAGCGGGGGTAGGTCCTGGTCGTTATCAATCTTGCGGCGCAGGTAGGAGATGTAGGACTCCACAATGGAGGCATCGCCGTTGAAGTCGTATTCCCATACGTGATCCAGAATCTGGGCCTTAGAGAGCACACGGTTGGGGTTGAGCATCAGGTAGCGCAGGAGCTTGAACTCGGTGGGGGAAAGGTCGATTTCACGATCGCCGCGGAAGACCTCGTGGGCATCGTCGTCCAGCACCAAGTCGTCCACGCGCAGGCGGGAATCTTCTTCAACGTGGGGCTGGGTGCGGCGCAGGACGGCGCGGATGCGGGCCACAACCTCGTCCAGGCTGAAGGGTTTGGTGACGTAGTCGTCGCCGCCTACGGTTAGGCCAGTGACCTTGTCTTCGGTGTCGTCCTTAGCGGTGAGGAAGAGGACGGGGAAGAGGCGGCCGGAGCTACGCAGCTTACGGGTGACAGTGAAGCCGTCCATATCGGGCAGCATGACATCGAGTACGGCCAAATCGGGTGACTCGGTCTCAGCCTTCTCAAGGGCCTCACGGCCGTTGGCTGCGGTGACAACCTCAAAGCCCGCAAAACGCAGGGAGGTTGCGAGGAGCTCTAGAATGTTGGGTTCGTCGTCGACGACCAGCAGTTTTGCTTCAGGTTCTTTGGTATTCACGCTTTTAATTGTGCGCTTACTACCTGTGCACTAGCTGTGTGGAGCTGTATGTTCTGCTGAGTTTGCTTTAGTCATGCTGGGAAAAGGCAGTAAATACGCCGTCAGCTAAAGCCCGGTTTTAGCTAGCCCGACGACGGAGCAGGGTAAGGAAGAGTGCCCCTAAGAGGGCAAGGAAAGCCAGGGGCAGGGTGAGCAGGGGAGCTAGGCTCAAAAAACTTGGTGCCTGCCCGGTAGCCCACTTGAGCAGGAGCATGGTGACGCCGCAGACGGTTCCCACCAGCATGAGGACGCCGGCCACAAGCCCCAGCGCCCGGATAGCTCCGCCGTAGGGAAGCTCAGGAATTTCGGTTCGTTCAGAAGACATACATCTACGCTATCAAGGCCAGCTATACCTACCTAAAGAAGCACCGGTATTACGCCGCGAGGAAGAGCGGTGACCACACCTCCCACCGGCCTGCTTTAATAGGAGTATGACTGAAGAGGTAAAAGACGAGCTAACGGCCCCCGGCGCTTCGAGCGCAGAAAGCTACGAGCAGCCCGGCCTTGAGACTGCCGAGCAGGCCCCGGCGTTCGCCCCCGAACCTATCCTGGGCGAGCCCACTCGCCGCCGCCGTACTAGCAAGGTCGATGCCGTCCTTGCCGCTGCCAAAGATGTTGCCCTCGCGGGCCTAGCTGATATCGCACCCGAAAACTCTATCGGCCCCGTCCACCACCTGCGCGGTGAAGAAGAGCGCCTGACCACCCACCTCTTTGAGTGCACCCTACCGGGTTACCGGGGCTGGTTCTGGTTTGCCACCCTCTCACGCGCTCCCCGGTCAAAGGTCGCAACCGTCTGCGAAATTGGCCTCCTGCCCGGCGATGACGCCCTGCTTGCCCCGGCCTGGGTGCCCTGGGCCGACCGCCTGCTCCCCGAAGACCAGGAAGAGCAAGACTACGACCACGAGGACGTAGATTACAGCGACGTGCCCTCAGAGAACGAGGACAGCACTGAAGCTGTCGAAGAGAACTTCGCCGAAGACGCCCAGGACGGTGCCAGCGCTGAATGACTTCCACCCAGAGACGAGAACCCCAGCCCGTGAACGGGAGGAACAAAACCTTCCGCTCACTGTGGATTTTTAACTACCGTCTCTGGTTCATTGGTGCCCTTGTCTCTAACATCGGTACCTGGATGCAGCGCACCGCCCAGGACTGGTTGGTCTTCAACGACCTCTCAAGCCACGATTCTACCCAGATGGGTATCGTCATCGCTCTGCAGTTCGCCCCGCCCCTCTTCCTAGCCCCCTATGCCGGGGCGCTTGCCGATAGGGGCAATCGGCGAAAAATTCTCCTATGGACCCAGAGCATCATGGGCCTATTGGCCCTCGGGCTGGGGCTCCTGGTGCTATCGGGCCATGTTGCTATTTGGCACGTCTACCTCTTCGCGCTAGCCCTGGGCATCGTCTCAGCCCTGGACTCTCCGGTTCGGTCAACCTTCGTCTCAGAACTTGTCTCAGACGCAGACCTGCCTAATGCCGTAGCGCTCAACTCCATGTCCTTCAACGTCGCCCGCATGATCGGGCCGGCGGTTGCCGGTCTGCTGGTTGTTGCGGTGGGCACCGGGCCGGTCTTCCTGCTGAACACAGTGACCTTTATAGCTATGATTCTGGCAATCGTAGCTATCCGTGAGAATGAATTACGGCAGTTGCCGCGGTCGTCCGCCGCTCAAAACCGGGTGCGGGACGGCCTTACCTACCTCAAACATCGCCCCGACATGATCGTGGTGATGGTGGCAGCCTTCCTGATTGGTACTTTCGGCCTAAATACAGCCCTCAATATTGCTGCTATGGCCACCACCGAATTCGGGCAGGGCGCGGGCGAATTCGGACTGCTGAACTCCGTTGTTGCCATCGGCTCGGTGGCAGGCACCCTGCTAGCTGCTCGGCGGGATACCCCACGCATGTGGTTCATGTTTGCCTCCTGCCTAGGGTTCGGCGTGGCAACCCTGCTGGCGGCGCTCGCCCCCAACCTCTGGCTGTTTGCCCTGGCCCTGATTCCGCTCGGGCTGATGGCACTGACCATCATCACCTCAGCAAACGCCTACGTGCAGGTAACAACTGAGCCTGCCATGCGGGGGCGGGTTATGAGCGTGTACATGGCAGTTTTTATTGGGGGTACCCCTATCGGCTCACCCCTGGTCGGGCTGGTCAACGACGTCTTCGGCGCTCGCTGGGGTCTGGGCGTTGCCTCTGCCTCCGGTTTTCTGGCGGCCCTGATCGGGCTGATCTGGATCATGAAATATAAGCACCTGCACCTGAACTACGACAGGCAGGCCCGCACCCGCCTGGTGCTGCGTCCACGCCCTGAAGCCGCTGAGAGCCCTGACCGGGAGCCGCCCCCGGTCACAGCAGCAATCGACCTGCAAGAACCCCGCTAAAGATTAAGAAAAGAAGGACGCCGCCTCCCGCCTTCCTGCCCGGTGGCAGGTTAGCGGGGGGGGGAGCGGCGTCCTTATCTTTGCGCAGCTACAACTACTTGAGCTTTTCGACCACGTAGTCGATGCAGGCAAGCAAAGCCGAAACGTCCTCGGGGTCAATAGCGGTGAAGGTGGCAATACGCAGCTGGTTGCGGCCCAGCTTGCGGTAGGGCTCGGTATCGACGATACCGTTAGCGCGCAGAGCCTGAGCAATAGCAGCGGCATCGATGCTCTCATCAAAATCAACGGTAGCGATGACGTTGGAGCGCTCAGCCGGGTTAGTCACAAAGGGGGTGGCGTACTCGCTGGCCTCGGCCCAGGCATAGACACGGCCTGCAGAATCAGCGGTACGGGTTGCTGCAAAAGCCAGACCGCCCTGCTCATTCATCCACTTAATCTGCTCATTGAGCATAATCATGGTGGCCAGAGCCAGGGTGTTGTAGGTCTGGTTGAGACGGGAGTTGCTAATGGCAGTAACCAGGTTCAGGGAATCGGGGATCCAGCGGTCAGAAGCGGCGATACGCTCGGCGCGCTCAATCGCCGCCGGTGACCAGAGACCCAGCCACAGGCCGCCGTCGGAGGCAAAGTTCTTCTGGGGTGAGAAGTAGTAGACGTCAGACTCGGCCACGTTAACATCCAGGCCGCCGGCAGCGCTGGTAGCGTCAATCAGCACCAGGGCATCATCGGCGATACCGGCAGGGCGGGCCACGGGGGCAAAAACACCGGTTGAGGTTTCGTTGTGGGGCCAGGCATAAACATCTACGCCCTCTTCAGCACGGGCTTCGGGGCGGGTGCCAGCTTCAGAAGAAATAACGGTGGAATCGGCCAGGAAAGGGGCCGCCTTGGTTGCTGAAGCAAACTTAGAGCCAAACTCGCCGAAGGTCAGGTGCTGAGCCTTGTTCTCAACCAGGCCGAAGGTCGCGGCATCCCAGAACGCGGTGGCGCCACCGTTGCCCAGAATCACCTCGTAGCCATCGGGGGCAGAGTAGAAAGCGCACAGGCCCTCGCGAATCTCACCGACTAGGTTCTTGACCGGCGCCTGGCGGTGGGAGGTGCCTAGCAGGGTGGTGGCGGCAGCTGAAACAGCAGCAACCTGCTCGGGGCGTACCTTAGAGGGGCCAGCGCCGAAACGGCCGTCGGCAGGTAACATCTCGGTGGGAATCACGGGAAAAGTGGTCACTGAATATCTCCTAGACATGAGCAGCACATGTGCCGGGGCGGCTATGCGTTGATGTGAGGGAGGGGGTGCCGCCGGCGTCCTGCTGTTTCTATTGTGCAACCTGCGTGGGCCCCGCGGCCCTCAAGCACCCCGCACCGGCCCAAAATATGGGGAATAAATTTATATAGTGAGATAGCTTCGGGCAGGGGGGGGTGATGGGGGCGGACGGCGCTACAAGCAGCGTGTGCCCGGCACGGAGTGCAACAATTTCAGCTCTTGAAGAGAGTAAACGCCTCCTCGACCTGGTAGCGCATACAATTAAGGGCAAAACCACTGCACCTAACAACCCGCGCACCGTGCGGGCTGGCCCAAGGAGATTCAAGAAGGCATGACTGACCTCATTGATACCACCGAAATGTATCTGCGCACCGTGTTGGAGCTTGAGGAAGAGGGCATCACTCCCATGCGTGCCCGCATCGCAGAGCGCCTAGAGCACTCCGGCCCCACCGTTTCTCAGACCGTTGCACGCATGGAACGCCACGGTCTGCTCACTGTCGCCAGTGACCGCTCCCTCCAGCTCACCGAAGAAGGGCGACAGAAGGCAGTGGATGTGATGCGCAAGCATCGTCTAGCTGAGCGCCTGCTCGCTGACGTGATTGGTCTTGACCTGGAATACATCCACGAAGAGGCCTGCCGCTGGGAGCACGTTATGAGTGAACGCGTGGAGCGCCGCCTGCTGGAACTGCTCAATGAGCCCAAGTTCTCCCCCTACGGCAACGCGATTCCCGGCCTGGAAGAGCTGGGCGCCGAGAGTGAAGAGAACGACGGACGCACCGTCACCATGTCGATTGCGGGCCGCGACTCGTCTGAAGATGATCGTTTTACCGTGTCTCGTCTGCCTGAGTTTATTCAGACCGACGTGCAGCTGCTGAAGCGTCTGGGCGATGCTGGCATCGTCTACGGTGCAACAGTATCGATTTTGGGTAATAAGGACGGCTCCGTGCTGGTTCACGCGGACGGTGAGGACGAAGCGCTGACGCTCAGTGCTGAAGTAGCAGAAGCGATTATCGTCAAAAGATAACAGTTTGATAACGAAAAAGGTGCCCACCTGGTTGGTGGGCACCTTTTTTGTTATCAAATTGTGATGTTTTGAGGGGGAAAGCTGTTTTTAGTGTTGCGTAAGGTGCTGATAGGGGGCCGGATGAGAGATTGTGGAGGGATATAGAGAGGGTGTGGGGCCTTAAGTGGTCGGCTTCTCAGTTAAATTAAGACTGGTAAAACTCTGATAGGAGGCCGGTGGGAGGGTGTTGCGGGGCTGCTTTAAAAGTTTTTTTATTTTCCCTTGTCAAAGCTAACTCTATGTGCCCCATAAGCCCCAGCTGGACGCGTCCTGAAAGCCAAAAAATTAATCACCCTGCTTTGCATTCCGGGGGTCTTGCAACAAAATCGTGACCAAAGCGTGACAAACCAGCCTAGGCTGTGTAATGTTCTATTCCGTGCTCATCACTGGTCGGATTAGCACCCTACGAACAGCACCGCCTAGTTCTGCCACTGTTCACAGGAAAACAAACAAAATAACATCACGGCAGAAGCGGGGGACCCACCTTTCGGGCTCTCCACCGAGAACCCTAGGGGTTAAGTCGCAGATTCTGCGGCCGAGCGAACTTCATGCTCGAACCCGACAGCTCACCTCGTTCGGCAATGGAGGAAAACAAAATGGCTAAGTCAACCATCGTACGCACCGCAGGTATCGTTGCAGCATCAGGCGCCATGCTCGCCGCAACCGTTGCACCTGCAAACGCATTCGCAGTAGCTGAAGTATCAGCACCCGCCCACTCAGCACCTGCACTGGCTTCACACTCTTACAACTACAACACCTGGGGCTACGAAACTGCTCCCGTAGTTGAAAACAGCGCAGTTGAGACCACCTCAACCGTCACCACCGAGGTTTCCAGCAACGTTGACCTGTCCACCGCTCGCGAAACCGTCCTGGCAGCTGCCTACGACGGCATCGGCGGCTCCTACGTTTGGGGCGGCAAGACCTACAAGGCATGGGACTGCTCAGGCTTCGTCTCCTACGTTTACGCACAGGCCGGCATCAACCTGACCGCCTACACCTACGCCATGGCAACCGAGCTGGCCCCTACCTCAAACCCCCAGCCCGGTGACATCGTCTTCACCAACGGCTACGCACACGTAGGCATCTACGTCGGCAACGGCCAGATGATCTCAGCTCTCAACCCCTCACAGGGCACCCAGCTGACCGCTGTTGACGGTGGCGGCTTCATGCCCGTCGACGGTTACTACACCGCTGGCATCTAAGACTTCTCACACGGTACGGGGCAGTAAAAACTGCCCCAGCCGGTGACGTTTATTCAGTAGCTGGTCAACTTCCTACTGAAGAACGAAGATAAGAATTCCTACCACACATCACACGGTATGGATCCCCCGCAAACACTACGTTTGCGCATGCGCACCAGACGACCAGCTGGGGCGCATTTTTTATACCCTCTTTTCGACTCCGGCAGAAGGCACAGCTAGGATTGGAACTATGTCGCAGAAGTTAAACAGCCCCCAATTCGAAAGCCCATCCGGTTCATCCGACCAAGAATTTACCTACATGGCCATCGGAATGGTAGCCGGCGCCGTACCCGGCATCGTCCTCGGCCTCATCATCGCCATCTTCGTCGGGCACGCAGCCATGTGGGTCTCCATCACCGGCGGCATCGGCATCGTCCTCGGTCTTGTCATCTCTCGGCTAGCCTACCGAAAAAAGAAAACCCGCAACTAACGCCCCCAGGCGGGCACAAAAAGAGAGGGTATGCCAGCGCTTCGCGCAGTATGGCATACCCTCTCTTTTTGTGCCCCCGAGACGATTCGAACGTCCGACACCCGCTTTAGGAGAGCGGTGCTCTATCCCCTGAGCTACGAGGGCGCAACCCCACCAGTTTACACGAAAACCTGTAAGCCACCCGAAAAGTGCAAGTACCTGTGGATAAGTCGACGGCATATGCACTTTTCCTGCGGCATTAAGACGCGCTAACCAGCCCCTGCGTCCACAGGGCTAGCGTCAACACCTAAGAGTTAGTCACCCTATACATCATGAGCCAGCACCTATATAACTCAGTACTTCTCACCGGTGACCTACGCCTGCAAGGCCTGACCAGTCGCAAAATTAGTGACGCGGTGCGATCCAAAGAGCTAGTCCGTCTCAGACAGGGCGCCTACATCAAAACCCAGACTCTCGCCCAGGCAACCCCTACCGAGCGTGCCCTGATACACCATATAGCGGTGAGCAAAACCCGCTCACACGCCGTCCTCACACGCACGTCCGCTGCTCTTGCATGGGGAGCACCCCTCCTTGAACTCCCCTCTCATATCTACCTTGCGAGCCCCTGGCGCGATCGCGGTAAACAGCAGGGCATTCGCCGGTGTGTCACTCCTGCTGAAGCAATGAACAGGGCGCAGGAGCACCAGGGCCTCACGGTTCTCTCACCTATAGACACCGTCCTGAGCTGTATCGGTCACCAGTGGGCGCTCACCACGGTGACGGTTGCACACTATTTTCTCCACCAGAACCTGTGCAACCAGTACCTGCTGCACGATGCGCTACTGGCCGTCTCAGACCGCGGCGCGAAGCAAGCTCGTACCCTGGCGCGGAGCCTGACGACCGAGCTCGAATCACCGCTAGAATCTCAGGCGTATTTTCTGATGGTGCTTGAAAATCTTGAGCTGCCCGCCTTGCAGCGGTGGGTGGTTACGAGTAGCGGCCGCCGCTATCGTCCTGATTTTATGTGGCGGCATCTCAGGCTTATTCTCGAGGTGGACGGTCGTATCAAGTACACCGGGGCTTATCGGTCTTTTGACGAACAGCGACAGCAAGATCTCTTCCGACAGCGCGAGTTAGAGAACGAGGGCTGGAAGGTCTTGCGAATCACCTATGAAGACCTCACTCACCGCCCGCAGCACGTGGTTCGTCTGTTGCTACGGCATGAAGTGCGGCGACTAGCTGCCGCTTAAAAAGTGCAAGTGCCTGTCACTTTTGCACAGGCACTTGCACTTTTCGAGGGGGCGGACGCGGGCGGGCGGGACGCTAGCCCAGCATCACTGCCCCGGCAGTTCGCCGCGGGCGAAGGCGTCCATCTTGCTTCTGACCAGTCGCAGCGCCAGGTACCCCAGCTGCACCAGGCAGAGTACGAACAGCGCCCAGCGGGCCGTCATGAGAAGAGAAGCGAGCGCGGTAGCGCCGCCCAGCGGGTCGGCTAGGGCTGAATCAACGGCAAAACCACCGGCAATGAATACAAAAGCGTAGGCCACCGGCAGGGTCAGCATCAGCCGGCCCACCAGCAGGTCAAACT
Source organism: Rothia nasimurium (assembly GCF_004569295.1). Taxonomy (GTDB): domain Bacteria; phylum Actinomycetota; class Actinomycetes; order Actinomycetales; family Micrococcaceae; genus Rothia; species Rothia nasimurium_B. Next base: position 15,082 of record NZ_SPQC01000041.1, read on the forward strand.
TGGAGGCTCGCACCATATTCCACCAGGTGAAAGCAAAAATCAGGGGCAGAATGAGCCCCGTTGAACGGTGGAGCACCTGGTAGGCCTGCAAACCCTCTACACCTAGGCCCGCCGCTACAGTCTGCAGGTGCTGGGCATCGAAACGCAGCATGAGTTCTGGGGCAGTCGCACCGCCAGCCGACGACACCCCCGGCAGCAGCATGAAGTAGTAGTAGAGCAAAAACAGCACCGTCACGACAAAGGCAACGCCCAAGAAAATATAGGAACCCCCGCCCTTTTCCGGCTCGGCGGCGAGCTCTGCCCGGCTGTAGTCGGTAACGACGCGCGGTCCTGCCCCTTGCCCGCGAGGGGGCGCGGACGTCCGCCCCGCCTGAGCTGCGGACGGCGCGGGGGAGTGTGCTTGCGTATTTTCGCCGTAGAGACGTTTCTTCTGACCTTTTGAAAGACCCATGCTGTCTATCTTATCTGTCAGCTCAATCGGGTGTGGGCTGTGGCCCTCTCGCCTAAAATGGGGAGTTGACGGTTGATCTTTGGAGGGTTCTTCTATGTTTGATGACGACGATTTTATGCCAGCGCCCGCCCCGCCGCGCTCTGCTGCGCCTGAGGGGGAGCCTTTCTTTGACGAGCCTCCTTTCGCCCCCTTCTACGATGCGGCTCCTCCGGCCGATGATTTTGTGCCCCCTGCCTACCAGGTGGGCGGGTTTATGCCTGATTTTGAGGACGCCCGCCCCGCCCCCAGCGTCAATCCCGAGACGCTGGTGGCGGGTCTGAATGAGCATCAGGCTGAAGCGGTGAAGCATGTGGGCAGCCCGCTGCTGATTGTGGCGGGTGCCGGGTCTGGCAAGACCCGCGTGCTGACTCACCGCATTGCCTACCTGCTGGCTACGGGCCGTGCCCACCAGGGGCAGATTCTGGCGATTACCTTCACGAACAAGGCAGCAGCCGAGATGCGCGAGCGCATTACCGCCCTGGTGGGGCCGCGGGCCCAGAGCATGTGGATTTCGACCTTTCACTCTTTCTGCGTGCGGGTGCTGCGGCGTGAGGCTAAGGCCCTGAGCCTCAAATCGACCTTCTCCATCTACGACTCAGCTGATTCCCAGCGCCTGCTGACGCTCATCATCAAGCAGATGAACCTTGATACCAAGAAGTTCACCGCCAAGGTGGTAGGCAACCGTATCTCTAATCTCAAGAATGAGCTGGTCAGCGCCAAACAGTTCGCAGCCGAGACCAGCCCCACTGACCCCTGGGAAGGTGTGATTTCGAAGGTCTACACGGCTTACACCGAGCGCCTGAGGGCAGCTAATTCTCTCGACTTCGACGACCTCATTTTCGAGACCGTCAACCTTCTGAAGAACCACCCGCAGGTAGCCGAGTACTACCGCCGTCGCTTCCGCCATATCCTGGTTGACGAATACCAGGACACCAACCACGCCCAGTACCAGCTGGTGCGGCAGCTGGTGGGGGGTGCGGCGTCTTTGCACCCTGAGACCGGCCCCGCCGATAACGGCCCCTACCCCGACGCCTACCCGCCCGCTGAGCTGACGGTGGTGGGTGACTCTGACCAGTCCATCTATGCCTTCCGCGGGGCTGATATTCGCAATATCACTGACTTTGAGCAAGACTACCCGGCGGCCCACACCATCTTGCTGGAGCAGAACTACCGCTCTACCCAGAACATCCTCTCTGCGGCGAATGCCGTGATTGAGCGCAACAAGGGCCGCCGCCCCAAGAAGCTCTGGACGGCCAGCGGCGACGGTGCCAAAATCACCGGCTATGTGGCAGAATCCGAGCACGCTGAGGCCCGCTACATCGTCCAGGAAATTGACCGCCTGCGCGATGAGCACGGCACCGCCCCCGGCGACGTGGCGATCTTCTACCGCACCAACGCCCAGTCCCGCACACTCGAAGAAATGCTCATGCGCGTGGGCCTGCCCTACTGCGTGGTCGGCGGTACCCGCTTCTACGAGCGCAAGGAAATTAAGGACGCCCTGGCCTACCTGCGCGTGCTGGTGAACCCCGATGACGACATCAACGTCCGCCGCGTGCTCAACGAGCCTAAGCGGGGTATCGGCGCTAAGTCTGAGAGCGTGGTGGCCGATCACGCCCGCGCTACCGGTATCTCCTTCATGGCTGCCCTGCGCCAGGGCAGTGAGGTACCCGGTCTGGGCGCTGCCGCCGTGAAGAAGATGGCTGCTTTTGCCCAGATGATTGACGATTTGGCCCAGCTCGCTGCCACCGAGTCAGCAGCCACCTGCCTCGAAGCCGTGCTGGAGCAGACCGGCTACCTGGCAGCCCTGCGCGAGTCCAAGGATATTCAGGACGAATCCCGCGTCGAGAACCTCTCCGAGCTGGTGGACGCCGTGCGCGAGTTCGAAATCGACAACGCAGGCGCTACCCTGGAGGACTTTCTCGAACACGTCGCCCTGGTCGCTGATGCCGACCAGATCCCCAACAAGCCCAAGGCCGAGCAGGAGGGCGGGCCGTCTGCCGCCCAGATTGCAGCTGAAGTTGCAGAAGCCCGCTCCCAGGGCGTCATTACCCTCATGACCCTGCACACCGCCAAGGGCCTAGAATTCCCCGTTGTCTTCTTGACCGGTATGGAACACGGCCTCTTCCCCCACCAACGGGCCCTCACCGACGATTCAGAGATGAGCGAAGAGCGTCGCCTGGCCTACGTGGGTCTGACCCGAGCCATGGAACGCCTCTACCTCACCCGCGCTGAGAACCGCTCCATGTGGGGGCAGAGCCAGTTCAACCCGCCTTCGCCCTTCCTCGAAGAGATCCCCGAAGAGCTCATTGACTGGAAGCGCACCGGCTTCTCCTTTAGCGGCTACTCCGGTAGCGGCTACGGAGGCGCTTACGCGGGCGGACGCGGCGGCTGGGCAGGCAACCGCGGCGGCGGCTCATCGAGCGGGTACGGTTCTTCGTACGGGTCCTCCACCTACTCCAGCCGCTTTGATGAACCGGCCGAGCGGCGGCGTCCTGCCGAACCGTCCACCAGCGAAGTCAACGGGTCTTCCACCTACGGACTCAAGGCAGCAGCCCGGCAGGTTTCCCGCGTGCAGCAGAACAAGGAAATTCCGGCGCTCGCGGTCGGCGACCGTGTTGAGCACACCAGCTTTGGTGAGGGCCGCGTGACCGCGGTTGAAGGGGCCGGCGATAAAACCGTTGTCAAGGTGCGCTTCGCCAAAGAAGAGAAACGACTCCTGCTGCGCTACGCGCCGCTGACTAAAAAGACCGACTAAGATATAAGAAGCCCGGTACCGCCCGTGGTGCCGGGCTCTTTTCTGCCCGATTCGCTCAAGGACGACAATGGATCACGACTCTAACCTTCCCTCTATCGCCGAAGAATTTGTGGAGGCAATGGATGAGGTGACCGATACCCGCGTGCAGCTCCAGGAGATATCTGATCTCTTCCTTTTTCGTATTGAAATTGATCCTTCGACCGACGCTGCCCGCCGCATTGAGAAGGTGCTGGGCGCCGCCCTACCGACTACTCGCGGGCAGGTAACGGGCGATGCGACCGCCCTGCATCTGCTCTACGGTACCCGCCAGGTTGTGGCCTGCCTGTATGTTGAAGAGGGCGTGTATCTGGTGGTGACTAGGGTGGACGCCGTAAAACTGGGGCGCGCGCTCACCGCGGCCCTGGGGCGCGATGAGGGGTTGGTCCTTGATGTTTCGGTCAACCGCACCGTGCTGAACCTGAGCGGGGTTGCTGCGGCGGACGTCATCGATGAGGTCGTGCACTTCGACTTCCCGCCGGACTTCTTCGACCCGGGCAAGGCCCTGTCCTGCACCGTGGCTGAGGCCCGTATTATGCTCTGGCGTATTGATGAGCTGGAGTACCTGGTGGTGCCCCGCGCCTCCGATACCGCTCCCTTCCTGGTCAATATTCTGGACGCCTGCGAGAAGGTCAAATAGGCCCGGCAGGGGAGCGCCGGCCGTAACTGACAGGTTTGTTTCATTCAGAGGGAAATAAGTTCGCACCCCTATAGGCAAGTACGCTAAAGTTTCTTTGTGGAGAAGCTTTGTGTGCTCCAGCTCTCGCAATGGGGCGGGCACCGAACTTCGTACATGTAAACGCCGGGAGCACCGCTTTCTGGCATGACTTCGACGAAGAAGGAATCCCTGTGGACCTGTTTGAATACCAGGCACGCGATCTCTTTGAGAAGCACGGCGTCCCCGTGCTCCAGGGCATCGTAGCTACCACCCCTGAAGAAGCAAAGGCAGCAGCTGAGAAGATCGGTGGCGTCACCGTAGTCAAGGCCCAGGTTAAGGTGGGCGGACGCGGTAAGGCCGGTGGCGTGAAGGTCGCCAAGACCGCTGATGAGGCTTACGAGTACGCCCAGCAGATTCTGGGCATGGACATCAAGGGCCATACCGTCCACCGCGTGATGATTGCTCAGGGCGCAGACATCGCTGAAGAGTACTACTTCTCCATGCTGCTTGACCGTGCTAACCGCTCCTATCTGGCCATGTGCTCCGTTGAAGGTGGCATGGACATTGAGACCCTGGCTGCCGAGCGCCCCGAGGCCCTGGCCAAGGTTGAGGTCAACCCCATGGAGGGCATCACCGCCGAAAAGGCTGCCGAGATTGTTGAGGCCGCTGGCTTCGCTGAGGACGTGCGCGAGGACGTCGCCGCCGTGCTGGTCAAGCTGGGCGAGGTCTACAAGAAGGAAGACGCTACCCTGGTTGAGGTCAACCCGCTGGTCAAGACCGGCGAGGGCAAGATCCTGGCCCTGGACGGCAAGGTCTCCCTCGACGATAACGCTGAGTTCCGCCAGCCCGAGCATGAGGCCCTGGTCGATAAGTCAGCCGAGAACCCCCTCGAAGCTAAGGCTAAGGAAAACGACCTCAACTACGTCAAGCTCGACGGTGAAGTCGGCATCATCGGTAACGGTGCAGGCTTGGTCATGTCTACCCTCGACGTTGTTGCCTACGCTGGTGAAAACCACGGCAACGTCAAGCCCGCTAACTTCCTCGATATTGGTGGCGGTGCGTCCGCTGAGGTGATGGCAGCTGGCCTCGACATCATCCTCAACGACGAGCAGGTTAAGTCTGTTTTCGTCAACGTCTTCGGTGGCATCACCTCCTGCGACGCTGTAGCTAACGGCATCGTCAAGGCCCTGGAAATCCTGGGTGATAAGGCAACCAAGCCCCTGGTCGTCCGCTTGGACGGCAACAACGTTGATGAGGGCCGCCGCATTCTCTCTGAGGCTAACCACCCGCTGGTTCACCAGGCAGAGACCATGGACTCCGGCGCAGACAAGGCAGCCGAGCTGGCCCACACCGCATAAATCACCGCTGATTATTACTAGAAGGTTTTTACAATGTCTATCTTTTTGAACAAGGACTCCAAGGTCATCGTTCAGGGCATCACCGGTGGTGAAGGTACCAAGCACACCGCCCGTATGCTCGCCGCTGGGACCCAGATTGTGGGCGGCGTCAACGCCCGTAAGGCTGGCACCACCGTTTCTCACAAGGACGCAGCCGGTAACGATGTTGAGCTGAACGTCTACGGCACCGTTGCTGAAGCTGTCAAGGAGACCGGCGCAGACGTCTCTATCGTCTTCGTCCCCCCGGCCTTCACCAAGGACGCCGTTATCGAGGCTATCGACGCCGAGGTGCCCCTGGTTGTCGTTATTACCGAGGGCGTGCCTGTAGGCGATACCGCTGAGTTCTGGGCCTACGCCAAGAGCAAGGTCGGCGCTGACGGTAAGCGGATTACTCGCATCATCGGTCCCAACTGCCCCGGCATCATTACCCCCGGTGAGTCCCTGGTGGGCATTACCCCCGCTAACATCACCGGTAAGGGCAAGATTGGCCTGGTCTCTAAGTCAGGTACCCTGACCTACCAGATGATGTTCGAGTTGCGCGACATCGGCTTCACTACCGCTATCGGCATCGGCGGTGACCCCATCATCGGCACCACTCACATCGATGCTCTCGAGGCCTTCGAGGCTGACCCCGAGACCGAAGCTATCGTTATGATTGGTGAGATTGGTGGTGACGCTGAGGAGCGCGCTGCTGAGTTCATCAAGGCTAACGTTACCAAGCCCGTTGTTGGCTACGTTGCGGGCTTCACCGCTCCCGAGGGTAAGACCATGGGCCACGCGGGTGCGATTGTTTCCGGTTCATCTGGCACCGCCCAGGCTAAGAAGGAGGCCCTGGAAGCCGCTGGCGTGAAGGTGGGTAAGACTCCTTCAGAGGCCGCCCAGCTCATGCGCGAGATTTTCGCTAACAAGTAGGCTAGTTTCTCCTGATGACTAAGCCTCAGTTTTCGAAGACAACAAGGTAGCATACTTGTTGTCTTCGAAAACTGAGGCTTAGTCATAAGGGAACCTTGTATACAAGAAGACCAACCCCATCGACCTCAACAGGTTCAATACCAGATTTCGCCTCTGTTTATCAGTCAACTGTTGCTTAGAGCCAGGCTCAACAGGAGTAGCAAGACCTTTAGCCCTTATCAGGCAGAGTAGAAGCATCTAGCAGCTTAACTTTTTAACTTTATGAGCTCTGACAGTAAAATATTATGTCAATCCTAGACAAAGGGCCTGTAATAGCTAGGAGCTTGCCGTCGATGGTGCAGATATCCTGATGGCCGAAGCCAGTTTGTGTAATAAGCTTGCCTGAAAAAGTTCGTTTATTCTAGCAAATGGCTAGCTCCAGGTAGGTGTGGGCATTCCAGCAAATAACCAAAGAACCTGTTACTTGTATCGCTTGTTCTAGCGGTTTGATTACCAGTTCTAGAATCTTTAACGTAGCTGTTTCAATAAGATTGATGACTCTTAAAATAGTTGGCTGGGATACGCTGAAGAACTCTGCCGGGACTTCCTCGGTTAGGTCGTGTCGGTGATAGAGCACAAAATCTAGTTCAAGTTTGTTTACTGGGTTTGCTGTTAGCTTTGCACCAGATAGGGTTCGTCTGTAGAGCTTCTAGCAGTTTGATGAGGTAGACCCCTGCTGTGCAACGGTCTCACCGGTGTAGCTTTGAGGATGTTTGTGATGGCTTATCCTCAAGGTTGCTTCCTGATGGGAATCGTTATCTGGTCGGCGGGAAGCGGGGGGGGGCTCATCTGAATAAGCCTCAAACCCCAAATAATCTTTGATTTAAGATGCGACACTTGCCAGTTGTACTGTTTGTAGCCATTGGACTGTTAGGTGCACCTTGTGGTAGTCTATCAAATTCAAGCATTATGATTTTATGTAAATATACTAACTTGGTGAGGTTTTAAGCCATGTCTAAACATATCCCGTAGAAAACTAGCCAAAGGCACAGCTTGGACCGCACCTGTGGCACTTGCTACAACAACACTTCCTGCCTATGCTGCTTCTACACGTACTTTTACTGGGTTTAATATTCTGGGAGGTGGACTCGCCAGTAATCGTACATGCACCGATCAAGCTCTCGCAGATGCGGAGGCACCTTATGTGCTAAAGAGTGTTGTTAGTAGTCGACTTACCAATGCTGGAAGTCGCATGATTTATATGTCTCTTTCTGATAGCAGTCAAGCAGTTGATTCATTGCGTTTTTACTTTTGGTTACCTAAATCGTCGCCTGTTGATATAAAGCCAATTGGAGCATCTATTATTGGCGAAGATGGAACAAACATTGCAGTAAATGGAAACAGCCTAATAAATTTAGAAAATTATCCAACAACTGTTGTTGATGAGATGAAAAGCTATACAGAATACTGGTCGCTTCCAGTCGAAGTCTCCAACGCTACGGTTAATGCAGTAAACTCAACTATTATAAATAGAGCTATTAGGGTTTATCAGAATTCTTCTACTCTACCAGCCGGGACTGTAGCTAATCGTTCTGAGTATGGTACTGATTTTAGTGATGAAACTAAGTGGCAAGCTTATATGACAGAGTATACGGGTCCTTATACATATGATGCTACGGCAAATAGAATTTATCCTGTATATAGTATGGCTTTTAATGTTTTTTGGTTAAACGCTTACTGTGGATCTTCGGAGGAACTGTCAACCGCAAGTGCAGACTGGGCTCTTGCGGGGACTTTCCATATAACTTCAGGTAGCGCTGAAAGACTCGGAGCAGTAGCATTGCCTTTAGGATCGTAAATTGCTAAACATGGACAGGCTACTATTTGTAAGAGATGTGTAGCTCGATAATAATTAATTAGAGGGATTCTACAAATTCACACACTAAGCGCTGATTCACGTAGGTTCCTTTCAATTCAAGTCTTGTAAGCTCGAGGAAACCTGCTCATGAACGTCATTGCTCCCGACCGCCGTCCCGGATCTGAACTGTCTAGCCCGCTCTCCATCACCACTATTACCAACCCTGTTCGCAGGCGCTGGGGAACCGCTGCTTTGGTAGGTCTTATCGCTGGTATTTTCTCCGGCATTGTTAAGTTCGGCTGGGAGGTTCCTTTCCCGCCGCGCACCCCTGAACGCAATGCCACAAACCCTCCGCAGGCACTTTTGGAGATGTTGGGGATGTCTCCCGAGACATCTCACGCCACCTATTCTTTCTTGGGGAATGAGCTATCCTACTGGAGCTTTGCTATACATTTTGCATTTGCAATTTTCTTTGCGGTGGCATACTGCCTAATTGCTGAGTACTGGCCTATGGTCAAGCTGTGGCAGGGTGCCGCTGTAGGTATCCTGCTGTACGTTGCCTTTCACGTGGTGCTTATGCCAGCTATGGGGTTGGTGCCTGCGCCGTGGAATCAGCCATTTGGAGAACATTTTTCGGAGTTCTTTGGTCATATTGTGTGGATGTGGTCTATTGAAATTGTCCGCCGTGACCTGCGCAATCGTATTACCGGCGAGCCTGATGCTGAGTACAGTTTCGGCGGGTAGGCGTTATGTAGAGGGAGCGGGGCCTGTTGGTTCTATATCTCTCTGATATGTACTGGCTTTAGTTCCGACAATTATAAGACCACTAAAGCACCATCAACCACCTCCTGCGGAGTCCGATAACCAAGACCCTGATGCAACCGACCAGCATTCCACCAAGCAACCCAAGACGC
>NZ_SPQC01000042.1 GCF_004569295.1 Rothia nasimurium
CCCCGCCCAGTGGCCGCGGGCGTCCGCGCCGCCAAAGACCCGCCAAACCGAACACGTGTACTACACTAGATAGGCACCCCGTCCATACTGCAGGAGAGTTTCGTGGCAGCAAACAACTACACCGCCCGCAACCTATCGGTGCTCGAAGGCCTCGAAGCCGTGCGCAAGCGCCCCGGCATGTACATCGGCTCCACCGACTCGCGCGGCCTCATGCACTGCCTCTGGGAAATCATCGACAACTCGGTCGATGAGGCCCTGGCCGGGTATGGGCAGTCCATCCAGGTCATCCTCTATAAGGACGGATCAGTGGAAGTACAGGACGATGGCCGCGGCGTGCCCACCGACATTGAACCCCGCACCGGCCTCTCCGGTGTTGAGGTGGTCTACACCAAGCTGCACGCAGGCGGTAAGTTCGGCGGCGGCTCCTACAACGCCTCGGGCGGCCTGCACGGCGTGGGTGCCTCGGTCGTCAACGCGCTTTCTTCCCGCCTGGACGTACAAGTGGACCGCGGCGGTAAGACCTACCAGATGAGCTTCCGCCACGGTGTACCCGGCATCTTTGAGGACACCCGCACCCCCAAACCCGGTGCCCCCTTCACCGCCTCCTCCGATGCTCTGCAGGTCGTAGGTAAGGCTAAGCGCGGGGTCACCGGCACCCGCGTGCGCTACTGGGCCGACCCCATGATTTTCACTCCGGACGCCCGGTTCAGCTATGAGAACCTGGCGGCTCGTGCCCGCCAGACCGCCTTCCTTATTCCCGGCCTGCGGATTGCCGTGCGCGACGAGCGCCGCCTGCCCGGCACCCCCGGCGAGTTCGAGACCCACGAAGAGGTCTTTCAGCACGACGGCGGTATCTCTGAGTTCGTGGACTACCTTGCCCACGACCAGGCCGTGACCGACATCTGGCGCTTTACCGGCACCGATACCTTTACCGAGACCGTCCCCGTGCTTGACGCCGAGGGGCACTCCCAGCTGACTGAAGTGGAGCGCGAGTGCGAGGTTGATATTGCCCTGTGTTGGGGCACCGGCTACGAAACCAAGCTACGCACTTTCGTCAACATCATTGCCACCCCCAAGGGCGGCACCCACCAGGCCGGCTTTGAGCAGGGCCTGCTCAAGACCTTCCGCAAGCACATTGCCGATAACGCGCGTAAGTTCAAGGCGGGTACCGACAAGATCGAAAAGGACGACGTGCTGGCGGGGCTGACCGCCGTGCTCACCGTGCGTCTGGCTGAGCCCCAGTTTGAGGGCCAGACCAAGGAGATTCTGGGTACCCCGGCGGTGCGCCAGATTGTCTCAAAGGTGGTTGCCAAGCAGCTGGCGGCTAAGCTGAACTCCACCGCGCGGGGCGAGAAGACCCAGGCGGCGGCTGTTTCTGAAAAGGTCGTTGCCGAGATGAAGTCGCGTATTTCGGCGCGAGTTCACAAGGAAACCCAGCGCCGCAAGAATGCCCTGGAAACCTCGTCGATGCCCACCAAGCTGGTGGACTGCCGCTCCATCGACGTGGAGAAGTCCGAACTCTTCATCGTGGAGGGTGACTCAGCGCTGGGCACTGCCCGCTTGGCGCGTTCCTCGACCTATCAGGCCCTTCTGCCCATTCGCGGCAAGATCCTGAACGTACAGAAGGCCTCCCTCACCGATATGCTGGCGAACGCCGAGTGCGCCGCCATTATTCAGGTCATAGGCGCCGGGTCTGGCCGCACCTTTGATCTAGAGCAGAAGCGCTACAACAAGATCATCATGATGACGGACGCGGACGTGGACGGCGCCCACATTCGTACCCTGCTGCTGACCCTCTTCTACCGATACATGCGTCCGCTGGTAGAAGCCGGCCATGTTTACGCTGCTGTGCCGCCCCTGCACCGGGTCGAGGTGGTCAACCGGGGTAAGGCCAACGAGATGGTCTACACCTATTCTGAGAAAGAACTGCACGAGCTCCTCGACCGGCTTGAGGCTGAGGGTAAGAGCTACAAGGAACCCATCCAGCGCTACAAGGGCCTGGGCGAGATGGACGCCGACCAGCTGGCGGAGACCACTATGGACCCCCGCCACCGTATGCTCCGCCGCGTGCGGGTTGAGGACGCTGAGGCTGCCGAACGGGCCTTTACCCTGTTGATGGGTTCAGAAGTGGCACCGCGTAAGGACTTCATCATTCGCGGTGCGACCAAGCTCGACCACACAGCTATCGACGCCTAGGCGTGTTGAGTGCAGTGGCAGGGTAAAATGTTGTGCATGACATATGCAATGAAGCACCCTGTTACTGTCACCGTTACTGGCGCCGCTGGCCAGATTGGGTATGCCAGCCTCTTCCGCATCGCGGCAGGTGAAATGCTGGGCCCCGATACTCCCGTGCGCCTGCGCCTGCTCGAAATCCCGGCAGGTCTCAAGGCCGCTGAGGGCACCGCGATGGAGCTTGCCGACTGCGCCTTCCCTCTGCTTGAATCTGTCGATATCACCGACGACCCCTCCGTTGGCTTCGACGGCACCAATATCGCCCTGCTCATTGGCTCCCGCCCCCGCACGAAGGGCATGGAGCGTGCCGACCTGCTCGAAGCTAACGGCGGTATTTTCTCGGTGCAGGGGAGGGCCATCAACGACCGGGCCGCTGACGATGTGAAAGTAGCCGTGGTGGGTAATCCGGCTAATACCAACGCCCTCATTGCCGCATCTCATGCGCCGGACGTCCCCCTGGAGCGCTTCACCGCCCTCACCCGTCTTGACCATCACCGGGCGGTTGCCCAGCTGGCTGCCGCCACCGGTGCTACCGTGCCCGAAATTGACGGCATCACCATCTGGGGTAACCACTCTGCCAGCCAGTACCCCGACCTCTTCCACGCTACCGTCGGCGGTCGCCCCGCTATCGACGCACTCGCCGACAAGAGCCTTGGACAGACCTGGGTCGAAGAAACCTTCATTCCCACCGTTGCCCAGCGCGGAGCCGAAATTATCGCGGTGCGCGGTGGGTCGTCCGTCGCCTCCGCTGCCCACGCCGCCCTGGCCCACGTGCGTGACTGGGTGCTGGGAACGGGGGAGCGGAGCACCTCCATGGCGGTTCCCTCCGACGGCTCCTACGGGGTGCCCGAGGGGCTCATTAGCTCTTTCCCTGTCAAGTGTTCATCAGGTGGATATGAGATTGTTCACGGTTTGCAGCACTCAGATTTTGCCAGCCAGCGCATTGCGGCCTCTGTGGCCGAGCTGGTTGAAGAGAAGGACGCCGTCGCCCAGCTTGGCCTGCTCGGCCCCCGCTAAGACGCCCGCCCCGGTGTGACTAGACAAAGTGTCACTAACTGGGTGCCCGGTGTAAAAAACCTGCCGAGACTCCCGCTGAACCCTCTAGGGCAGTGGGAGTCTTAGCGTTTAATTGACCTTTAGTGAAGCGTCAAATCACCTGGTGAAGAGGTCAAAACTACCCTAAGGGCACGCTCATGCAAGCCCGCTATCCTAGAGCAAAACACACCCGCACCGTTGCGCCGGGCCCACGGCAGCGTGCCAGCCCGCAGACGGTGCATCATTTTATCTCTCAAGGATGTCAATGGATCCCCTCGAACTAGCGCGGTGGCAATTCGGTATCACCACCGTCTACCACTTCATGATGGTTCCGCTGACCCTGGGCCTGGGTGCCGTTGTAGCTGGCTTCTACATCGCCTACGTGCGAACCAAGAAGCACGAATACAAGCGCATGACCAAGTTCTGGGGCAAGCTCTACCTCATTAACTTCATCATGGGCGTTGCAACCGGCCTTGTGCAGGAATTCCAGTTCGGTATGGCTTGGAGCGAATACTCCCGCTTTGTGGGCGACGTCTTCGGCGCCCCTCTGGCGATGGAAGGCCTGCTGGCCTTCTTCGTCGAGTCCACCTTCTTGGGCCTCTTCATCTTCGGCTGGGACAAACTGGCCCCCAAGGTACACGCAGCCTGCCTGGTCATTGCTGTAGCAGCCTCCTGGCTCTCTGCCTACTTCATCATCGTGGCTAACTCCTGGATGCAGCACCCCGTAGGCGTTGAAATGATTGACGGCCGCCCCGTCATGACCGACGTCTGGGCTGTGCTGACCAACAACACCGCCCTGGTGGCCTACCCCCACGCTATCTTCGGTGCCCTGCAGGTCGCCGGTGGCTTCCTGGTTGGTATCGCCTGGTACACGCTCTGGAAGCGCCGCCGTGACGGCATCGACACCATCGGGGAAGACGGCAAGGTTATCGTCGGCGAAACTCCCGAAGGTGCCCGAGACAAGACCGACTTCAACGTCTGGTTCAAGTCCCTGCGTATCGGCGCTATCGTTGGCTTTGCAGCCTTCATTGGCACCGCCTTTACCGGCCACCACCAGGCCCAGCTCATGATTGAGCAGCAGCCCATGAAGATGGCAGCAGCCGAGGCAGCCTGCCACGACGGCACCGGCTTCTCCCTCTTCTCCCTCGCATCTCCCGGCGCCCAGGACTGCGACCAAGTTCAGGCAGTGATTGAAATTCCCGGCCTGCTCTCCTTCCTTGCCTACAACAACTTCACCACCGACGTCCCCGGCATCACCACCCTGCTGCCCCAGTACGAAGAAACCTACGGCACCACCATCCCCGACAACCCCGAGCTCTACGGGGAACGCGCCGGTACCGAGGTCGACTACCTGCCCCTGATGGAAGTGACCTACTACGGCTTCCGCGGCATGATCACCTTCGGCGGTATCAGCGCCCTCTCCTTCCTCTACGTTCTGTGGGTAACCCGCAAGAAGGGCGAGGGTACCGTACCCGAAGCCAAGTGGATTTCCTACCTGGCAATCGCGGGCATTCTGGCTCCCTTCGGCGCCAACGCCACCGGCTGGATTTTTACCGAAATGGGCCGTCAGCCCTTCGTGGTTGCCCCCAACCCCGATGGCAACCCCGCCATCATGATGTTCACCGCCGCAGCCGTCTCACCCGGTGTTTCGGGTTACGAGATTCTCTTCTCGCTCATCTCCCTGGGCCTGCTGTACGGCATCCTCATGATTGTTGAGGTCTACCTGCTGGCTAAGTACGTCAAGGCAGGTGTCGCAGCAGCCATGCCCGAGCTGGTTGAAGACCCGCACGATAACGACGAGAAGAACGACCGCGACGTGCTCGCGTTCGCCTACTAAGAAAGGGGCTTACACACATGTTTGAGCTTTTTGCTGACCAGCCTCTTCTGCCGACTCTCTGGTTCGCCGTCATCAGCTTCTTCTGGGCGGGTTACATCATTCTGGACGGCTTCGACCTGGGCGTAGGCATGCTCATGAGCCGAATCTTCGCCAAGAACGAGAAAGAACGCCGCCTGCTGCTGAACACCATCGGCCCTGTCTGGGACGGTAATGAGGTATGGGTTGTCACCGGTGGCGCCGCCACCTTCGCAGCCTTCCCTCTGTGGTACGCCTCCCTCTTCTCGGCCCTCTACATCCCGCTGACCCTGGCCCTGCTGGCCCTGATTTTCCGCGCTGTTGCTATCGAATACCGCGGTAAGAAGGATTCAGAGAGCTGGATTGCCGGCTGGACGCTAGCGATTTCACTGGGCTCCTTCTTCATCGCCTTCCTGGTCGGTGCCCTGCTGGCCCTGACCTCCACCGGCCTGCCTATCAACGCAAACGGCGACCGCGTGGGCGGTGCCTTTGCCTGGCTGACCCCGGCCGTCTTTATGGGCGGCCTGGCCATGGTCGGTATTTCTCTGGTCATGGGTCTTGCCTTCATCGCGCTGAAGACCGACGGCGAGGTGCGCCACCGCGCCGGTGCGGCCCTGGTCAAGTTCTCACCCCTGCTGGTGCTCCCGGTTATCGTCTGGGTCATCTACATGCAGGTGACCACCGGTAACGGCATCTCCTACGCGCTGACCGTACTCGCCGTGCTGGCTCTTGCCGCTGCCTGGTTCTTTGCCAGCCGCAGGAGCGAGGGCAAGGCATTCTCCGGTTTTGCAGTATTTGTGGGCTTCGGCGTCCTGGCCATCTTCCTGGCCCTGTACCCCAACGTCCTGCCCTCAACCCTCGATGAGGCCTACAACCTCACCATCGCCAACGCGTCAAGCTCCGAGTACACCCTGCGCGTGATGAGCTGGGTCGGCCTTTTCGGCATCCCGATTCTGCTCGTCTACCAGAGCTGGACCTACTGGGTCTTCCGCAAGCGCCTGCGCGTTGAGAACATCCCCGATGCCCACGACGCCACCGAGCTGGCCACCCGTGCCACTCGCGCAAGCGTCCACAACGCCTAGCAGCTAGCTCACGGCGTAGAGACGAAAGGACGCCGGGAGCAGCCCCCGGCGTCCTTTCGCCTACCCGGGCGGGTAGGTGTGCTCATACCCACGGCCCAGCCACAGACCTCGCGTCTGCCCGGCTGGGAAGTTCCCACTAGAATAGTGAACAAACTATTCGCGGCACCAAGGACACTATCGAGAATGACCGCTCCCACAACGAGCAAGCGGCCCCCGCTGGGGCCCCACGCCAAGAGAAACCTCATCGTTTTTGCCGTGCTCACCGCACTCAAAACCCTGGCGCTCATTGTCTTTGCCGCGGTGCTAGGCACCGCCATCACCCTGCTGGCCCGCATGACCTATGCGGTGCTTTACGAGGGCAAAACCTACGACTCTGCCCACGCCGAGCAGCTTGCCGTCTTCGCCGGTAACGGCCAGGCCCAGCTCACCGGTATCTTCTTTGCCGCCCCCTTCATGCAGCCGGGCCTGCTGTCCCTGGCAGCCACCGGCGTCATAGCCCTTCTGGTGCGCGCAGCCGCCGACTGGTCCCTGGGCTTCTATGCTCAGCAGGCGGCGGTAGGGGCCAAAACCACTATCCGCCGCAAACTCATTCGCCGCGTCCTTGCCACCGGCGGTATCGACACCCCCGACGGCACCGGTGCCACCGCCGTCCTGCTCTCCCGCGGCCTTAACGCCCTGGATGACTACTATACCAAAACTCTCACCGCCTTTGTTTCCACGGCCGTAGTGCCCACCCTGCTGCTCATCTTTATCGCCTTCTACGACTGGGTCTCAGCCCTGGTAATCATCTGCACCCTGCCGCTGATCCCCCTCTTCATGGTGCTCATCGGCCGAACCACAGCAGAAGACACCGCCCGCGCCCAGCGCGACCTGCTCCGCCTCTCAGACCACATCATCGAACTGGTCAAGGGCCTACCCGTGCTGGTGGGCCTGGGGCGCTCGCGGGCCCAGTCCAAGGCGCTGGGCGACTTGGGGGAGCGCTACCGCAAGGCCACCATGTACACCCTGCGGTCGGCCTTCCTCTCATCGCTGGCCCTGGAACTGATTACCACCATCTCGGTGGCCCTGGTAGCAGTGCTGATTGGCCTGCGCCTGGTGGAGGGAAACCTGGGGCTAGATGTTGCCCTCTTCGCCCTGCTACTAGCGCCCGAATGCTACCAGCCCCTGCGCGATGTGGGCACCGCCTACCACCAGTCTGAGGACGGCGTGGCAGCCCTCCGCCGCGCCGAGGCCATCATCGACCAGCCCATTCCCCACGCCACGGTCGCCCCCGGCGGCGACCGTATCTCGGTGCGCCAGCTCTCTGTCGCCTACCCGGGCCGCGACCGCACCCTCACCGGCGTGAGCTTCACCCTGCGCCACGGAACCACCACCGCAATCACCGGGCCTTCCGGCTGCGGCAAAACCACCCTGCTCTCGGTACTGGGCGGAGCCCTGCGCAACGACCTGGTACCCACCGGCACCACCGAACCGGTGCACGTCTCCGGCCTGGTGTCCGGCACCGGCTCCACCGTTTGGATTAGCCAGTCACCCACCTTCATCGCCCCCACAGCTCTGGCAGAGGTTGCCCTCTACGCCACCGTAACCCGCGGCGAAGGTGCCCTCGAAGGCATCAACTACGCCTCAACCCTGCTCGATGATTCCGTCGCTTTCACCGCTGAGGACCGCGACTACTTCACTTCCTTCCTGCACTCGGTAGGGCTCGCTGACTTCGCTGACCTGCCGCCTGAAGCCCTTTCAGCTGGCCAGATGCGCCGTCTTGCTATTGCCCGTGCCCTGGCCCGCGTTGCCACCTTACAGGCCCAGGAAGAACGCGTCACCGTGCTGATTGATGAGCCCACCGCCCACCTTGACCCGGTTTCAGCGGCCAAGGTGAACGTCGCCCTAGCCGCCCTGCAGGAGACCGGTGCAACCCTGATTGTCGTCACCCACGACACCGCCCTGGCTGCCGCCACCAACAACCTGCTCCAGGCGACTTCAAAGCCCCACGGTGTTACCTGGGAGCTCACCGCCCAGAACACCGACGGGCTGGGCGGCTACGCTCTTGCGACCCTGGCGGACGCCGTCGCCACCGGCGAGCTCGAAGACTCGGCCCCCGTCCAGGCTGCTGCAAGCTCAACCGAGCAGGCGGCAGAGCCGGCTGCGGCGGGCGTCCTGAAAACCCTGCGCCACCTGGGGGCGCTCACCGCCATCCGCAAGCGCGATATGGCCCTGCCTATCCTGCTGTCGGTACTCACCGTGGTCTTTGCCGTCAGCCTCACTGCGCTTTCCGGCTGGCTTATCGTGCGCGCCGCCGAGCAGCCCGCCATGATGTACCTGCTGGTAGCTGTTACTGGCGTCCGCTTCTTTGGCCTGGGCAGGGCGACTTCCCGCTACGCCGAGCGCCTGCGCACCCACAACCTGGTGCTGGGCGCGGCTAACACCCTGCGCGTGCGCGCCTGGGACGCCGCCGGCCGCACCGTCTTGTCGGTGCGCTCCCTGCTGCGAGGCGACAAGATTCTTGACCGACTGGTCGGCGACATCGACGAGCTGCGCGACGCTATCCCGCGCGTCATTTTGCCGGTTGCTGCCCACCTGATTGTGATGCTACTGGTGCTGGGCGTGACCGTCTGGTCCACCCCGCAGGCCCTGCTCCCGGTCGTCATCGCAGTTCTTATCTCTACCTTCGTGATTCCGGCAGTGGTGCTACGTGCGGACGAGCGCGCGGACGCCGTTGCCCGCCGGGAAACCTCTGCCATGCTCCGCCTGGGCGTCTCTGCCTTGGACGCTGCTACCGACCTGCACAATAACGGCCTTGACCAGACTGTTGCCCTGGCTGTCTCCCGCCAGGACGGCTATGCCCAAGCCTCCCGCCTCAAGAGCTCCCGTGCCATCGGCGTGGGCCAGGGCCTGATGGTTGTCACGTGGTGGGGCGCGGCTCTGGCTGTGATTGCCAGCGTCTGGTCTGCCGTGGAAGCCGGTGATGTTACCGCGCCGACCGCAGCTATCGTCATTTTGATGATGACCGGCCTGTTTGAGACCACCGCAGCCCACCTGGACGCCGTGCGCGGCTGGCCCGCCTTCGCTGCCCTGGTTGCCCGCACCCGCGCTAACTTTGAGACCGTGGACGCTGCCGCTGCGGCTGAGGGGGAGGACGCCGGTGAGGGCGAGATTCGAGATATCCTGGGGGACCCCGGTATTGGGGCTAAGAACCGTGCCGCCCATAAGTCCATCACCCTGGAGCTGGATTCGCTGGCTACCCGCTGGCCCGATATGGAGCAGCCAATCTTTACCGGCCTGTCAGCGTCTGTATCGTCGGGGCAGTGGCTGGGTATCACCGGTCCATCTGGCTCGGGCAAGACAACTGCTCTGGCTACCCTGCTGGGCTTCTTGCCGGTTGAGCAGGGGCAGATTCGGGTGAACGGTCGTGCCTTTGATGCTCAGTCTTTGCGCGGGTACGCGGCCTGGTGCCCCCAGTCTGCCTATATCTTTGAGTCCACTATCGCTAATAACCTGGCGCTTGCCCGTTCGGCGGACGAGCGCCCCACCGATGAAGAGATGTACGAGGTGCTTGACCGGGTAGGGCTGGGCGATTTTGTGCGCTCCCTGCCTGCTGGCCTGCAGACCCTGGTTGGTGCTGGTGGTTCTTATGTATCGGGTGGCCAGCGTCAGCGTATTGCGATTGCCCGCACTCTGCTGGTGGATTCGCCCCTGCTGCTGATGGATGAGCCGACCGCCCACCTCGATGCCCCAGCTGCGGTGGCTCTGATTAATGAGGTTGCCCGCGGCACTAAGCGTGCCCCCGGCCAGAAGCTCAAGGGCAAGACCAAGCTGCCTGCGGTCGTCCTGGTCTCCCACCGCGCCGAAGATATCGCGGCCTGTGATACCGTGGTGAAGCTTCGGTAGAAGCAAGAAAACCCCTCCCAAGGTTTCTGCGAAAGGACGCTGCGGGAGGGGTTTTCTCTATCTAAGATTGGGCTGCTGCTAGCTATGGTCGCTGGCCTATGTCTAGGGATAAGACGGTAGTGTTGGAGTCAAGGGACTCTTGTTGGCTGTCTGGAAATTTACTATGGGGAGTAAAGTGTGTTCTAGATAATAAATTTTTAGAGCCCGAGCGACAGATAGTGAGTGAATCCCATGCCTACTCTTCAAGAGCACAGCTACGTTGCGCCCCTGACTAAGAAGTTCAAGCTATATTCTTTGCGGGGTCATAGTTTTTGTGCTGCTGAGTGTTGCACTGCCCATCATGATTTTTGGCCCCGTCGATCAGGACGGCACCAACCAGGGGCTCCTCATCTCAGCGTTTGTAGGGGCTGCCGTAGCGCTGGTTATTATTCCGATGATCTTCAGCAGCACCCGCATTGACCTGCTTGATACTTCCGTCAAAATCACCACCATGAAGTTCTTCTCGAAAGAGGTAGCCGGTGTTGCCTCCGCCCATGATTCTGAGACCGGCCCCCTGTGCCAGACCGGTTTCTGGCCCCACTTCTGCCTTCTCAATCTCGCTGTAGGGTACCTGACCGGCGGCCCCACTGTTACCTTTACCCTGGCCAACGGTAGCTGGGTGACGGCGTCCGCCAGCAATCTCGAGCAGGTTGTTGCTGAGGTGAACTCCCGAATCGGCGCAATAGCCTAAGGGTTAAAAGTAGCGGGCCCGCTACTTTGTTTTTAGAAGAGAGCATCTTCTTCAACCTGAACTTCAGGCTGGTCGGCGGGTTCTTCTGAGACCGCTGATACAGGTGCGGGGGAGGTCAGTGCCTGGTAGTTGGGGCCGATTGCGTCGATGCTCTGGGCTAGGAGCACGCCGGATCCGTCGCGAGGGCCAAATTCAGTGGGCAGGGTGCGGGCGACACCGGCGGATGAGACTGCCTTGGCAGGGCCGACGCCCACCCAGGCGAGGGCGAGGGCGGTTTCTCCCTTGAGGAAGCGGTGGGCTCGCATGCCGCCGGTTGCGCGTCCCTTTTGTGGGAATTCGGTGAGTGCGGTGACTTTAGCGGTGGCTCCATCTTCGCCGCCGTCGGTGATGGTGACGACCTGGGCGTCCGCGCCGGGGGCGGTGACGCCGAAGGCGATGAGTTTGTCGTCGTCGGCTACCTTCATGCCTGCCATGCCGCCGCCGGTGCGTCCTTGGGGGCGTACTTTGGCTGCGTCGTAGGTGAGGAGTTTGGCTTGTTCAGTGATGAAGGTGAGTAGGGCGTCGTTGGAGTCGCAGACGGCTACGCCGATGACGGCGTCTTTGGGCTTGAGTTTTATGATGTCGAACTCGGTGGCGTTGAGCGGGTAGTCGGGATTGACTCGTTTGACGACGCCGCGTTCGGTGGCCAGGGCCAGGATGGCGTTGAGTGGTGCCAGGCCGACGAGTTTTTCGCCGCGAGCTAGGGTGATGGCGTCCGCGGCCTTGATGCCGCTGGTGGGCTGGGGGGTGCCGCCGGCTTCTTCGAGGACGGGTAGGTCAATGACGGGCACACGGACGAGGCGCCCGGTGGAGGTGATGGCACCGATTTCGCCGCGGGCGCTGGTGGGCACGATGGAGAGGTAGGCGTCGTGTTTGATGCGTTTGCCCGGGTCGAGCAGGGCGGGGCGTTGGCCCTTGACGCCGCTGGTGCGCCCCAGCTGGCCCGAGGCGGAGAGCAGGACCCAGCAGGGGTCGTCCGCGATTTCGAGGGAGAGGCCGGCTTCTTTTTTGGCCTTGGAGGCGGACGCCGAGAGGGCGGCCACCGCGTCGGCCAGCTCGTCCTTGGTGACAATTTTGGTGCGGCGGTCGGTGCCGTATTCGTCGGCGACCTGCTGTAGTTCTTCGGAGACCAGGGCGCGGAGTTTTACATCGGAGCCGAGGATTTCTTCGAGGGAGGCGATTTCTGCCAAGAGTTCGTCGCGTTCGGCTTCAAGCTCGATGCGGGAGTACTTGGTGAGCTGGCGCAGGCGCAGTTCGAGAATGTGGTTGGCCTGTACCTCGCTCAGGTCGTAAATCTGCATGAGGCGCTCACGGGCCTGGGCGGTTTCGTCGGAGGAGCGGATAACCTGGATAACCTCGTCGATATCGACGATGGCTACCAACAGGCCCTCGACCAGGTGCAGACGGTCGCGACGCTTGCCTAGGCGGTGGTTGGTGCGGCGGCGCACGACATCCAGGCGGTGGTTGACGTAGACGTGCAGCAGGTCGAGTAGGCCCAGGGTCTGGGGCTGGCCGTCAACCAGGGCTACGTTGTTGATGCCGAAGGAGTCTTCCAGCGGGGTGTGCTTGTAGAGGGCGGCGAGTACGGCCTTGGGGTTGAAACCGTTCTTGATTTCTATGACCATGCGCAGACCGTTTTTACGGTCGGTCAGGTCAACGACGTCTGAGATGCCCTGCAGCTTCTTGGAGTTGACGCCATCCTTGATTTTTTCGATGACCTTTTCGGGGCCAACCAGGTAGGGCAGTTCGGTGACCACAATGCCCTGTTTGCGGGCGGTAACCTGTTCGATGGAGACCTTGGCGCGGGTCTTGAAGATGCCGCGCCCCTTTTCGTAGGCCTCCTTAATGCCGGAGGTGCCCACGATAGTGCCGCCGGAGGGCAGGTCGGGGCCGGGCACGAACTTCATGATGTCTTTGAGAGTTGCCTCAGGGTAATCGAGCAGATGGCGGGCTGCCGCGATGACCTCGCGCAGATTGTGCGGGGCCATGTTGGTGGCCATGCCGACGGCGATACCGGCTGAGCCGTTGACCAGCAGGTTGGGGTAGGCAGCGGGTAGGACGGCCGGCTGCATGAACTGGTTGTCGTAGTTAGGTACGAAGTCCACGAGGTCTTCGTCGAGGTTGGCGGTCATGGCGAGGGCCGCCGGGGCCATGCGGACCTCGGTGTAGCGGGAGGCTGCCGGGCCGTCGTCCAGGGAGCCAAAGTTGCCGTGGCCGTCAACCACGGGCAGGCGCATAGAGAAGGGCTGGGCCAGGCGCACCATGGCGTCGTAGATGGCGCCGTCGCCGTGAGGGTGGAGTTTACCCATGACTTCGCCGATCACGCGGGCGCTCTTGACGTGGCCCTTCTCGGGGCGTAGCCCCATCTGCTGCATCATGTAGAGGATGCGGCGCTGAACGGGCTTGAGGCCGTCGCGGGCATCGGGTAGGGCGCGGGAGTAGATGACCGAGTAGGAGTATTCCAGGAAGCTGGTTTCCATCTCGCTGGTCACGTCGATATCGACGATATTTTCGACGACGTCGGTGGGGTAGTCATCGTGCGCGGTGGTGCGGCGAGCCATCGAGACCTCTTCCTGGGAATTCGAACATAGGTTCGTTTATTCTACCGTGAAAGGGACCCGCTAGCAGGTTGGCTGCTGGTGCTAGCGGGCACGGGCGGGTACAAAGAGCCCGTAGATGCCCAGTGCGCCGAGCACTAGGGTAGCTACCCCAAACGGAACAGCTGCGGGGGAGGTATCACCGGCGTAGGCTGTAAATCTCGCTGAGAGTGTAACCCGGGACTGTTGTTAGCGGGTTCCATCAAAAGGCATGCAAACCGTAGTAGATAGCTAGCAGCAACCCGAGCACGCAAAAGGGCCTAGGTTGTGCCCGATGCAAGTGCTCAGGAGAAACCGTCATGCCCCTATTCTGGCACGAGAACGCAATATATTAACGGCACATTTTCCTTGCCAAAGCCGAAAAATCGCGCTCGAGGTGGGGCGAGCGTCCGCTCCCTGAAAGGTGCAGACGAAACATTTGCTTACGAACCGTCTTCAAAATATGTGAACAACGTGATACGCGGTACACTAAAAGGCAGTGGCCTCGTGCCCACCGGCTCAACAGCGAGCATCACACACCCGTCGCGCAGGCGCGACGGTGCCCACAGGCGCACGAGCCAATCGCAAGACAGTGTCGAGAGGAGTCCCACATATGAGCACTGTGGATAGCTTCGGTTCAAAGGGCGTACTTTCCGTCAACGGAACCGACTATGAAATTTTCCGTCTAAAGGCAGTAGAAGGCTCACAGAAGCTGCCTTACTCCCTGAAGGTTCTACTCGAAAACCTTCTGCGCACCGAAGACGGTGCCAACATCACCGAAGGCCACATCAAGGCACTCGCCAACTGGGATCCCTCAGCGGAACCCGACACCGAAATCCAGTTCACCCCCGCCCGCGTCATCATGCAGGACTTCACCGGCGTACCCTGTGTCGTTGACCTTGCCACCATGCGCGAGGCCGTGAAGGAGCTGGGCGGCGACCCCTCCAAGATCAATCCCCTGGCACCTGCCGAACTGGTCATCGACCACTCCGTGCAGATCGATACCTTCGGCACCGCCGACGCTATCACCCGCAACATGGACATCGAATACCAGCGCAACGGCGAACGCTACAAGTTCCTGCGCTGGGGCCAGACCGCCTTCGACGACTTCAAGGTCGTTCCCCCGGGCATGGGCATCGTGCACCAGGTCAACATCGAATACCTGGCCCGCACCATCATGGCCCGCGAAGTCGGCGGCGTACTGCGCGCCTACCCCGACACCGTCGTAGGTACCGACTCCCACACCACCATGGTCAACGGCCTGGGCGTACTCGGCTGGGGCGTTGGTGGCATCGAAGCTGAAGCAGCAATGCTCGGCCAGCCCGTCTCCATGCTGATTCCCCGCGTCGTCGGCTTCAAGCTCACCGGCTCCATCCCCTCCGGCGCCACCGCAACCGACGTCGTCCTTACCATCACCGAAATGCTGCGCGAACACGGCGTCGTCGGCAAGTTCGTTGAATTCTACGGTGAAGGCGTAGGCCAGGTGCCCCTGGCAAACCGTGCAACCATTGGTAACATGAGCCCCGAATTCGGCTCTACCGCCGCCATGTTCCCCATCGACGAAAAGACCCTCGAGTACCTGCGCCTGACCGGCCGCAGCGAAGAGCAGGTCGCCCTGGTTGAGGCCTACACCAAGGAACAGGGCCTCTGGCACGACCCCTCCGTCGACGTCGAATACTCCGAGTACCTGGAACTGGACCTCTCCACCGTGGTTCCCTCCATCGCAGGCCCCAAGCGTCCCCAGGACCGCATCCTGCTCTCAGAGTCCAAGAGCCAGTTCGAATCAGACATCAAGAACTACGCCAAGGACAGCGAAACCGACAAGTCTGCCCAGGTCTCCATGGCAGACGGTCGTGAGTTCGAGCTCAAGAACGGTGCAGTGTCCATCGCCTCGATTACCTCCTGCACCAACACCTCAAACCCCTCGGTCATGATGGCAGCAGGCGTACTCGCCCGCAACGCCGCGGCCAAGGGCCTGACCGCCAAGCCCTGGGTCAAGACCTCTATCGCCCCCGGCTCAAAGGTTGTCACCGACTACTACGAGAAGGCAGGTCTGCTGCCTGACCTTGAGAAGCTCGGCTTCTACGTCGTCGGCTACGGTTGCGCTACCTGTATCGGTAACTCCGGACCCCTGGAGCCCGAAATCTCAGAGGCCATCCAGAGCGAAGACCTCTCCGTCACCGCGGTTCTCTCGGGTAACCGTAACTTCGAAGGCCGTATCTCACCGGACGTCAAGATGAACTACCTGGCCTCCCCGCCGCTGGTCATCGCCTACGCCCTGGCAGGTACCATGGACTTCGACTTCGAGAAGGACGCCCTGGGCACCGACACCGACGGCAACGAGGTCTACCTCAAGGACATCTGGCCCGACCCCGAAGAAGTACAGAAGATCATCGACGAATCAGTCGATACCGACATGTACACCAAGGAATACGGTACCATCTTCGACGGTGACGAGCGCTGGCAGGCTCTGGAGACCCCCACCGGCTCCACCTTCGAGTGGGACGACAAGTCCACCTACGTACGCAAGCCCCCGTACTTCGAGGGTATGACCATGGAAACCACCCCCGTTGAGGACATCAAGGGTGCCCGCGTGCTGCTCAAGCTGGGCGACTCGGTCACCACCGACCACATCTCACCGGCCGGTTCCTTCAAGTCAGACACCCCTGCAGGTAAGTACCTGATTGAAAACGGTGTTGAGCGCAAGGACTTCAACTCCTACGGCTCCCGCCGCGGTAACCACGAAGTCATGATTCGCGGTACCTTCGCCAATATCCGCATCAAGAACCAGCTTCTGGACGGCGTTGAAGGCGGCTTTACCCGCGACTTCACCAAGAACGGCGAACAGTCCACCGTCTACGACGCATCCATGAACTATCAGGCTGCCGGCATCCCGCTGGTTGTTCTGGGCGGTAAGGAATACGGCACCGGTTCATCCCGTGACTGGGCTGCTAAGGGCACCACCCTGCTGGGCGTTAAGGCAGTTATCGCTGAGTCCTTTGAGCGTATCCACCGTTCAAACCTGATTGGTATGGGCGTTGTGCCCCTGCAGTTCCCCGCCGGTGAATCCCACGAATCACTCGGCCTGACCGGTACCGAAACTTTCGATATCACCGGCCTGACCGAACTGAACGAGGGCACCACCCCCAAGACCCTCAAGGTCACCGCCACCGCTGAAGATGGCAAGGTCACCGAGTTCGACGCTGTAGTTCGCATCGACACCCCCGGTGAAGCCGACTACTACCGCAACGGCGGCATCCTGCAGTACGTTCTGCGTAACCTGGTCCGCGGCTCCTAAGTTCTAGAGCGCTAACAGGTTCACGGTCTGTGGCCCCCACTATTGAGTGGGGGCCACAGACCCTTTTTGTTTGTTTTCTATAGAGTTGGGACCAGATAACTGTTCGAAGTATCAGTAGGCATTGAGGATTTCGGGAGGAATCTGGTCCCTTATATGTGGCGGCGGGGACGGGGGTGGCTAGGTGAGTGGCTGCGTGGAGTCCCAGACCTGCCGCCACTTATCCGCTAGGGAATCAATATTTTCGTGGGCGTTCAAACCGCTAGGCTGAGGCACGACCCAGAGCTGGCTCGCCGGGGTCCACCCCTCAATCTGGGAGGTGTCTTGTCGCCCTAACTGAGCCTTCCTATCGCCAAAGGCCGTCCGATAGGCTGTGATGCCCGCAATCGCTACAGCCTGCGGT
This sequence comes from Rothia nasimurium, assembly GCF_004569295.1. Taxonomy (GTDB): domain Bacteria; phylum Actinomycetota; class Actinomycetes; order Actinomycetales; family Micrococcaceae; genus Rothia; species Rothia nasimurium_B. The sequence goes on from NZ_SPQC01000042.1 coordinate 17,130, forward strand.
CTATAGGCGTGGGTGAGGGCAACTAGCCGGGGGAGGGCGTCCTTCAGCTCCTGGGCTGTGAGCTCGTCAGCCCGTGCCGTTGCCCGGTTAACCAGGTTGGTTATGCCGATACCCAGGCGGGCTAACTGTTCCTCAACCTCGTCACTCAAGCCGCGTGAAGCGTCCACCCTGGGGGTAACGACGCCTGCCCTATCAAGCGATGGCCAGAAGCGGTTACCGGGAAAAGCGAAGGGGGCGTTGACGGCGGACGTCCACAGCCCGGGGTTGATACCCACGATCAGCAGACGGAGGGGAGTGCCAGCCGCAGGCAGTCGGTCATCAAGGGTGCCGTTGACGAAGTCTTGAAGCTGCTCCCGAGTGGGGCGCTGGTCGCCCAGCGGGGAGGGATGAAGAGTGCTCATGACCCCACCCTACACGCAGAAGTGCCCCGCACAGCCTAGGGCGGTGCGGGGCACTTGACGCTAGAGCGTAGAGACGGTTACTTGGCGTCCTGAACCGGGATAGCGCCGGTCTTGACGTCGTAGTAGGTCTCCCAGAAATCAGCGTTCTTAATGCCGAGGGGGCGGGGGTCGAACATGGGGTCAAGACCCTGCTTCTTCTTCTGCTCGTAGTCCTTGAGTGCCTGCAGGGCGGGCTTCTGAATCACCAGAATACCGACGATGTTCAGCCAGGCCATCAGACCCACGCCGATGTCACCCAGGGCCCAGGCGGCACCTGCGGTGCTGACGCAGCCAATAACGGTTGCGGTCAGAATCAGCAGCTGCAGCAGACGCAGCAGGGCATTGCCTAGGGTCTTGTTCTGCAGGTTGCGGGTCAGGTAGCGCAGGTTGGTTTCTGCCATGTAGTAGTAGGCCACGATGGTGGTGAAGGCAAAGAAGCCGAGCGAGACCGCAATGAAGATGGGGCCTGCACCGGGGATGAAGGTGTCAAACGCAGCCTGGGCGAAAGCCGGGCCAACGGTGACGCCCTCGGCCAGGTTGCCCGGGCCCTCGACCAGCACGGGGGTGTCGGCTGAGCCGCCCTCGTAGACACGGTACATGCCGGTTGAAAGAATCAGGAAGGCGGTAGTGGAACAGACGAAGAGGGTGTCAATGTAAACGGCCATCGCCTGCACGAAGCCCTGGGCAGCGGGATGCTTGACCTCAGCAGCTGCAGCGGCGTGGGGGCCGGTGCCCTGGCCAGCTTCGTTGGAGTAGATGCCGCGCTTGACGCCCCACTCAACGGCGGTACCGATGATGGCACCGAAGGTTGCGTGCAGACCAAACGCTGACGAGAAAATCAGGTTGATAACGTCGCCCAGCATATTGATGTTGACGAAGGCTACGATCATGGCCAGCACGATGTAGATGATAGCCATGAAGGGAACCACAACAGAGGCGAAGGTTGCAATACGCTTGACGCCACCAACGACGATGAAGGCCAGCAGGATGGTGATACCGGTGGCGGTCATCCAGGGGTGAACCTCGGGGAAGGCTCCCTGCATGGAGGTTGCAATACCGTTAGCCTGAACGCCCGGCAGGAAGAAACCGCAGGCAAGGACGGTGGCAAAAGCAAAGATGGAGGCGTAGACCTTGAAGAGCCCGGAGTACTTGGTGTGGCGGTAGGCCTTTTCAAAGTAGTAAGCGGGGCCGCCACGGTACTCGCCGGTGACCTTATCGCGTTCCTTATAAATCTGTCCCAGGGTGGACTCGATGAAGGAGGTTGATGAGCCCAGGAAGGCTACGGTCCACATCCAGAAGACGGCACCGGGGCCGCCGAAGGCGATGGCGGTGGCAACGCCAGCGATGTTACCGGTGCCTACGCGGCCAGCGAGTGACATAGCAAGAGCCTGGAAGGACGAGACGCCGTCCTTAGATGACTCGCCCTTGAAGGTCGCGCGAATCATGGTGGGAATCTGGCGAATCTGGAGTAGGCGGGTGCGGATGGTGAAGTACACGCCAACAGCCAGGCAGAGATATACCAGCACGGGTGACCAGATAATACTGTTCGCCCAGTCGATTGCTGCGGTCATAGAAGAAATCCATTCGTGCGGGGCTAGTGAGGGAACTAGCCTGGTACTGATTCAGTCTCACTGTGACCTATGTTTGTGTGCCAGTGCACAGTGTGAGCTGTTGAACACTGATACTAGCGGCTCGTATATACATTTGAAAAGCGCCACGCGTGATGAAACCTAGCTGAAACACAAGCGCTACACCGCTTCCCACACTGTGAATCGCTAAACCAGCACTGAGCGGGTAAAGTTACTTAATTGCAACACACTAGACTTTTGACCGGTGACCGCCGCCCACAGCTACAAGGACGGTGGGGCGCAGCTATCCGGTGAACGGGGGAGTAATCGTGGGACTACTAGAAACTATTGGTGAGCCGAGCGACCTGAACGCTCTGAGCTCCGAGCAGCTCACCGAGCTTGCCCAAGAGATTCGTGAGTTCCTCGTTAACAATGTCTCGCGGACCGGCGGGCACCTGGGCCCCAACCTGGGTGTTGTCGAACTGACCCTGAGCATCCACCGGGTCTTCAAATCCCCCCAAGATTCCATCGTCTTTGATACCGGCCACCAGTCCTACGTTCATAAGCTGGTGACAGGCCGCCAGAATTTTGAAACCCTGCGCCAGAAGGGCGGTATCGCAGGCTACCCTGAGCGCGCAGAATCTGACCACGACATCGTTGAGTCCTCGCACGCGTCCTCGTCTCTTTCCTGGGCAGACGGCATCTCCCGCGCCTACCAGCTCACCGGGCAGGACGACCGCTACACCGTAGCCGTCATCGGCGACGGTGCTCTCACCGGCGGTATGGCCTGGGAAGCGGTCAACAACATCGCAGCGGATAAGAACCGCAAGGTCGTCATCGTCGTCAACGACAACGGACGTTCCTACGCGCCCACCGTCGGCGGTTTTGCCAACCAGCTGGCTGCCCTGCAGCACGAACTGCAGAACCGTCTCGATAAGGTGCGTCTGGATTCCCGTTACGAGCGCACCCTGGCTGCTGCCCGCACAAAGCTCCAAAAGGGTGGCTCGGTAGGCCAGATGATTTACCGCGGACTGCACGGCATGAAGGCCGGCATCAAGGACGTCATGGTGCCCGGCGGCATCTTCGAAGACCTCGGCATGAAGTACGTGGGCCCCATCGACGGGCACGACCTCGAAGCCGTAGAAACCGCCCTGGAGTCCGCTAAAAACTTTGGCGGGCCCGTCATCGTGCACGCCATCACCGAAAAGGGCCACGGCTACGCGCCGGCCGTCAGCGACAAGGACGACATGTTCCACGCCGTCGGCGTCATCGACCCCGACACCGGCGAGGCCCTGGCTAAGTCGTCCGGAAAATCCTGGACCAGCGTCTTCGCCCAGGAAATCAAAGACATCGCCGATGAACGCGACGACATCGTCGGCGTCACCGGTGCTATGCTCATTCCCGTCGGTCTCAAGCCCATGGCCGCTGCCCACCCCGACCGCGTCATCGACGTGGGTATCGCCGAACAGCACGCTATCGCTATGAGCGCGGGCCTAGCCTACGGCGGCCAGCACCCCGTCATCGCCCTGTACGCGACCTTCCTCAACCGCGGCTTTGACCAGCTGCTCATGGACGTTGCCCTGCACAAGGCCGGCGTAACTATCGTGCTGGACCGATCCGGCGTCACCGGCCCCGACGGAGCCTCTCACCACGGCATGTGGGACCTCGCCCTGCTGCAGTTCATCCCTGGCCTGCACTTAGCTGCCCCCCGCGACGCTGTGACCCTGCGCGAAGAACTCCGAGAAGCCGTCGCCATCGAGGACGCCCCCACCGTGGTGCGCTACCCCAAGGGCTCAGTGGGCGCCGACATCCCCGCCCTTGAGCGTCTGGCAGACGGCACGGATGTCCTCGCCCTCCACGGCGAACCCAACCCTGAAAGCGGCCAGCGCGACGTGCTCCTCATCGGGGTTGGTGCCTTTGCCCGTCTTGCCCTCGACACCGCAGACCTGCTCGCCGAACAGGGCGTGAGTGTAACCGTTATCGACCCCCGCTGGGTCATGCCCGTACCCGCCAGCGTAGTAACCCTCGCCGGTGACCACCGCATCGTCGTTTCCATGGAGGACGGCGTGCGTGCAGGCGGTGTAGGCTCCCGCATCCGCCAAGAAATGCGAGCAGCCGGTATCGATACCGCCCTCAACGAACTCGGCCTACCCGCCGAATTCATCAAGCACGCCGAACGCGGCGAAATCCTCGAAGAAGTCGGGCTTACCCCCCAGAAAATGAGCGCTGATATTCTCGCGCAGCTCGCCGGGAACATGGTGCCCTTCGCCCGCACCGAAGGGGAGAAGCCTAAGCACACTAGCTAAAGGGTCGGCAGCGAGCGTGAGCCTGCGAACCCCGACCTTTTAGCTTAGGAAACCCAGATCCTTCCGTCCTTGACCTCCACCGTGAACTCGGGCAGGGCGGTTTCTGCTGGGCCGCCTTGAACCGAACCGTCCTCCAGTGAGAATACTGAGGCGTGGCAGGGGCAGGTCATGGTCTTTTCTTTCTGCGCGTTCAGCTGGCAGCCCTGGTGGGTGCACACCGATGAGAAAGCGTGGAAGGCGCCCTCGGTCGGCTGGGTAATCATTACGGTTACCCCGTCATTGTTGGCCTGAATGACGCCGCCTACGGGGACGTCCTCAACCGCGGCCATGTCGGTGGCCTGTGCTGGGCGGCCGTCGTTGGCGGTCAGGCTCTCAGATTCGTCAGAAGAACCGCAGGCAGTTAGCAGCGCGGCACCGGCGCCCAGACCCGCAGCGCCCGCTACCGCCTGGCGGCGGGTGAGCCCGTGCCCACCGGTCTCGGCCTGCTCAGCGGGGGCGGGAGCGTCCTTGTTTTCCTTCTGACAACCACAGGTAGTGCACATAGTCGAACCTTACTTCTTAGATGAATGTCTAACCCGGGCAAAAATATCAGCCAGGTCAGGGGCTATAAGTTCAATCTGCCACTGGCGTGCCCCAAGTTCAAGCAGGGCTAGCCTAAGTTCCTCAACGGACGACCCGGCAGGCGGGTCCCAGCACAGGCGACGCAGCGCATCGGGGGCAAGGACGTTCTCCTGTGGCATGTTCAGGCGCTCGCCCACAGCGAGTACCGCAGGTTTCGCCTCAGCAATGAGCAGGGCGGATTCGGGGCGCTTGACCTCCCATGCCTTCAGTGGCGGGGGACCGGACGCCGGGGTTGTGAAGGGAACGGGCTCCGCCTCCTTCTTCGCTTCTGCCAGGGCCTTCAGCCAGCGCGGCGCCTCCCGCTTGAGAGCGCGGGTTTGAAAGCCGGGAATCTGCAAAATAGCTGGAACGGTGCGCGGCATCAGCCGGGCGGCAGTAATCAAGGACGCGTCGGGTAGCAGGCGTTTGGGGGCAACGTCCTTCTTCTGCGCCAGGTGTTCACGTTCGTACCAGAGGTTCCGCAGGGCGGTGAGCTGGCGGCGGGTCTTCAAATCGCGAATGCCCTTGGTCTTGCGCCAGGGGTCGGGCTTCTCTTCACGCTCAGGGTGCTCACACACGTAGCGGAACTCCTCAAGCGCGTAGGCTAGCTTGCCCTGGGCGCGCAGCTCATCTTCCACCGCATCGCGCAAATCAAGCAGAATATCAACGTCCAAAGCGGCATAGTTCAGCCAGGCGGCAGGGAGCGGACGATGGGACCAGTCCACGGCAGAGTGCTCCTTGGCCAGCTTGTAGCCCAACAGGTTCTCTACCATGTACCCCAGCCCGACGCGCTCAAACCCGGCCAGGCGTCCGCCCAGCTCGGTATCAAAGAGGGCATCGGGGTACATGCCAATCTCCGCCAAACACGGCAAATCCTGGGTTGCGGCATGCAAGACCCACTCAGCCCCGGCCAGGGCATCATTAATCAGGGTGAGGTCGTCAAAACTCTCGGGGTCAATCAGAATCACCCCGGAATTACCGCGCTTGAGCTGCACCAAAAAAGCTCGCTGACCATAGCGAATGCCAGAAGCTCGCTCGGTATCAACAGCAACCGGGCCGCTCTCGGCCGCCAAAATATCGGCAACGCGGTGCAGGCCGCGTTCGGTGTTAATGACGCTCGGCGTGCCTCCCTCAGGCTCGTCGAGATACACCACCTCAGGGATACTAATCCCCTCAGGCAAATCAAACTGAGAACCTGTTCCCCCTACAGGTTGCGCCACCATAAAACTCCCTCCCGGTGGAAAACTACCTCCCTATTATGCCAGCTTTACTCCGCTGGCCGGGGCTAGTGCTCCCTAACCTTCGACCGGCTTCTCGTGCAGCGTCAGGCTAATCGAGTTGATGCAGTAGCGCAGGTCGGTGGGGGTATCGTAGCCCTCACCCTCAAATACGTGGCCCAGGTGGGAGTCGCAGGCGGCACAGCGCACCTCAACGCGCACCATACCTAAAGAGCGGTCCTCGATGTAGCGCACCCGGTCAGCAGCGAGCGGCTCAAAGAAAGAGGGCCAGCCGCAATGGCTCTCAAACTTCTCGGTCGACCGGAACAGCTCGGTACCGCAGGCCCTACAGGCGTAGACGCCCTCGGTAGTGGTGTCCCAATACTCACCGGTAAAAGCCCGCTCCGTACCGCCTTGGCGCAGCACCGCGTACTCATCGGGGTTCAGAACTTCCTTCCAGTTCTTGGCAACGGCACCAAGGCCGGGCAGAGAATCACTCATGGCTTGCTCGCTTTCATCAGGGCGGTATCTGTGCACCAGTATAAGCAGACACAGGGGGGTCTTATTCCCGTACACTGGGCATTATGGCTACTGAGCCTGACTTTTTTACACACCC
>NZ_SPQC01000043.1 GCF_004569295.1 Rothia nasimurium
CTTGTTGGAAGAGGTGGATGAGTTGTTCTCGTTGGTGTTGGGTGAGTGAGCTTCGTGCTCGCATAGGAGATGCTCCCCATTAGTTGGTGACTGTTTTTTAGTAGTCCAACTTATGGGGAGCAGTTCAAAGTGGGGCAGGGCTTATTTTTTTAATTATTGGCATTAAGGAATTTTCTATAATTTATTACTGTATCTATCAGTAAATAGGTAGATATTGCAGGTATTATTAAATTTGCTAGTCGAGCTGTTCCTTGAAAATCTGAAAATATAATTACTATCACTGCTGCGATGGAAGAAATTATAAAAATCAGAAAAGATGAGAAGGCTGCTAATGCCCGCCGGGATGCCTCTGCGTTACTAAACATGATTTTATAAGGTAAAGCAGTGAGCAATGGCTGTGACTGAAATTCCACCTATTCCAACTATTCCTGTGATGCACGCGGCGCAAATCGCGGCACCCACCCCGGTCGCTGCCGCTGCACATGAAGTTCCACACATGGCCACAATAATCTTTGCAACAGCTGCGGTTACGCCAAGGGTTGCTGCTACACAACCAATTTTTTCTCCCCAGCCTTGAGGGGAAATCTGGTTTTTCTTCAGCAATTCAGGGTGAGTTCTATTTAAATCATTTTCAAGGTCGGTGAATTTTACATCTGTTGCAACACTTGAGCGTAAAATTCCGTCTCTATATGAGGAAACAGTTGTGTTTGCTTCTGGGTTTTTGTAAACAATGGTCTCCGTTGAGTCTTGAACATTAAATTCTGAATCATATACAATAGTAAGGCCGCTCAGCTCGCTTGTTGACTCGCCGGTGATGGGCACGGTTACACTGTAAAATTTCTTCTCTGTGCCGACTTGAAGAACCGTAATTTCACTAGTTTTAAAATCGCTCTCTTTGGATTTTGTTTGAATATCTCCGCTATGTAAAGCTTGTAGCGTTTTTTGGACTAAATCTTGCTCCAGCGTTTTATCTTTTGCTGGCATCAAGACGGCTGAAGGGTCGTCAATAGGTTGCGCGTGGGCAGGGGTGTTCAGTAGCGGAATTGCCAGGCATAGTGAAAATAAAAGTGATAGTAAGGATTTGAGAAAAACTCTCATGATAAATAACCTCCTGTTTGGAATCTAGAAATTTTCTAGACCATGGGATGAACCCAATTTGACTTGAAGAAGGATTACTCCTACTGCGAGATTCTAATAATTTTTTAGGAGAGGTCAAGGCTCTCATTGAAAAATTTCTGGTTCTTTGAAGATTAGCCTCTCTGTTTACGGCCGCGAACTCGGCCCTTATGGCATGGACGAATTCGTCAACAAGCGCCTCTACTTCGTACAAAAGTAGCGCCGTACAATAAACATACGTTGCAAGGACGCAGCGCACCCAGCGCGCACCCCTAGGAAAACACATGACACAACCCCACTCACCCTACGACGACGCGGTCTCGCCCGAGACCTCCGTCGGCATGCGAGTCAACCAGCACACCGCCCCACCCATCGCCGGGGACGCCACCGTACGCAAACTTCGCCCCCGCCACGTCACCATGATTACCCTCGGCGGCATTATCGGCGCCTCCCTCTTCGTGGGCTCCGGTAACGTGATTCGCTCCGTCGGCCCCGCCGCCCTCATCTCCTACCTCATCGGCGGCCTGCTGGTCTTCCTCGCCATGCGCATGCTGGGCGAAATGGCCGCTGCCCGGCCCGCCATCGGCTCCTTCATGGAATACGCCCGCGTAGGCCTGGGCAACTGGGCCGCCTACCTGGTCGGCTGGCTCTACTGGTACTTCTGGGTCGGCGTGCTCGCCTATGAGGCGGTACTCGGTGGTGAAACCATCGCGGGCTGGTTCCCCGGCGTGCCCGCCTGGGCCGCCTCCCTCGTCCTTCTCGCCATCTTTGTGGGCACCAACCTCATCTCTGTGCGCACCTTCGGTGAAGTCGAATTCTGGCTGGCCTCCATCAAAGTGATTGCCATCGTGGTCTTCTTGTCCGCCGGCCTGCTCTTCGCCCTTGGCCTGTGGCCCGACTCCACCAACACCGTCAACTACCTGTGGAGCCACGGCGGCTTCGCCCCCAACGGCTACGGCGTCGCCCTCACCGGCGTCGCCCTGGTCATCTTCTCCTACTTCGGTACCGAAATTGCCGTCATGGCAGCGGCCGAATCGGAAGACCCCGCCAAGGGTATCCGCCAGGCATCCTCAACCGTTATCTGGCGCATCCTGCTCTTCTTCGTTGGCGCTATCGCCGTAATCTGCATGGTGATTCCCTGGGACGAGCTACCCGAACCCACCAACGTGTCGGTCGCCCCCTTCACCCTGGTCTTCGAATGCCTGGGTGTGCCCGGGGCCTCGGTCATTATGCAGCTGGTTATCTTCACCGCCGTTATCTCGGTGCTGAACTCCGGCCTGTACTCTGCCTCCCGCATGGCGGCAGCCCTCTCCCAGCAGGGCTTCGGCCCCGACCTGCTGGCCAAGAAATCCCGCCGCGGCGTGCCCGTCTACGCCCTGCTGGCATCCACCATCGGCGGCGTCATTGCCTCCATCGTGAACTTTGCCGCCCCCAACTCGGGTATCTTCGAGTTCATCATGAACTCGGCGGGCTTGGTCGCCCTCTTCGTCTACGTCTTTATCGCCCTGACCCAGTGGAACATGCGCCGCACAATGACCCCCGAAGAAGTTGCTGGGCTCAAGCTCAAGATGTGGCTCTTCCCCTGGCTCAACATCGTGCTCATCGTGGGCATTCTCTTCGTGCTGAGCGTGATGCTGGGCAGCGAATCTGGCCGCACCCAGGTCTACACCTCGCTCATCGTCACCGTAGCCATGCTGGCCCTGTGGCCCCTGGCCCGTAAGAAGGTGGCGGCGAAGAGCTAGGTCGCTTTTGCAAGGTAATCCCCAACCCCACGCCTTGTCACGAAACTGCGCAGACGCCCGCCGCAGCTCGTGGGGTTGGGTGCTTTTTAGGAGTTAGCGCGGGTGAGCGCAGCATGAGCACGTCGTCCTCGGTCGCGCCCAGGGCCGCCGGGATCAGCTGCCAGTTATAGCGGCGAATATCGTTGTAGGGCTGGGTGGGGCCGTGAATGGCGCGCACTACCGTGTACCCGTCATTGTTAATGAGAACTACCACCGGGTTGGTCTTCTGCTCCAGCATGGTGCTGATTTTCTGGAAGGTCAGCTGGGCCGAGCCGTCGCCAATGAGCAGGACGCCGCGCGCACCCCGGTCTGCAATGGAAGCCCCCAGCATGGCCGACAAGGTATAGCCGATTGAACCGCACAGGGGCTGGCCGATAAACATGGAATTCTCGGGGAAGCAGCGGGAGGCCATGCCGAAGAAGGAAGTGCCCTGGTCGGCCACCACAATGTTGCCCGGGGACAGCTCGCGGGAGAGCAGAGACCAGAGGACGTCCTGGGTCAGCGGGGCGTCCACGTCGATGTCTTCGTGGGTTTCTTCATCCCAGGTCGGCATAGGAACCGGCCGTTGCGTTAATAGCGGAAAGCTCACCCACACCGTAGGTGGTCACCAGGGCGCCAATACCGCCTACGCGGGCGTAGACTGGGAGCCATGACACAGCCAGACATTCTCGGCGCCCCCTACACCGCCGAAACCATCGACCTGGGCCGCGACGCAGAAGGCCCCATCGTTGCCACCCTCGTCCACCGACCCGCAGATGCCGGCGGTGCGGACGCAGCTCCCCAGCTACCGGTGTCCGCGCAGAGGAAGGGCGGGGCGGCACAGCCCGCCGTGCTCTACCTGCACGGCTTTGTGGACTACTTCTTCCAGAAGGACCTCGGCGACTGGTGGGCAGCCCGCGGCCACGACTTCTACGCCCTTGACCTGCGCAAATACGGGCGCTCCCTGCTGCCGGAGCAGACCCCCTTCTACACCGAAAACCTCGACGACTACTTCGAAGACCTCACCGCCGCCTGGCAGCTCATCACCGGCCGCGACGGCCACCAGCAGGTCATTCTTATGGCCCACTCCACCGGTGGCCTCATCGCCTCCCTCTGGGCCAGCCGAATCGCCCCACTTGAGCTGGCCGCCGTCGTCCTCAACTCACCCTGGCTCGACCACTTCAACAACCCTCTTGAGCGTGCCCTCATGACCGGGTCGGTGGCGACGCTCGCGCGCTTCAAGCCGCGCGCCATCGTGCAGAAGGAGCAGGAGGACGCCTACGCCCGCTCCCTGCACGCTGAGCACGCGGGCACCTGGCAGTTCAACACCGACTGGAAGACCCTCAACTTCCCACCCGTCTACGCGGGCTGGCTGGCGGCTGTGCGCCGGGCCCACCGGCAGCTACAGCGCGGCCTCGATATCCAGGCCCCCATTCTGCTGCTAACCTCGGCCCGCTCCGGCAAACTCACAAACCCCACCGATCGCCACGACTTCGACGCTGTGCTCAACGTGCAGGGAATCCGCCGCTGGGGTCTAGGCTTGGGTAAGGATGTCACCAGCCGCGTCATCGACGGTGGAACCCACGACCTTGTCCTCTCACCCGAACCCGCCCGCACCGCCACCTACCGGGCCATCGGCGAGTTTATCGACCGCCTCTAGGTAGCTCAGTCTAGCCTCAACTAGCGGTTAAGCTCCTCCGGGCCGGGGGTAACTGTGCGCTTGCTGGAAAGTGCCCGAGCGTAGGTCTAGAGTGAAAGCATGACGGACCAACCGAACGAAGTAGCCCCTGCAGCTGCCGGCCCTCACTCCCACACCGGTGAAGCCCACGACATGGGCGGGTGTCTACCAGGAAAAACTTAACCGCCTGCGCGCAGCTGTTCTGGGCGCTAACGACGGCATCGTTTCCGTGGCCACTACCGTAGTGGGTGTTGCCGGTGCTACCGCTAGCACCTCGGCTATCGAGATGACCGAGAAGAACGCCCTCAAGACCCACCTGCACTTTGAGCTGGGCATCGACGATGAAGACATCCCCTCACTCTGGTCTGCTGCCTTCGCTTCGGCTGGCGCCTTCCTGGTGGGCGCAACCGGCGTAGTTTAAAATTTCGAGATTCGGCCCCTGAATCTTTAAACCGGGGCAGACACCACCAGGCGGGTCTGCGTGAGCAGATCCGCCTGTGTGCTTCCCGGGGTTGGATAAAAGTTAGGCTGCCATGCCGGGGGGCAGGCTGACGACCTCCCAGCTGAAGGCGGGGCCGGCGTCCTTACCGCAGGACGCCGGCCGCGGCGCTAGCTCGATGCGGCGGGCGGTCACGACCCAGAAACGGCCGTCGCGGTGGGCGATATGGGCGGCGTGTAGGTCGGGTTCGGTGGCGGTCATTTCACCGGGGTTTAGGTCGTTGGGGCCTACCTGCTCACCGGCGTCCGCGAGGAGGGCACGGACGGCTACCTCGGCTACCTGCTCGATGGGGGAGTAGGAGGAGCGCCCGCGCAGCCCTGTGAGTTCTACCCGGCCCTGCCGGGCACCCTGGGCTAAGGTCAGGGCCTGTTCGAAGGTCAGACGCCCGTAGGCGTAGCCGGTGGGGAGGCTGATAGCGACCGGGGCGAAGCGGTGCCCGCCGGTGTGGGAGCACTCCCAGACGCTGCCGTCTGCGAGTTGTTCGGATACAAAGGACGCAATGGGCCGGCCCCGTACCGCGCAGCAGCGGTCGCGCTTGGAGTGGGTGCAGACAAGGGTCAGTGTTTCACGTGAAACAACCGCACCGGGTATATTTTCGGGGGTTTCGAGGGGGAGGGAGAGCAAATCCTCCGCGCCTGTTACCTCAAAAGAGTAGAGCCGGGCGGGTGAAAAATCCCTACCCCCGGTAACCGCAAGGAAGGCGCGGCGGCGGGCGCCGGCGTCCTTAACCTTCTGCCCCTCACGACCGGGCTGTCGAATCAACAGCAGGCGGGCACTCGCCTGCGCCATCTTCTCTTTAAGGGCGGCTGAGAGTTCTGCCCCAAAGACGGTTCCATCGAGAATATCGCGGCCCCAGCCACCGGGGTGCTCCAGCAGAACCCAGAGCGTCTCGCGGGCAGCGGTACCCGGTAGGTTCTCATCAACCGGCAGGGAGCAGGAATCGGCAGGAATAACGGGTGCGGTAGGGCTAGTCATGGGCATAAGTGTACGCCAGCGCGGGTCGGGGCTTCGCCTGCTCATTGGGTAGCCTAGATACATGACTTCACCCGCAGACTCAGCTCCCGCAGAGCCACAGCCACCTGTGCGCATCGACGCCTGGCTTTGGTCGGTGCGCGTGTTCAAAACCCGCTCACTGGCGTCCACCGAGGTCAAAGCTGGGCACGTGCGCATCAACAGCGAGCACGCCAAGCCCTCCCAGAAAATCAAACCCGGCGACACCGTCACCGTGCGCTACCCCGGCTGGGAGCGCGTACTCATCGTGCGAAAAACCATTTCCAAGCGCGTCGGCTCCCCCGTAGCCGTCACCTGCTACGAGGACATCTCAGCCCCCAAACCCGCCTACCTCACCAGCGGCGCCCTACCCCGCCGCGACCGGGGCGCAGGCCGCCCCACCAAAAATGAACGCCGCGCCCTCAATAAACTCCGCGGCTACGAGAAAGAATAGCTATGCCCCACATCCTGCGCCCGGCCGTCCTTGCCGACGTGCCCGCCCTCTCAGCTTTTGCCAGCGCCCACTTTCCTGATGCTGCCCCGTCCGTGGTTCCCCGCGAGTTCGTTGCGGCCTTTGTGAGCGAAAACCTAGATGAGGCGTCCTTCACCCGCTACATCGAAACCGGCGCCTACAGCTTCACCCTGGCCGTCAACGAAGCGGGCGACATCATCGCCTATTTCGGCATCGACCACGAGGCACCCCAGCCCGCCGAAATCCCCGGCAAGGCCGCCTATCTGAGCAAGTTCTACCTCTCCGCCGAAACCCGCGGAACCGGTCTGGCTAGGGAGCTCATGGACGCTGCTATCGCCGCTGCCCGCGCCGACGGTAAAGACGGCCTGCACCTTGGCACCCATCAGCTCAACCACCGCGCCCAGGCCTTCTATGAAAAGATGGGATTCACCCGGGTGGGTGAGCGCACCTTCCAGCTCACCGACACTGAAATTGCCCACGACTACATCTACTACCTGTCTATTTAAAACCTGAAGATTTTGCAGGTCGGTGCTGTATCATGACTCTACGCCTTGCCTCCCCCCCACTCGCTCGCAGCGGCAGGGCCCAAGGAGAATAATGAATTTTGAGATCCGCCCACCTGTGCCCGCAGAGGCCAGAGCGTGGGAAGAGCTGCGTATGACGTCCTGGCGTCACGCCTACGCAGGCACATTTACCCTCGAAATGTTCGCCAAGCAGGAAGAGCAGCTGGACGCCCGCGCCACCGGATTCGCAGAGTGGCTAGATTCCACCGGCGGCACCGGTGAAGATATTCAGCAGCAGCTGGGCCAGCACCGCCGCGCCCTGGTGGCGGTAGAAAAGGACGCCGCGGGCAAGCTACTGGGTCTGGCCTTCGCCTCCCAGATGCCCTACGAGGTACAAAAACTTGAAATGCTCTACCTGCTGCCCGAGGCCTTCGGCACGGGAGTTGCCCAGGCCCTGCTGGGCGAGGTGCTCGACCCCGGCCCCGCTGAACTTGAGGTGCTCTCCACTAACGCCCGCGCGATTCGTTTCTATGAAAAAGAAGGCTTCACTATCGCCCGTTCTGACGAGTTTGCGGGCCGTAAAACCTACACCATGACCCGGCCCTAGCGGGCCACCCGCGCGGACGCCGGTGGTAGGGTGAAAGGGTCAGGCCGGGTTAGCCCCGCTGTGAAGAGCCCGGCTCGAACCCTCACCAAGGAAAACACCCTATGACTAGCTCACCCGCCGCGCCTGGCTGTCCGCCCCTGAACCGCGACACCACCGTCTGTATCTCCCTCTCGGGCCGCCCCTCAAACCACGGCATTAAGTTCCACAACTACCTCTACGAAAAGTTTGGCCTGGACTTTCTCTATAAGGCCATGACCACCACCGACATTGAGGCCGCTATCGGTGGCGTGCGGGCCCTGGGCATTCGCGGGTGCTCGGTGTCCATGCCCTTCAAGCAGGCGGTAATTCCCCTGGTCAACGAGATGGACTACTCTGCTGAGGTCATCGGCGCGGTGAACACCATTGTGAACACAGATGGCTACCTCAAGGCCTACAACACCGACGTGATTGCGGTGGCCTCCCTGCTGGCCTCCCACCGGGTAGACCCCGCCCTGCCCTTCCTGCTGCGCGGCTCGGGCGGTATGGCGGCGGCTGTGGTTGGAGCTTTCTATGACGCGGGCTTCCGCACCGGTACCATCATCGCCCGCAACGAAGAGGCGGGTCGGGCCCTGGCCGAGCGTTACGGCTACACCTGGGCCGCTGAGGTGGGCGAGCTGACCGCCCCCGTCATCGTGAACGTCACCCCCATCGGCATGGAGGGCGGCCCCGAGGTCGACACCCTGGCCTACCCCGCTCCCGCGATTGAGGCCGCCCAGGTGGTCTTTGATGTGGTCGCCATGCCCGTTGAAACCCCGCTGATTCGGGCCGGACGGACTGCGGGCAAGGAAGTGATTACCGGCGGCGAGGTCATCGCCTTGCAGGCTGCTGAACAGTTCAAGCTCTACACCGGGGTTGAGGTCAGCGACGCCTACGTGGTCGAGGCAGAAGCCCAGGCCAGCTAGGTTCTTGAAAGTAACCGAAACCTTCATCTGCGCGTTCTTTGCACACACAGATGAAGGTTTCGCTTACCCATACGGATGCCGGTAGGGTGGTTTTATGCCCTCCACACCGTCTTCTTCACCCCGGCAGCCTTCGCTCAACCGCCAGATTCTTGCCCTGGCGGTGCCCGCTTTTGGTGCCCTCATCGCTGAGCCCCTGCTGGTGCTGGCCGATTCTGCCATCGTGGGCCACCTGGGCAGCGCCCCACTGGCTGGCCTGACGCTGGGCTCAACCGTGGTGCAAACCCTGGTGGGCTTCATGGTTTTTCTAGCCTACTCCACCACCCCGGCGGTGGCCCGGGCCGTGGGAGCCGGGGATACCCCCAGCGCTTTTGCTGCTGCCCGCAACAGCCTGTGGGTTGCTGCTGGCCTGGGCCTTTTCTTCGCGGTGCTGCTGGCGCTGACCGCCGACCCCCTGCTGCGTGCGCTGGGGGCGGGCGGGGACGTCCTGACCCACGCCACCGCCTACCTGTTGCCTTCCCTGGCGGGCCTGCCCGGCATGCTCCTGGTGCTGGCGGCGACCGGTGCCCTGCGCGGTCTTCAGGACGCCAAAACTCCCCTCTACGTTGCTACCGCTGGCGCTGCCCTCAACGTGCCGCTGAGCTGGGCCCTAGTCTACCCGGCAGGCTGGGGTGTGGCTGGCTCGGCGGTGGCGACGGCGGTGGTGCAGTGGGGCATGGCCCTGGCGCTGACCTACGCGGTGGTTGCGCGGACGCGGACGCCCGGCTGGCTGCCCGACCGCGCCGGACTGGCCGCTGTCTTTCGGGTGGGGGCTTGGCTGATGGTGCGGGCGGCCTGCCTGCGGATTGCCCTGCTGGCTACGGTCTTTGTGGTGACCAGCCAGGGGGAGAAAAACCTGGCCGCCTACCAGCTGACCATGGCCTTCTTTAACTTGCTGGCTTTTGCCCTGGATGCTCTGGCCATTGCCGCCCAGACCCTGCTGGGTAAGGAGATGGGCGCGCAGGACCTTTCCACCCGGCAGGGGCAGGGCGCAGTGGTTCAGCTCAAAAACCGCCTGGTGCGGTGGAGTCTGGCCTTTGGTCTGGTCACGGCTCTGGTCTGCCCGGCGGTCGGGTTTGGCCTGGCTTGGGTGTTTACTTCCGACCCCGAGGTGCAGCGCCTCTTTGCCCTGTCGCTGCTGGTGCTGGCGGTGGGTCAGCCTCTGGCTGCCTACGTTTTCATTCTGGACGGCGTGCTGATCGGTGCCCAGGACGTGCGCTACCTGGGCCTGGCTGGGCTTTTTACCCTGGTGGCCTACCTGCCGGTGCTGGCCGGGCTGTATTTCTGGTTCGGTGCCGGTGCGGACGCTCCCGCCCCGCTTGCCGGGGGCACCTCCTGGGGCTGGGGTGGGCTGCTCGATGGCCCCACTCTGGCCTACCTGCTGCTTTGGTGCTCCTATGCCCTGTGGTACATGGGCGCCCGCGCCCTCACCCTGGGTCTGCGCGCCCGCAGCGGGGCGTGGGTAGCTTAGGGAGGCTTAACTTTCCTTCTCAGTATATTTTTTACTTGCTTGTTCAAATGATTCCAAACTTTCAACTGAATCATGGTGCAACGATGTGCGTAGCCAGTTTGAAATTTTGGGTGTTGGTTGGCTTGTTGCTCAAAAAACATTGAGTCTTGAACAGGCTAAGCGGGTGGAAGAAGTTATGCGTGATATGTCTGGTAAAGCTCGTGATGAAGATTTATTATTTGCCAGTGGGAAAGTTGGTGAGTTCAAATGAAAAATTTTTTTCAATCTTTTTATAGCTATTCTTCTGGTTTTTGGTGTTCGAATGCCAGATGCCTCTGCTGTAGATAATGTTGTTGAAGTGCAGCGGATTAAGCGCCTTCAAGATTTGGAATGGTTGTGTAAAAACTCTAATAAGTCAAAATTTCAACAAATAACCTATGGTGAAGTGACTATTAATGGAAAGACCATAAGAACTGTTGTGCAGACGGCGAAAAAAGATGAAAACTGCGGCTACTGATATTTCAGATTTTATCTACATAGTTTTGCACATCCCTTTTGGGGATGTATCAGTTGCCGCTGTATATTCCAGCTACCAGAAGGCAGAGAAATACTGTCAGGCCTATCGTGAGACGGAAAAATTTGTAGCCCCCTGGATTATCTGCGCACCTAAAAGAACCAGGCTCTATAATCTTTACCCCCAGACCATGGGGCAGATGGGAGCAATACGGGAAAAAATATCGGCAAACCCTTACTCTCAGGAAGGGATAGATTCTGATGTCTCTCCCGGAGAAATTGGCCATGATGGTTACATTCTCTTGGTGGAAGGTAGCCCCAATGCCCCTCACATCTTGGGGTTTTCCCCCATCGTAAGTTGGGAGGGGAAGCTGACCTTTATGCGGATGAATACCTTGCTGTCCATCCTAAACAGGTTATTGAATTTTGGGATTACACTATAGATACTATCTATTTTCCTTTAGTGGAATATGATTATGAGGGACAAGTTTTCATCAATAAAATAGATGGAAATATTTGGGAAAGTCAAGACGTAAAAATTTATCGCTAAAATAAAATTTAGGCTCAGAAAGAGGCTTGCTCATAAGGGGTGCCCAGTACATATCAAATAGTGCAAATAACCTGATGGTTGAGAGATATGGTAGAACCCTGCTAGTAGTTCTTCAGTCAGGTTATTCGGTGGTAGATCAGTGTTAGGGCTCCACGAGCTCAGCCAGTAGGGCTTCGACGCGGTGCTCCTGACCGGTGGCGCGCAGCAGCTCAATGCAGGCGTCCAGGGCAGCAGCACGGGACTTTTTCAGCCTCAAAGGCTCAAAAAACTCCGCCGCCAACTCATAGCGGCCAATCGCCAGCTCACTCTGCCCGGCGCCAGCCGCAGCTTCAGCGGCAACCACCAGCAGGCGGGCTGCCCGCTCCAGAGACTCGTTCTCGCGGTAGGTCTCAACCAGCTCATCCACGAGCTGCTGGCTCGCAGAGTCACCGGCCGCCAACGAAAGGCGGGCAGCGAGATCTTGAGCCTGCATCACAGTCAGAAGGTCGGGGTGGGCCGCCTGTCGGGCCAGCTCCTGTAGCTCATTGACTGGGGTACGAAGGGCTTCAAGGTCATTTACCCGTTCGGCAACCGGCGCCCACACGCGCACTACCT
This sequence comes from Rothia nasimurium, assembly GCF_004569295.1. Classification (GTDB taxonomy): domain Bacteria; phylum Actinomycetota; class Actinomycetes; order Actinomycetales; family Micrococcaceae; genus Rothia; species Rothia nasimurium_B. Next base: position 11,710 of record NZ_SPQC01000043.1, read on the forward strand.
CGGCCAGCAGGGCAGGGGCGGCACCGCCGTCCGCCAGCAGGGGCCAGGCCTTCTCAAAGAACCCGTGGGCCTCAAGCGCCTGCGCCCCCGTGACAGGCCCACCAGCCAGTACCAAGAAAGCAGCCTCGGCGTAGGCCAGACCCGCCTCAAGGGAAGCCCCTGCGGCCTCATGCTCGCGGGCCACCGCCAGGGAGGACTCCACCGGGGTAAAGGATAGGGGAGTAGCCCCTTCCGCGTTACCGTCCGAACTAGCCGAACCAACCCCGTCCGCCCCCGTAGGCAGCACAATGGGTACCAGGGCGGGCAACTCGGTGGCGGCCTCCAGGGACTCCGAGAACCGGGTGTTACCCGCCCTGCGGTCAAAGGCCTGAGCCAGCGGCCGGGATTCGGCCAGCACCCAGTCGTAAAGCTCCCGCAGGGTCGCCCGTTCGACCTGACCGGCAGGCCGCAGGCCTGTGGACATACCCCCGTGGTCCTCTAAAGCCCAGGCCAGGCCAGCGACGATATAGCGCAGGAAGTTGCGGTTATCGCCGGGGTCCCCCGCCAGGTCAAGGGCACGTTTGCCGTGGTCAGCGAGCAGGTCAAAGGCCGCCTGAAGGTTCTGGCCGCGGGCCAGCACCTCAAACTCAACCCCCAGGTCGTCCGGATCATACTGGTCGCGGTTAGCCGCAGCCCGCAGCAGGTGCCGGCCGGCCGCGTCGCCGTCCTCCAAGTGCAGGTAGGCAAGGGCCAGCTGCCGGTGGGAGGCAGCAGGCTCCCGGTTACACAAATCTTCAGTGGGGGCACCCATACGGATAGCCGCCTCAAACTCCCCGTCGGTCACGTGGTCGCGCAGAATCTCGCCGTGCCTGCAGGAGCCGCAGTCCATCTCGTCCTCACCGTGCGCAAGCCACCGGGCGCGCCAGGTCTCGGCGGCCTCGTCCTCACCGATATGGGCAGCCCACATGTACTCGGCCCGGTCGGGGGCCATCTCGCCCATGCCCGCCAGGCGGTAGCGGCGGCGCATCTCATCGAGCAGCTCGCGCGCCTGCGCCTTAGAGATCTGCGGGTAGGCGGTCATGTCGCCAATAATCCACTTGAACTGCCAGAAGAGGGTGCGGGCGGTGAACTCGTCAAAGTGCTCGGGGTGGGCATCGTAGAGGCGCAGCAGCTTAGAGAACACCGCAAAGGATGCCGGGGTCGGCTGCCCAAAAACATAGGCCTCCACCAGGTTGAGGTAAGCCTCGGGCAGCATAGATTCAGGGCCTTCCCGTTCAAGAGTGCGGGTGATGTACTCCATGGCGGCGGTGCGGGCGCTACCGTAGGGCAGGTCGCGGGTCGCGGCAATTTTCTGGGCGGCTTCGTGGGTTGACCACACAGTTTTCTCCCTTGTTGGTAGCTAGTTTAGGGCTGGCGCAGGGCGGCTTCGAGCAGTTGGGCCAGGCTGTCGCTGAGCAGGTTGGTTTCGGCCCCGCGTAGGCCCTCACCGGCGAGCATGAGGGCTGAGAGGTAGAGGGTTGTCAGGCCCGGTTCAAAGGACGCGTGCTCTGGCTGGTGCAGCAGGCGGCGGGTATTTTCGTTGGCGTCGTTGAGCACCAGGGTGCGGGTCGGCTCGGTTGTCGCCTCGGTAAAGGAGCCGAGCAGCCCACCCCAGACGCCGCCGGCGTCCTCGGCCTCCTGGGCCAGGTCGCGGGCGCGTTCGGCATCCGCATCGCGCAGCAGCACCGCGGGTACCTCAGCGGGGTCAAAGGTACGCAGTAGGACGCCGCAGTCCTGGGCTGCGAGCACGGCCCGGGCGCGCTCTAAGCCGCGCAGCACCTCGAACTCCCGTTCCATCTCAACGGCTGCCAGTGTCTGGGTGATGTCCTTGCTGGTCAGCTTGGTAACCTTCCAGCGGGGACGGTCAGCCAGTTTAGCCAGTAGGTCGGCGTCGTAGACGTAGCCACCGTTGACCACCCACAGCCCCTGAGCTCGCGCCACCGGAGCCACCCGGCGGTAGGCCTCGGTGGTGGGGGTGTAGAGCACCTGCCCGGTCTCCTCAATGACCTGGGCGAGCGTAGCGATACCACCGGTGGTCTCAAAGGGCAGGGAGGACGCCACCACATCGAGCATGTCGTCGCTAGCCAGAGCCACTGCCCGCAGGGCCAGAGAATGGGTTTCGACAAAGCGGTCGCGCAGGGCACTGGGTTCAGAGAGGGTAGCGGTAATCCAGGTCTTGAGCTGCTCACCGATCGCCTCGCGGGTGAGCAGAAGAATCTCGTCCTCGCGCAGCTGCTCGCGGGAGGCCGTTGGGGTCAGGGACTCCGAGTTCACCACGGCCCGCACGAAGAAAGCCCAATCGGGTAACAGGGTGTCTTCGCGGGCGTTCACCAGCATGTTCTTCACGTAGACGCGGTGGCGGCCTGAGCCCGGTGAGACCGCCTGCGGCAGCACATAGGCCACACCGGTCGTGCCGGTGGCGGGCACGTTGAGCTCAAGAGCGGCCAGGGGAGTGAAGCTTAGGGTCTTCTCTGCGTAGTTAGTCAGGGCCAGGGCTCGTTCGTGCTGGTTGGGCTGGTGCTCGCCCTCCCCCCTCGCCCAGGGCAGAGCAGGCAGGGAAATACGACGCCAAATCCGCTGGCCGGCAGCCGTCACCCGAACCGCCACCTCAACCGGCAGCATATCGGCGTAGTCGCTCGTCAGCGTCACCACCGTCTCCTCGGCAACCCAGTGGGCGGCGTCCGCCCGCGCCTTCAGGCGAATCGTTGTGCCGACCTCGGGAAGCTGCCCGGCGGCGTCCTCACCGCTGGCTAGCTGAAGCACCTCAAAGGTGCCGTCCGCATGGCCCAGCCAGCGCACCGGGGCAGCCCCCGGCAGTACGCTCTGAGAGGTGACCTCAACAGTATCGGCAATCAAAAAACAGGCCAGCAGGCCAATACCGAACTGACCCAAAAACTCGGTGCGACCCTCGTTAAAGACCTCATCGCGCTTAGAGGTACGGCCAATCGTCGCCAGAAACTCCTCGGCCTGCTCGGCAGTCAGACCCACGCCGGTGTCGGTGATGGTGATGCCGGTGCCGTCCTCCCAAGGCTCCAGGAGTACCCGGGCGGGGGCATCGGCATCCTGCTCCCGGCGGGCAGTAATAGCGTCAACCCCGTTCTGAATCGCCTCACGCAGGTAAACCTGCGGGCCCGAATACAGGTTCTTCGACAGCAGCTCAACCAGGCCGCCCAAATCAACTTTAAAACGCTGCGACAAGGCTATTCCTCCCCGCCGAAGGTGGAGGCCACGGTTTCGAAGTACTCCAGCGAAGTCTGCAGGGCAGCGCGCAGGTGCTCATCAAGCTGGGCGTCCGCCACCCCGCCCGCGTAGACCATGCTCAGCTCAACCGGTAGCACCACAAAGCCCTGCCTCTCCTCTTCAACCCGGTAGGGGAAGACCTTGGGAAAGAGGTTCTGCTGGTTCCAGGCGTTGGTGAACTTGTTGAGGGCGGGCAGCGCTTCGAGGGGGAAGGTACCCCGGTAGCTGCCGCGCACGCTCAGCAGGTCGCGGCTGGCGTTACTGGAGAGGGCGTAGTAGAAGTAGCCCCGCTCAAAATGGAACACGGCGGCCCCGTCATCGCCCAGCTCGTAATCCACCTCAAGGCGGTCAAGAGCCTGCAACATACGCTCATCGGTGAGCGGCTTGAGCAGCTGCGCGGCAGACTGGACGGACTCAAAGTACCCCATGGTTCCTCTTTCAACGGTGGAAGATAGTGGTGCGGTTCCTTCTATCCTATCGTTTGGGCACTGGCTGCTTCGCCTAGGCGCTCGCCAGGGCGGTCAGGCGGGCCTGACGTTCGGCCTCTGCCTTATCTTCGCGGCGGTGGCGAATCCAGATGCTCAGGGCAGTGCCCGCAACAGCCAGGGCAATCCAGCCCAGCAGCCAGACAATACCCGAGGTCAGGCCGATGGGACCGCCGGCAATCAGGGAGCGGAAAGCCTCCAGGGCATGAGTCAGCGGCAGCCAGGGATGGATGGCCTGCAGGAAGGGCGGGGCAGTCTCAATCGGGTAGGTACCGCCTGCCGCACCAATCTGGAGTACGGTCAGAATCAGCGAAATGAAACGGCCGGGAGCATCCAGCAGGGCGATGAGGGCCTGGTTGATAGCCAGGAAGGTGATAGAGGTCAGAACGGCGAAGCCGGTCAGGCCCCAGAAATTCACCTCTTCAATGCCCACCCAGTAGTGAATCACGGTAGACATCACCGTGCCCTGCAGAACACCCATGAGCAGTACCGGCACCAGGGCCCCGCGCAGGGTCCGTAGGCCGGAATGGCCGCCGCGGGCGAACTTGCTGGAAATCGCCGGGTACATCATGAAGTAGGCGATAGCACCGACCCACAGGGCCAGGGTCATGAAGTAGGGGGCCAGGCCGTGGCCGTAGGTGGGCACCTCGTTCAGGCGGGTCTTCTCAATGGTGACGGGGTCGCTGGTGACTGCGCTGAGTTCGCTGGCCTGGTCGGTGGTGTAGCTAGGAACCTGCCCCACGGCGTCCCCCAGAGAGGTCGCTAGCTGGGTGTTGCCGTCCTCTAGCTCGTTCAGGCCGCTGGTCAGGGAGGAGGCCCCGTCCACGGCTGAGCCTACCCCCTCATCGAGGGTTGCGGCTCCGCTGGCGAGTCTGGTGGCACCCGATGAAAGGCTGCTGGTTCCATCAGCGAGGGTCTGGGCGCCGTCGTTGAGGGTGGCAGACCCGCTAGCCAGGGAGCTGGTGCCCTCGGCCAGGGTGGACGCACCCGATGAAAGGGAGCCGGCGCCGTCCGCTAGGGTGGACGCGCCGCTGGCCAGAGTGCTGGTGCCCGAAGCGAGTGAGGCTGCCCCGTCATTGGCCTGGGAGATGGCGGTGACCAGGGAGCCCAGACTGGTGGACAGGGTGCCTGCCTTGCTGTTGAGGGTTGCAGCCCCCTGGTTAAGGGCGTCTGCCCCGTTAGAGAGGGAAGTCGCGCCGCTTGCCAGCTGACCTGCCCCGCTGTCGAGAGCGGACGCCCCCGCAGCCAGCTTGGTCAGGCCGCTTGAGTCTGTGCCCACCAGGGTATCTGCCCCGGTAGCGAGCTGCCCGGCGGCTGTGTCTACAGCCCCGGCACCGCTGGCAAGGGTGGACGCCCCCGCATTGAGCTGCTGCAGGGCAGCAAGTTTCTGCTCATCGGTGAGGTTGCCCCAGTTATCGATGAGGGCCTGGGAGCTGGCCGAAATGCCCTGCGCGCCGCTGGCAAGGGTGCCGGTGGCGGTGTGCAGTTGCTCCGCGCCGTCGGCGAGATTCTGGGCGCCGGTGACGGCAGCGTCCGCACCATCCGAGAGGGTGGTGGCGCCGCTTGCGAGCTGCCCGGCGGCGTCCTCAAGGCTCTGCGCACCGCTGGCAAGGTCAGAGGCGCCGGACGCCAGGGAGCCGGTGCCCTCGGTCAGGGCGGGGAGCTGCTCGGGTAGGGCAGATACGGCGGAGTTGATCTGGCTGAGACCGTCAGAGAGGGAGGCTGCACCGCTGGTGGCACTATCAGCGCCGGTCGCCAGCGAGGTGGCGCCGCTGTTCAGTTCCGCTGCGCCGGACGTCAGGGAGGACGCGCCGTCGTTCACCTGAGTAGCGCCATCGGCTAGGGAGGCTGAGCCGGACGCCAGCGAGCTAGCGCCGTCGTTCACCTGGGTGGCACCGTCCGCGAGGGTGCTTGCCCCGGAGCTCAACTCGCCGGTGCCCGACTTGAGGTCGGTTAGGCCCACCACGAGCTCTTCGGAGCCTTCCTTGGCGCTGGTGGAGCCGTTGGCAAGCTGGCTGGCGCCGTCCGCCGCCTGCCCCAGGGAGTCATGAATATTGGTGAAGCCTGCGTAGATGTTGTTGAGGTACTCGATGGACACCTGGCTGGCCAGGGTGTCGGTGACCGCCGTGCCCAGGGAGCTAGCGATATTACCTGAGATGATGTTGGAGCCGTCGTTGGTGGTGATGGTCAGTTTGGCGGTCTGGGCTGCCGCCGCATTGTTTTCAGATACCGAGGCTACATTCGCTGAGAAGTCGGCGGGAATAGTCAGCACCGCCTGCACCTCGCCGTTTTCAAGCTTGGTCTGAGCCTCATCGGCGCTCATGGTCGACCAGTCAAAATTCTGTTTGCTGTCGTTGCTCAGCAGCTCATCGGTCAGCTGCTGACCCAGGTTAAGGGTGTTGCCGGTGGCTGTGGTCGCCGGGGCATCCTCATTCACAATCGCTGCCGGAACGGCGTCAATCGTGCCCGTAGGGTCGTAGTTTGACCAGGTCAAAATACCCGAGTAGATAGAGGGAATGATAATAACGGCCAGCAGAACCAGATATTTCATGGGGCTGAACCGGTCGTGGAGCTTCGGGCGTTTAGCGCGTGTTGAGGGCACGGGATTTCACCTGCTTTCAGGTCGTAGGGTCAGTAAAAGTCAAGGGGGCAGGCTAGGAGATAGCTGCCCGCATCATCTGGGCCAGGCGCTCGCCGGTGGCTTCTGCGGTGTGCTCGCCGGTGAAGTCGGTGGCCAGCCAGCGGACGGCCAGCCAGGCAACTCCGGCAGCAACGAACTGGGCGTAGTCGCTGGTGAGGTCGGGGTTCTTGGTGATGAAACGTTCGGCAACGGCCGGTCGGCTGAGAAAGCGGTGGCTGAGGAAGTCGATGAGTTCGGCGACCAGGGAGGAGTTGCCCGAGATAGCCAGCACGTTGCGGTAGAAATCCGCGTTGATCTGCAGCTGCTTGAGCAGGTTGGTGCTGACCTCGCTGGTAAAGACCGCGACGGACGCGGTGGGGTCGGCGGGCAGTAACGTGTCGAAGGCGGCGCTGAGTTTGGTGAGGGCTGCGGCGTGAATGAGCTCGTGCACGTCGGTGAAGTGCTGGTAGAAGGTGGGGCGACTGACCCCTGCGGTCTTGACCAGGGTTGTGATGCTGAGGTTGCCGGGGTCGCTGGTGCCCAGGGCCTCGGTGGCGGCGTCGATGAGGGCTGCGCGGGAGCGGGCCGGACGCGGGTCGGCGGCGCGTGCGTCCTCTGCGGCGGGTGCCAGGGTGGGGGTCATCGCGGGTATCCTCTGTCAACAATTTTTCTTACAGATGTAAAGTTTACACTTGTAAAAAATATCGGCAAGCGGTGGGTGTGTGAGATAAGAAATAGCTGTCTCGGTAGATTAGAAACATGAGCACACCAACCCGCCCCCTCGCCTTTGCCGCCCTGGCCTGCGGTGCTGCCGCAGCCGCGTCCGCCCTCTATCACCGCTACAAACCCCTGCCAGTCGGCCTGGGCGTTGCCGGGCCCTGGCGAAGCGGGCAGGTAGAGATGCTGGCAGGCCTCACCTACACGGTCGACGGCAAAAGTCAGTCTGACCAGCAGATTTTCACCGCTGTTGAGGGGATCATTGAGCGGGCTACAAGCTTCTTGGTGCTCGATATGTTCCTCTTCAACAGCGACTATGACCGCTCCAGCGGGCGCACCTACCCGGCCCTCTCCCAGCGCCTCACCGAGGCCCTTCTTGTCAAGCGGGCAGCTGCCCCCGAGGTGCCCATCGTGCTCATTACCGACCCCATCAATACCTTCTACGGCAGCTACCCCCTGCCTCATCTAGAGCGATTGCGGGCCGCCGGGGTGCAGGTGGTTGAAACCCGGCTAGAAGCCCTGCGCGACTCTAACCCCGCCTACTCCGGCTTCTATCGGGCAGCCCTGGCGCACCTGCCGGAGCTCCCCGCCGTGCTGCCCAATGCCCTGGCACCGGGCGGGCCGCGCGTCTCTGCCAATGCCTACGCCCGGCTTTTTAATTTCAAGGCCAACCACCGCAAGGTGGCCCTGTCTGAGGCTGAGGCTGTGGTGGCGTCCGCCAATCCGCACGACGCCTCTGCGCCCAACTCCAACCTGGGTCTGCGGGTCACCGGGGCTGTAGTGGGTGACCTGCTGGCCAGCGAGCTGGCGGTTCTAGACTTTTCTGCTCCCGACCTTGCCCGTTCCCTGCGAGGGCTAAGGTTTGCTGGGGGTGTTGAGCATCTGGAGCAGGCGTCTGAGGTGCAGTTGGTGACTGAGGGCGGTATTCGCACTGCGGTGCTGGAGCTGCTGGCGGGTGCCGGCGCGGGGGACCGGATCTGCCTGGGTATGTTCTATCTATCGGAGCGTGCTGTCATTGCCGGGCTCAAAGCTGCTGCGGCCCGTGGCGCTTCGGTACAGGTGGTGCTCGACCTCAATATTGACGCCTTCGGTCGCACAAAAACCGGCCTGCCCGCCCTGCCCGTTGCGCGAGAGCTGGTACGCGCCGGGGTTCAGGTGCGCTGGTACGCCACAGGGGGCGAGCAGTTTCATCCCAAGTATCTGGCGGTTTACCGAAGGGCGGACGCTCCCGCCCTGGCAGATTCTGGCGGCTTTGAGCTCCTGAGTGGGTCGGGTAATTTCACCCGCCGAAATATTTGTAATTACAACCTAGAAACCAGTCTGCGGGTGCGCGCTGCGGGTGACTCCGCACCGGCCCAGGAGTTCTCTGCCTACTGGTCCCTGATCTGGAATAACGAACCGATAGACGGTGCCCAAATCACCTTCACTCTGCCCTACACAGCCAAGGCAGGCGGGGGCGTCCTGAAATCCACCCTGCAAACCCTAGCCTACCGCGCCCAGGAGGCGACGGGGTTGAGTACCTTCTAGATATGAATGATGCGAAGTTTGTAATAAGTGAAATAAATGAAAACTCTTGCACTTATTTCACTTAATCCGATAGTCTGAGGGTGCATCAAGCGAAGAATCACTGTTATCGAGGAATACTATGACTGCGCAGGCTCTCAAAAATACTGCGACTATCGAAACAAGCCAAGCTATGGCTCAGGAAGCCCACAACCTTCTTGTCCGCCTTGAGAAGTCACCCATGCTGTCTGTGTCGCTGACTGTATCTGGCGAGGCCAGTGAAGTGCTCGGTGCGGAACTGGTCGCTGCTTTGAAAGCAACTCTGTCAATTATTAGTCAGGGAGGGCATGCACAAGTGATTGCTGTGCCCAAAGACCTTACTACGACTGTGGCTGCCCGCCGCATTGGTGTATCTCGCCCGACTCTCATGAAACTTATTCGTGAGGGAAAGATGCCGGCCCATCAGGTAGGTACCCACTGGCGTGTTCGCACAGCTGATGTTGATGCCTACAGGGCGCAGCTACTTGCTGCGAAAACCGCCGAGCAGAAAGTTGCCTTCGAAGAGCTCTTGAAACTTGACGAAGAGCTTGGAGTTTCAGACTAAACACAATAGAAATATCGCTGCTTGTGTTACCCATATCTTTAGGATGGGGTGGTATGAGCAGCGATATCTATCGGATAGTTCTCGACACCAATGTATTCATGAGCAAGACGTTGAGAGACTGGATTTTCCTCACCTGTATAGAAACAAACAATCTTTTTTATCAGGTCTATCTTTCGCAGGGTATCTTGGACGAGTTTGGTTACCACTGGCGTAAACAACATCCACACCATGATGATGCTGTAAGGCAACGTTATATGCAGCAGATTATGGCTAGCGTGACAGATGTCGTGGAGGGGTTTGAGGTAAATGTCCCTGCTGGTTACCCTGATGAGCATGATGCGCATGTTCATGCGGCGGTGCTTGCATCTAACGCAGATGCTCTTATTACCGATGACTCTAAGCTGATAGCTTTTGGTCAAAGTTATCAGGGGGAGCGCGTTCTGCCCTATGACACCTTGAGCGCTGATGACTTTCTTATGCAGATGGCTCACTTTATACGCCCAGAGGCCCTTGACTCGGTATATCTAAAACAAGAAGCCTATCTTGAACGTAGGAATTCTGGTGCGACCGACCGTGCCTAGTATGCTTCGAAAAGCAGGGGCTTTGAATTTTGCTCGTTATCTTCAAACAGTGGTAATTCCGCGTTTATGATGCGGAGTCCTGGTTCAGATTGAAAACTTTAGGGCTTGCTCTTTGATGGGTCATGCGGGGATTGGTCGGTGAGTTCAAGGAGGTAAGAGTCTTTCCTTTATTTCATTCTGCCGGGGGGAGTTCTTTTATCAGCAGGCTTGCTATGCTGGCGGTAAGAGCGGGTAAAGAAGCCTGCTACCCGATGCCAGAAAGGACGTAGCCGTGAACCCTCAGACCGACGTCACAAGCCCCCAGATCCAGAACAAGAAGCTGCCCCGCAGGCTCGCTGCCTTACCCGCGCTAGCGGCAGCGGGCGTCCTCGCCCTTGCACCCCTGACCATGACGGCAGCTGAAGCAGCAGACCTACCTGCTGCGCCAGCGTCCGGCAACATTCGCGATGACGCCAACCTGCTCACCGACGCCGAAGAGAACACCCTCAACGACCTCATCGACCAGAAAAACCGGGGCACCGACCACGCCCGCTTCGCTATCTACACCACCGACCAAAGCCCCGGTGACCTGCCCGATTACGCCACTGACCTGGGCAACGCCTGGGGCGTCGGTGATCAGGGTAAAGATAACGGGGCTGTGCTGGTCATCGATATGGCGGGCCGTGAAACCTTCATCGCGGTTGCCGACGGCGCCGGGGACTACATCAGCGATTCTGAGGCAGAAACCATCGCCAACGACGTCCTGGGCCCCTACCTCACCGACGGCAACTACGCTGCCGGTTTAGAGATCACCATCGACGAAATCTATGCCGCCACAGAAACCGAGAGCGCAGATAGCAACCTGATTCTGTGGGGCGTCCTGGGAACCCTGGGCGCTGTTGCAGCAATTATCGTCGGGTGGGTTTTCCGCGACTACCGCAAGATCAAGCGGGCTGCTGAGGACGAGATGCGCAGGGCTAAAGAAGAAAACCCCGGCCTGAGCATTCCCGACGATATGCGCCGTGACTACATCAAATATCGCTACGCCAACCGCACCGCCCCGGTAGACCCCGAACAGCGCGAGGCAGAGCTCGCCGAGCAAGAAGCAGAGAACAAGGAGACCTACACCCGCTACGCCCCCACCTTTAACACCTGGCTACCCCTCTACGCGACCATGCCCCACCTCTACTCGGGTAGCAATCACCTACCGGAAAATTCGGGGGCATCAGGGGGTAGCTTCTCGGGCGGGTCATCCTTCGGGGGCGGCGGGGGCT
>NZ_SPQC01000044.1 GCF_004569295.1 Rothia nasimurium
CCCCAGAACCTGCTCCCGACCCCACCACTGACGGTGTCACCAATGCAGCGGGCACCGTCACCTGGGGTATCAAGGATTCCTTCCTCAACTACCTGATCGCCCAGAACGCCGTTACTCCCGGTGAGAGCACCAGTCTTGAAGGTAACAACTTCGTCTTTGCCGGTGCCACCGCCCAGAAGACCGAGACCGGCTACTCCATCACCGTGCCGGGCAGTTTCTCTCTGGTCGCCCACGGCGGGGTACTGAATATCAATCTGCACAGCTTCCGCGTTGTTACCGATGGTGCAAACGGCTACATCTACTCCACCGGCACCTCGGCCAACACCGGCGAAATTACCGATCAGCCCATCGCCAGCTTCGATGCGAGCGCCCTGACCACCGATGCCGAGGGTAATCTGCTCCTGAGCGGTGTGACGACCTATGCCACCGGGCATGCGTCGACCATTTTTGGGTCCCGCTACGCTGAGGGTCTGGAGTTTGACCCCCTCTACCTGCGCGTGGCTGCGCCAATCGTTGAGGACGCTCTCACCCCGGCTCCTGCCCCGAGTGAGTCCCCTGCGCCGAGCCCGTCCGCGGAGCCGACCGTGGCCCCCTCGACCCAGCCCACCGTAGAAGCTACGGCCCAGCCCTCTACTAACCCTGCTGACCCGGCACCCCAGTGTGTGCCGGTGACCGTGACCGAAACCGTGCCCGGCGCAACCACTACTCAAGCTGATGGCACCATCTCAGCGGCAACCTTTAGCTGGGGTGTGCGTTCCTCCTTCCGCAACTACATCGGCGGCGGTATCGCCCAGGGCGGTTGGGAGCTTACTGACACTACCTACTCCAGCAGCACCTTTAACTGGGCAAACGGTAGCGGCACCTACTCCAACGGAAAGGGCAGCATCTCCTTTACCGGCTCGGTGCGCTTCACCGGCCACAAGGGAACCCTCAACACCCTGATGAGCAACCCCCGCCTTGAGGTGAACGGTTCTACCGGCACCCTCTACCTGTCAGTCACCTCAAACGACATGAACGGCAATGCAACTAACTACGGCGAGGTTGCTTTTGCCACGGTCAATACCTCCTCCCTCGCCCTCAACGGCTCAACCATCTCCCTCTCGGGCGCTTCAGCTACCCTGACCGAGGCCGGGGCTGCTGCCTTCGCTGGCTTCTACAAGGCGGGCGAAGCCCTTGACCCCATCAGCTTCACCGGCACCCTGGGTTCAAAGACCGTCACCGGTGCTTCTCAGACCATTGAGAAGACCCAGTATGTCTCTCAGAATGGCGCTAACTGCGATGCCCTGAACGCTGAAGCAGAGCGGAAGGCTGAGGCTGCCCGCGTTGCTGCCCAGAGCGGCAAGCTGGCGAACACCGGTGCTTCGGTGGGCGCCTTGGTTGCCCTGGGTGCCGTCCTGCTGGCTGCCGGTGCTGTGGTGGTAGCCCGCCGCCGCGCGTCCTAATTCTCACCCGTTTCACGGTGGGGGCCGGGCTGTAACCGGCTCCCACCCTCTTGTTTCTCTCGGAGGTTCTGGTGCCCACACACTCCTTTTCTTCTCTGCCCCTGCGCCGGGGTTTTTCTGTTCTGAGTGCTGCCCTGGTTCTGGCGGTGACGGCCTGTACCGGGTCGACGGAGAGCGGTGCGGACGCCGCCGCTACAGGCCCGCAGGCGGGGGCAGCTTCTACGTCGGTTGAAGGCGGGGCCCAGTCATCGGCAACAGCCGGGGGTATTGAGGCTCCCGCCAGTGAAGAGGTGCACCGCACCGCCCTACAGCAGGCCGAGGACTACCTCAAAGCCAACGCTGTAGAGAACCCCAAGAGCCTGACAGGTCTAGCCACGGCGGCGTCCGTGCCCGACGTGCTGCCGATTGAGAACCCGCAGGCCCCGCAGCTGCCGGTAACCGTCACCGACTTTCAGGGTACCGAGGTGACCGTGACCAGTGCCGACCGTATTCTGGCCCTGGATATGTATGGTACCCTGGCCCAGACCGTCGTCGCTTTGGGACTGGGTGACAACCTGGTAGGTCGGGTCACGTCTTCGACCGAAACGACCCTGGCAGACCTGCCCCTAGTGACCCAGAACGGCCACGATATTTCGGCTGAGGCGGTTCTTTCCCTCGCCCCGACCGTGGTGCTCATGGACATCACCAACGGCCCCCTCGAAATTACCGAGCAGCTGCGCTCCGCCGGAGTGACCGTGGTGCATTTTGACCCCTCGCGTTCCTTGAGTCAGGTAGTGCCGCAGATTGAGGCGGTTGCGCAGGCTCTGGGAGTTCCGGACGCTGGCACCCAGCTGGGTGCTCGGGTGCAGGCTGAGATTGATTCGGCGCTAGCTACCATCGCTGAGGTTGCCCCGCAGGATTCGGCGCAGAAGGTGGGCATGGCCTTCCTCTACGTTCGGGGTACTGCCGGTGTCTTCTTTATCCTGGGTGACGGTTCGGGGGCCGATGAGCTGATTACTGCCCTGGGCGGTCGCGATGTGGCGAGTGAAGGCGGGGCTTCGGGTACCGTGCCCGCTAACGCCGAAGCGCTCTCGCGGGCTAACCCCGACCTGATCCTCACCATGACCGGCGGGGTAGAGTCCACCGGCGGTATCGAGGCCTTCTTCGCCCGCCCCGGGGTAGCTGAAACGACCGCCGGTGCCAACCAGCGCGTGGTCGATATGGCAGACGGCCAGGTTCTCTCGTTCGGTCCCAACAGTGCGGCGGTACTGCTGTCGTTGGCCACCGCTATCTACACCCAGCAGTAGGTTCTTGTGCAGGTACGTTCTTCTACCCTCACGGCGGTCTTTACCGCCCTGCCTCTCCTGCTGCTCGGTACGGTACTCATATCAGCCAGCCTGGGCCAGTTCGAGATTCCCCTACCCCAGGTTGCCGGGGGTATTCTGCGCAATCTGGGGCTGGCGTCCGCCGACCCTGCCATGCAGCTGGCAGACGCCACCCTCTGGAATATCCGCCTACCCCGCATTCTGCTGGGGCTGCTGGTGGGTGCCGCCTTGGGGGCGTCCGGCGCCCTGATGCAGGCGGTCTTCGGCAACCCACTGGCCGAACCGGGCGTCATCGGCATTTCAGCCGGGGCTGCGGTGGGGGCCTGCGGGGCTATTGTGCTGGGGCTGAATGCCCTGGGCATGTTCACGGTGCCTCTCTGCGCTTTCGCCTGTGCACTAGCCACCACCGCCCTCGTCTATCTCTTCTCCCGCTCCGGCGGGCGGGCGGAGGTGCTGTCGATGATTCTGACCGGCATTGCCGTAACCGCCGTAGCTAACGCCCTGATTGCCCTGATGGTCTTTATCGCCGACGACGCCAGCCGCGACCAGATTATCTTCTGGCAGATGGGCTCCCTGAACGGGGCGACCTGGGCGGCGGTAGCCACCAGTGCCCCGATTGTGGGTGTCGGTATTATCGGCAGCTTTCTCCTGGCCCGGCAGCTCAACCTGCTCGCCCTGGGTGAGCGGGCTGCCGCCCACTCGGGTGTTCATGTAGAGCGTCTGCGCCTGGCAGCCATCGTCTGCACCGCCCTGCTCACCGGGGCCGCGGTCGCCTACGCGGGCATTATCGCTTTTGTGGGTCTGATTGTGCCGCACCTGCTCCGCATGGTGGTGGGGCCCTCCAACCGGGTACTACTACCGGCCTCGGCCCTGGGCGGTGCCCTGCTCATTGCAGCCTCCGACCTCGCCGCCCGCACCCTGATGAGCTTCGCCGACCTGCCCATCGGCATCTTCACGGCCCTGGTGGGCGGCCCCACCTTCTTTGTTCTGCTCCGCCGAACCCTGACCAAGGGGGCCCTGTGACCGCACCTTTACTCGTCGCCGATTCGGTCAACTACCGGGTGAACGGGCGGCAGATTCTGCACAACGTCTCGCTTGAGGTTGCCCCCGGTGAGGTCCTAGCTCTTATCGGCCCCAACGGGGCGGGTAAATCGACCCTGCTATCCCTGCTGGCAGGGGATGTCATCCCTAGCTCGGGGCAGGTTACCCTGGGCGGATGCCCGCTGGCAGACTACCGGCCGGTAGAGCTGGCCCGCACCCGGGCTATGTTGCTGCAGCACATCTCGGTAGCCTTCTCCTACACCGTGCAGCAGGTGGTCCAGATGGGCCGGGCCCCCTGGCGGGGCACCGAGCAGGCCCAGCAGGATCACGAGATTGTCGCCGCTGCCCTTGCCGACACCGATACCGGGCACCTGGCGGGCAGGGACGTCCGCACTCTCTCGGGCGGCGAAGCCGGCCGCACCCACCTGGCCCGGGTCTTTGCCCAGCGCACTCCCCTGCTCCTGCTCGACGAGCCCACCGCCGCCCTCGATATTCTGCACCAGGAGCAGACCCTCACCCGCGCCCGCGCCTACGCCCGGCAGGGGGCGGCTGTGGTGGTGGTTCTTCACGACCTCGATGTTGCGGCCTCTTATTCTGACCGGCTGGTGCTTCTTGCCCAGGGGCAGGTGGTGGCGCGAGGACGCCCGCAACAGGTCTGCACCGCCGAGCGGCTCAGTGCAGTCTACGGCCACCCCATTGAGGTGCTCACCCACCCGGTGACCGGGCGCCTGCTGGTGCTTCCGGCCCGTGACTGAGGCCGTTTTCATCCTTGAGACGGACGTGCGCCCTCAGCTTCTCCCACTAGACTAGGTACTACCTTCACCCGCCTGATGCCCAAGGAGCCCCTATGTCTCACACCGCGCCTGCCCACCGCGTGAATGTGAGTACCCCTCCATACAGCGTCCTCGAAGCCGGTGGGCTCACCAGCGAGCAGGTCGCTGAACGCACCTCTGCCGGGTTAGTGAATACGCAAAACAATGCGACCTCCCGCTCTACCGCGACCATTATCCGCACCCATCTATTCACCATGTTTAACCTGGTGCTGGGGCTCTGCGGGCTGGCCGTGATCCTGGTGGGTTCCTGGCTCGATACCCTTTTCCTTTTGGCTGCTATTGCCAACGTGGTCATCGGCTTCACCCAGGAGTTCTCGGCTAAGCGCCAGCTGGACCGCATTGCCCTGCTACGCCGCGACCCCGCTACTGCCCTGCGCGATGGCAAACTGGTGCCGGTTGCCCTCGATGAGCTGGTTCTTGACGACGTTGTGCTACTCAAGCGCGGGGACCAGGTCCCTGCCGACGCTGTGGTGCTCACCAGCGACGGACTAGATCTTGATGAATCCCTGCTCACCGGCGAAAACGACCCCGTCGGTAAGGTACCGGGGGACGGCGTCCTGTCGGCTTCATCCGTGATTGGTGGGTCGGGCAAGGTGCGGCTGACGGCGGTGGGGGCTACCTCCCGCGCCGCGAAAATTACGGCCGAAGCCCGCCAGTTCACCACCATCCATTCGGAGCTCCGGGCGGGTATGGAACGGGTGGTCACCTGGATTACCTGGGCCCTGGTTCCCATCATCGCGATTGTGCTGAACGGGCAGATGCAGGCCGCTGGCGGCTGGCAGCTGGCCCTTGATTCCGGTGCCTGGCGTGATGCCCTGATTACCTCTGTCTCGTCGGTGGCCTCCATGATTCCCCAGGGCCTGGCCCTGATGACCACGATTTCCTTTGCCGTGGCGTCGGTTAAGCTGGCCCGCACCGAGGTGCTGATTCAGGAGCAGCCCGCCGTTGAGGTGCTGGCCCGCGTCGATACCGTCTGCTTCGATAAGACCGGCACCCTGACCGAGGGCGGGGTGCGCTTTGATTCGGTTCGCTCCCTGACCGGGCAGGTGCTCTGGGCAGAGACCGGGCATCAGGACGCCACCGCCGCTTCCCGGGTTAAGGACGGCTGGGCTGCCGCCCTGGGTTGGCTGGGAGCCGACCGGAACGCCAACCCCACCGCGGCTGCCCTGAAAGAGCCCTTTGCTGAGGCAGCGGACGCCGCAGCCCCTGCCGGTGCTAGCACCCCGGCTGCCACCGGCGTCCTGCCCTTCTCATCTGCCCTGCGCTTTAGCGGCGTTGAGTTCACGGGCACCGGTGCCTGGCTACTCGGTGCCCCCGAGGCGCTTTTGCCCGAGGGCTCTGCTACCCGTGACCTGGCCGGTGAGCTGGCCGAGAGCGGGCTGCGTGTGCTGGTGCTGGCCCATGCCCCCGCCCTTCTGCGCGAGCCTTCCGGCAAGGTAGCCACCCGGGTTCCTGCCGGTCTTGAGCCCCAGGTGCTCGTGATTTTCCGCGAGCAGGTACGCTCCGAGGCTCCGGAAACCCTGGCCTACTTCAGGAGCCAGGGTATCGACCTGAAGGTCTTCTCTGGCGACACCCCCCGCACGGTAGCTGCAGCAGCGGCAGCTGCCGGTATGGACGTCTCAGCCGGTGCGGTCGACGCCTCGACCCTGCCCGAATCTGGCCCTGAGCTGGTAGAAGCTGCCCGAACCCACGCCGTCTTTGGCCGGGTCTCCCCCGAACAGAAGAAGAACATGGTGCTGGGTCTGCGCGAGGCCGGGCATGTGGTAGCGATGACCGGTGACGGCATCAACGACGCCCTGGCCCTCAAGTACGCCGACCTGGGTATCGCCATGGGCAACGCAGCGCCCGCCACCAAGGCGGTATCGCGCCTGGTGCTTCTCGACGGACGTTTTGACCGCCTACCCGGTGTGCTCGCCGAGGGGCGCAAAATTATCGCCAATATCGAGCGGGTCACCAACCTCTTCCTTACCAAGACTGCCTTCGCTATCCTGCTGGGTCTCACCCTGGGTGTGCTCTGCTGGCAGTTCCCCTTCCTGCCGCGTCAGTACTCCACCGCCGACCTGCTCATTGTGGGTGGCCCCGCTTTCTTCCTGACCATGCTGCCCAATACCCGCCGCTACGTCAGCGGCTTCTTGGGCAGGGCTCTGCACTATGCCCTACCGGCAGCCGTCATCATCACGGCGGTACTGGTCTTCGTCAACGGCTACGGGCGCAGTCTCGCCGGGGTAGCTACAGCAGAAATTCAGACCGCCACCTTCATCGCCCTTGTACTCATGGGCATCTACAACATCACCACCGTAGTGCGGCCCGTGCGCGGCGTCCGCCTGGCTATCGTGGCGGCCATGTACGCCGGTCTTGCCCTGGTACTCCTACTTCCGCCTTCGCTCTGGTACCACCAGTTCACCATTCCCACCGGGGCATACTTACTAGCCACTCTAGGCTCAGCTGCCCTGGGCTGCCTGGCTATCGAAGTCAACCTGCGCCTGCAGACCGCCTGGCTGCGAGCCAAACACCCCCAGGTACTTGCACAGGGCTAACCTCAGGG
Organism: Rothia nasimurium; assembly: GCF_004569295.1. Classification (GTDB taxonomy): domain Bacteria; phylum Actinomycetota; class Actinomycetes; order Actinomycetales; family Micrococcaceae; genus Rothia; species Rothia nasimurium_B. The sequence continues at coordinate 7,166 of NZ_SPQC01000044.1, forward strand.
AGTACGCTTGACCACGAACGGGGTTCACACCCCACACTCTATGTAGTCAATCATCAGGATTGTTACTGGTTCAGCAGGCAAGACCTGAGTTGCTATCAGCTCATACGGCACCGGTGCACCCGCGCCCACGCCGCTTCCATGAGCACCCGTCTACCCGCATCAGGGCACACGGTTCGATAGGCAACTCGGGTCTTTTTCCTCTTAAGAACCGGCTAGCAGTCCGCACACACCAGTAAGGTTCCACCCGTGAATAACTCACAGATGGGCGAAAAGATTCTCGAAGGCCTGGGCGGCCCCGAGAACATCTCGCACTTTACCCACTGCGCCACCCGCCTGCGCGTGACCCCCAAGTCCAACAGCACTATCGACCGCACCAAGATCGAAAACATCCCCGGCGTGCTCTCCATCATCGAGCAGTCCGGCCAGACCCAGGTCGTCCTCGGCGACAAGGTCGAATCGGTCTACAACGAAATGGTCAAGCTGCCCGGCATGAGCTCCGTCGGCGAAAGCTCCTCCAAGGGCGCAGTAGCCACCGACGAGAAGAAGGCCGGCGCCCTGACCCGCGTCTTCGACGTGCTCTCAGACTCCTTCCGCCCCATCCTCTGGGCACTGTTGGGCACCTCCATGATCCTGACCCTAATCGTCTTCCTGCAGCAGCTGGGCTACTTCGGTCAGTACACCGACCTCACCGGCCAGGTCGTTAACATCGACATCGTCAACGGCCCCCGTCTGGCCGACGCCGATGCTGCAGCCGCCATGCTCAACGAGTGGCGCGCAGCCTTCCCCTTCTGGTTCATCATGCTGGCAGCCTCCCTGTCAGTCCTGCAGTTCATGCCCATCATGCTGGGTGCAACCGCAGCTAAGCGCCTGGGCGCTAACATGTGGGTCGGTGCGGCTATCCCCGCAGCCCTCATGACCGGCACCTTCCAGGGCTTTGCAGACATCGCGGTGGACGGTGTCGTCCGCGTCCCCTTCCTGGGTCTTGACCTGCCCCTGTACGTCATGAACTACACCGGCCAGATCTTCCCGCCCCTCTTCGCAGCAGCCCTGCTGGCTCCCCTGGAGCGCTTCCTGAAGAAGGTCATCCCCACCATGCTGCACATGGTCTTCGTGCCCATGCTCTCCGTCATGATCCTGATGCCCCTGACCGCCTTCCTCATCGGCCCCATCGGCATCAAGTTCGCTCTGGCTATCTCTGACTTCATCGGCGGCGTCAACGAAATCGCCCCCTGGCTGGTCGGTGGCCTCATCGCCGGTCTCTACCTCTTCATGGTTCCCCTGGGTCTGCACTGGCCCCTGAACGCCGTCATGATTAACAACCTGCAGACCGACGGTGTGGACTTCATCCAGTCCCCCATGGGCGCCTACAACTTCGCTGTCTTCGGCGTTGTCACCGGTGTCGCTATCGTGGCTCGCCGCAACAAGGAACTGCGCCAGACCGCTGTCGGTGCGGCCGCCTCGGGTCTACTCGGTGGTATCTCCGAGCCCTCCCTCTACGGCATCGTCCTGCGCTACAAGCGCGTCTTCCCCCTGATTCTGGTCCCCGCCATTATCGGTGGTGCCACCATCTCAGCCCTGGGTGTTAAGTCCTACGCCTTCGCCTTCACCTCGCTGATTTCTATCCCCGCAATGCAGCCCTGGTACCTCTACATGATCGGTCTGGCTATCGCCTTCTTCGGCGCTATGGCAGGTGTACTAATCTTCGGCTACGAGTCCAAGGGCCAGAAGACTGAAGCTGCCGCCAAGGCCGCAGCCGTTGCAGAAACCGGCATCGGCGAGTCCGCTGCCGAGGCAGCTACCCCCGCAGCCACCGAGGTTCGCAACGAAGCGGACGCCACCACCACCTCAGCTACCCCCTGGGCCGCTGAAGAGGCAGCAGCACCCGCAGCAGGCACCGTCCTGACCATGGCATCTCCCCTCGAAGGCCAGGCAGTTCCCCTGTCTGAGACCCCCGACCCCATCTTTGCCGCCGAAAAGCTCGGCAAGGGTGCAGCCATCGTCCCCACCGGCAACACCGTGGTAGCCCCCGCCGCCGGTAAGGTTTCCGTCACCATGCCCTCCGGCCACGCCGTAGGCCTGAAGCTCGACAACGGTGTAGAACTGCTCATTCACGTGGGTATCGACACCGTCAACCTGAACGGCGAAGGCTTCGACGTGAAGGTTGAAAAGGGCCAGCGCGTCAATCCCGGCGACATCTTGCTGACCTTCGACCCCGAGATCATCAAGAACGCCGGCTACTCCCTGGTAACCCCCGTTCTGGTCACCAACACCAACCGCTTCGCTGAAGTTGAGGGCGCTACCGGCGCCGTCCAGCCCGGCTCTGAGCTGCTGAAGGTTACCACCAAGTAATCCCGCCGCAGCCCCGGTGTACCGCCCCGTATCGTCCTTCCGGACGGTGCGGGGCGGCTTTCTATGCCTTTAAGCAAATCTCATAGTTACCGCCCGGTAATAAGCGCAGTTCAAAGGGTTTTAGAATGACTGTATGTTTACCCTGAAATTCTTTTATGACCTGACTCTTGATGAACTCAACGAGATTTACCTGCTGCGCGGGCTGGTCTTTGTGGTGGGCCAGAAGATTACCGAAGAGAACGAGATTGACCGGGCAGACCGGCAGGCCCTGCACTTCTTCCACGCCAATAAGCGCGGTGAGGTGCTGGCCTATCTGCGGCTTTTTGATCTGGCTACCTTCTCTGACGAATCCCACCCGGCAGAGCCCGGCGCCTGGACACTGGGGCGGGTGGCAGTACACCCGGACGCCCGCGGCACCGGCCTGGGGCGCCGCCTGCTCAATGAGGCACTGACCTGGATTGAAGAAAACACTGAGGCCGAACGCATCTCTATTAGCGCACAGGCCTACCTAGCAGATAGCTACTACGGGGCGGCAGGCTTTGAGGTTGTGGGGGACCCCTACCTGGAAGCGGGTATCGAGCACGTGCACATGGTGCGCCCCATCGAGCGATAGCAGAAGAAGAAAAGCTGCGCCAAATTCATGAGTTAAAAAGACGCTGTAACGTATTTTTTACATTTTTTTGAAGAGTTTTACATATAAACAGGGGTTTTTGTGGCGCAGCTCCCCAAAAGTGACCTAGTATATACATTACACATCGTGTGATTCACCACACCCAAGGGTTGGGAAAGCTTGCGCCGCCCCGCACACACAGGGTGAAGATCGCGGACCACAACATACATTTCCCCTTTTCAGCAAGGAGACACTAATGCGCAAGACCCGCATTTCCTCAGCTCTCGGCCTCTCAGCTGTAGCTGCTCTGGCTCTCTCAGCCTGCGCCAGCTCCGACACCGGCGCCTCCAGCACCTCAGGCTCCGACGCGGCTGCATCAGACAAGTCAGTTTCAATTGCTATCACCAACGTTTTCTCCTCACTGAACGTAGGCACCGCTGAAGGTAACTCAGACACCAACGGCATCATCGCTCAGATGACCAACCGTGGCTTCTACACCATCACCAACACCTTCGACATCCACCACAACGAGTGGTTCGGCACCTACTCCATGACTGAAGAGGGTGAAGGCATCAAGGTTGACTACAAGGTCAACGACGACCAGAAGTGGTCAGATGGCGACGACATCGACAAGGGCGACCTGCTCCTGGCATGGGCTACCCAGTCCGGCCATTTCGACAGCGAAGATGGCGAACTCACCTACTTCGACTTCGCAGGTGAAACCGCTGGCCTCGGCGGCGCAGAGGTCCCCGTTGTGAGCGAAGACGGCCGCTCCATCTCCTTCACCTACCCCAAGGCTTTCGCTAACTGGGAAATCGCTTACGATATCGATAAGCCCGCCCACGTTGTTGCTGAGCTGGCTGGCATGACCGAAGATGAGCTCATCGAGACCATCGAGACCGCAACCCCCGGTGAAGAGAACGAGAACCTGCGCAAGATTGCAGATGCTTGGAACACCGGCTACAACACCACCACCTTCCCCTCCAACGAAGCTCTGACCGTGGGCAACGGCCCCTACCTGGTCACCGCCGTTGAAGAGAACCAGTCAGTTACCCTGACCGCTAACCCCAACTACCAGGGTGACAAGAAGCCCGCTATCGGTGAGGTTGTGCTCAAGGTTCAGGGCGACGTTGCCACCCAGATTCAGGCTCTGCAGAACGGCGAAGTCAACGCTGTTGCCCCCCAGGCCTCCATCGACACCGTCTCCCAGCTTGAAGCTCTGAGCGGCGTTGTCACCGAAACTCAGCCCGACCAGGCTTACGACCACCTCGACCTGAACGTCAAGGAAGGCTCACCCTTCGCTGACGAGAACATCCGCAAGGCCTTCCTGCTGACCGTTCCCCGCCAGGACATCGTTGACAAGCTGATCAAGCCCATGGACGCTAACGCTGAGGTTCTGAACTCCCAGCTCTACGTAGCCTCCGACGCTGAGAACTACGCCAAGACCGTTGAGTCCAACAACTCCTCTGAGTACCCCTCAGACGACATGGACGCCAACATCGCCAAGGCTAAGGAACTGCTAGGCGGCCAGACTCCCACCATCCGCATCCTCTACAACAACAAGAATTCCAACCGCATCAACTCCTTCCAGATGATTAAGGAATCCGCTGAGAAGGCAGGCTTCGTAGTTGTTGACGCCGGTAGCGAGCAGTGGTCATCCCTGCTGCCCGGTGGCGACTACGAGGCATCCATCTTCGGCTGGGTTTCCTCAGGTGTAGGTAACTCCTCACTGGGCCAGATCTTCAAGACCGGTTCATCCTCCAACTTCACCGGCTACTCCAACGCAACCGTTGACGCAGCAGCCGATGAAATCATGACCACCACCGACACCGCCCGCATCGAAGAACTGAAGATGCAGGCAGACGGCGAAATCTTCAAGGACGGCTACGGCCTGCCCCTCTTCCAGTCCATCGCTGTTTCCGCCTACAGCGACACCATCACCGGTGTAGAGCCCAAGCCCGGTCAGCGGCCCCTGACCTGGAACATCGAAGAGTGGGACATCGCAGAGTAAGCACAGTTACGCTCTAGTCACGCTACAAATGGCAACTAACAATCTGTAACTGCCCTACCCATCAGGATTCATCATGCTCATGTACTCCGTGAGGCGCCTGATCACCGCAGTGTTCATTCTCTTCGGTGCATCGTTCCTCATCTACAACCTCGTAGCTATCGCGGGTGACCCCCTCGAAGAGCTTCGAATATCGATATTGCCCAATAAGGAAGTTCTGATTGAACAGCGCATCGATGCCCTCGATCTCGATGTCCCTGCCCCCCTGCGCTACTTCAAGTGGCTCGGCGGTGTGCTCGGCTGCTTTGCAGGTAAGTGCGACTTTGGCCAGAACCTGGCAGGCACCCCCGTCACCCAGCTTCTCTCCAACGCTGTCTACCAGACCCTCACCCTGGTCGTAGCAGCCACCGTGCTCTCCATCCTGATTGGTGTCAGCCTGGGTATTATCTCAGCCCTACGCCAGTACTCAGGGCTGGACTACACCGTTACCTTCGCCAGCTTCCTCTTCTTCTCCCTGCCCTCCTTCTGGATCGCAGTTCTGCTCAAGGAATTCGTCGCCATCGGCTTCAACGACTTCCTCCGCAACCCGGTGGTCACCATACCCACGACCCTGCTCATATCGGTGCTGGCAGGCCTCTTCTGGTACTCCGCCTCCTTCGGCAAGCAGAAGACCCGCTATCTGATGGGCCTGCTGGGCTTCGTCATCACCGCGGGCGCTATCGTCTTCGTTTCCACCACCAAGTGGTTCCTCACCCCCTTCCTGGGTATCCCCTTCATGCTGCCCCTAGGCCTGGGCGCCGCCATCATTTTCACCATCCTGGTCTCCGGCCTGCGTAACCGCCGGGCCCTGGGTGCAGGTCTGACCATGGTCCTTGTGGGCCTGGCAGCCTACTTCCCCCTGCAGGACCTGCTCGATTTGGCCACCATACTCATGGTCATCCTGATTGCCCTAGCCTTCATGGCTCTGGGCTGGGTTGTTGGCCTGCTCTGGGGCGGCTACGACAAGGGCCAGGGTGCCCGCGTCGGTATGCTCACCGGCCTGGTTATGGCCCTGCTGATTATCGCCGACCGCTTCATGCAGGCCTGGCCCGCCTACATCAGCAACAGCCGCATCAAGGGCCGTCCTATCCCCACCGCCAACGCTTCTACCCCCAACCTGCAGGGTGACTTCTGGATTCTGAACACAGATACCCTCACCCACATCCTGCTCCCCACCATCGCCCTGACCCTGATTTCGCTGGCCTCCTACTCACGCTACTCACGTGCGTCCATGCTCGAAATCATGAACCAGGACTACATCCGCACCGCCCGCGCCAAGGGTGTTTCCGAACGCTCCGTCGTCATGAAGCACGCCTTCCGCAACGCCCTAATCCCCCTGGCCACCATCATCGCCATGGACATCGGCGGCATCATCGGCGGCGCAGCGATCACCGAACGTATCTTCGCCTTCAAGGGCATGGGTACCCTCTTCCTCGACTCGCTGGCTCACACCGACCCCAACCCCGTCATGGGCGTCTTCCTGCTTACCGGCATCCTGGCGCTCGTCTTCAACCTTGTGGCTGACCTCCTCTACTCAGCCCTCGACCCGCGCGTGAGGGTGAAAGCATAATGAGCACCAACGACAAGAACCTCAGCTCAGGGCCCGCCAAGGAGCCCACCACCGAGACCACCGCCCTGCGTTCCGTCGAAACCAACGTCGACATCCGCGCCCAGGAGTCCGTGGGTAAGACCCAGGGCCAGATTGTGCGCAAGCGCTTCCGCCAGAACACCGGCGCGGTCATCTCGCTGGCTATCCTGGTCGCCGTGCTCCTGCTGGCCCTTACCTCCATCGGCGTGGGCCCCATCCCCGGCTGGTGGAAGTACAACTACACCGAGATGAACCCCATCGTGAACGGTGCAGCCCCCAACGCCCAGCACTGGTTCGGCCAGGACGCCACCGGTCGTGACCTCTTCGCCATGACCATGCGCGGCGTGCAGAACACCTTCCTGGTGGTCATCCTGATTACCAGTATCGCCGGTTTCCTCGGTGTGCTCTTCGGTGGCCTGGCAGGCTACTACCGCGGCTGGATTGAAGCCGTTATCATGCGCTTTACCGACATGGTAATCATCATCCCCCTGATGCTACTGACCGCCGTGCTCGGTAAGCTGGCCGGTAGCTACTTCCACGGCATCTGGAATACCATCATGTTCGGTGTGGTCGTGGGCCTGCTCTTTTGGTCCTCCTTGGCCCGTCTGGTCCGCGCAGAGTTCCTCTCCCTGCGCGAACGCGAGTTCGTGGACGCCGCCCGCCTGGCAGGTGCCTCGGATCTACGCATCATCTTCAAGCACATCCTGCCCAACGCCATCGGCGTGGTCACCGTGAACGTGTCACTGATGATGAGCTCCGCAATTCTGACGGAAACCGCGCTCTCCTACCTGGGCTTCGGTATCAAGGCCCCCGACTGGTCACTGGGTTCACTGATTTCAGCTAACCAGTCAGCCTTCTCTACTCGCCCCTGGCTCTTCTGGTTCCCCGGCCTCTTCATTCTGGTGATTTCACTAGCCGTCAACTTCGTTGGCGACGGCCTGCGTGACGCCTTTGACCCCCGCCAGAAGAAGTTCAACCCCAAGAAGGCAACCAAGCGTACTGCCCACTCAGCCGAAAACGGCGTGGGTATCGACGGCTCAGCAACCACCCCCGCAGCAGCTACTGCCGCGGCAGGCACCGCCACGGTACACACCTCCCTTGCCTCCGAGGTAGAAACCCCGGCCAGCAGCCGAACCTCAGACTCCCTTGACCAGAACCTGGACGGCCCGGCAGGCTCACCCCAGAACAAGTAGCTCTCATCGCACGAGGCGGTGAGCGCACCAGTACTCACCGCCTCGTTGATAACCGAATAGAGAAGGCAGAACCTCCCAGACCACCGAAAGCTTAGAAGACTAAGCCAGCCACAGCGGCCAGAAGCAAAAGGACGAAAATAGCCAGCCCACAGGCATCCACCCGCGACTGCTGAAGGGGCTCAACCGCACCCAGGGCCTCGTCCTCCACCAGCTCCTGCCAGTAGCCGCGCAGCACCAGGGCAACCGCCCCAGCTGCCGAATTCGGAAGATCCGAAGCACGCACTGACCGCTCTGCACCGTAGGTGATAGCGGGCAAACGCTCAAGATTCTGACGATGGGCAGAAAGGGACGCCACCATACCGCTTGACGGCAAACCAAAGGCCTGAAAACGCTTGGTGGGAGTCACCAGGGTCAGATGGTACTTGGTTGAAATATCAATCAGGGCAGCGTAATTGACCCGGTGGGTTACAAAGGGGTTATAGATGGTGATGTCGTCGGCACCAGCAACCAGGCTGGAACGACCCAGCACGTACCAGACCGTATAGGCCATCCACAGCACGCCCCAGCCGCCGGTCAGTAGGGCCGAAAGGCCACCGCTAACAGCTAAGGCCACCAGCACGCTCGCTGCAACCAGCACAGCGCACCAGGTGTAAAAAGGGGCGGTCTTCACGCGAAAGGTAACCGGAGGGTTCTGCAAATACTGAGACTTCATAGTCTCTCGATTCTCTCAGATGAGACAGCTCCACCACACCAATCTTCTACAGAAACAACCAAGAGTTGGGAAAACCAGTGAATACACCAACCACTCAGCCAACCGGCGCCCAGCCGGTCCTCGAAGTCCGCGACCTCAGCGTTGACTTCGGCGTCGAACGTACCTGGGTTCCCGCCGCCATGAACCTCAACTACGAGGTGCATGCCGGTGAGGTCCTCGCTATTGTGGGTGAATCCGGCTCAGGTAAGTCCGTTTCGTCCATGGGCATGATCGGGCTGCTGCCCAAGAACGCCCGCGTCACCGGCTCCGTCAAACTCAACGGCCGCGAACTCATCGGCCTGACCAACACCGAGCTGCTCAGCGTGCGCGGTGAAGAAGTCGCCGTGATCTTCCAGGAACCCATGACCGCTATGAACCCGGTCATGACTGTGGGCGACCAGATCGTTGAAACCCTGCGCCTGCACAAGAACGTCTCACCGGCAGAGGCTAAAGAAGAAGCCATCAAGATGCTTGAGATGGTCGAAATGCCCGACCCCATCAAGGCCTTCAACTCCTACCCCCACCAGATGTCCGGTGGCCAGCGTCAGCGCGCCATGATCGCCCAGTCGCTCTCCACCAACCCCAAGCTGCTCATTGCAGATGAGCCCACCACGGCACTCGACGTGACCGTGCAGGCCGAAATTCTTGAGCTCATGCGCAACCTGCAGAAGAAGCTCAACTCAGCTATCATCCTGATTACCCACGACATGGGCGTGGTCGCCGACCTCGCCGACCGTGTTGCCGTCATGCGCCGCGGCCAGATCGTTGAGACCGGCGAAATTCACGAGGTCTTCAACAACCCCCAGCATGAGTACACCCAGGCTCTGCTCGGTGCCGTGCTCCACCTGGGTGGCGACGAAATCGACGTGAACGCCGCTATCGACGACGCCGCCGAAAACCAGCGTCCGGCCACCGCCCTGCTAGAGCAGGTAGCCCCCCAGCGCACCGGCGACGTCATCCTCTCCCTCAAGGACGTTGCCCTCGAGTACCCCAAGCAGGGGCGGGTTGGCCCCTTCCGCGCCGTCGCCGACGCCAACCTCGAAATCCGTGCCGGTGAGGTACTGGGTCTTGTGGGTGAATCGGGCTCCGGTAAGTCCACGATCGGCCGCGCAACCGTCGGTTTCCTGCAGGTTGCCGAAGGTGAGCTGAACGTCTGCGGCGTCGACATGCGCAAGCCCAGCCGCAAGGACCTGGCCGAGGTACGCAAGCACGTGGGTATGGTCTTCCAGGACCCCTCGTCCTCCCTCAACCCCCGCCTGCCCATCGGTGAATCCATCGGTGAGCCCATGATGCTGGCCGGCGTCGCTAAGGGCGCGGAGCTGCAGAAGCGTATCGAAGAGCTCCTCGACCGAGTAGAGCTCCCCCGCTCCTACCGCAACCGCTACCCGCATGAGCTCTCCGGCGGCCAGAAGCAGCGCGTCGGCATCGCCCGCGCCCTCTCCCTCAAGCCCAAGCTGCTCATCGCGGACGAACCCACCTCAGCACTCGACGTTTCGGTTCAGGCCCGCGTGCTGGAACTCTTCCGCGAGCTCCAGGAAGAAATGGGCTTCGCCTGCCTCTTCGTCACCCACGACCTGGCAGTCATCGACGCCCTGGCTGACCGTATCGCGGTGATGCGCCGCGGCGAAATCGTAGAGCAGGGGCCACGCGAGCAGATTCTGCGCCACCCCCGCGAGGTCTACACCCAGCGCCTGCTGGCCGCTGTGCCGCTGCCCGACCCGGACGCCCAGGCTGAGCGCCGCGACCTGCGCGCCAAGCTGCTGGACGAGACCGGACACGTCGTCAGCTAAAGACAGCTAAAAGGAGCTCCACCAGATTCTGGTGGAGCTCCTTTTGTGTACCCGGATACTAGCTAGTTCATCTTGTTGCGCCAGTCGGCGTCCTTGCCCGCGCGGGCGTCGCGCAGGGCCTGCAGGTTCTGCTTGATGAGGGCTTCGGGCTCGACGGGGCGGCCACCCGCTGAGTGGGGGGTGATGATGATGTTCTTGGCGTCCCACAGGGGGTCGCTGGCGGGCAGGGGCTCTTCAACTACGACGTCGATGGCGGCGCCGGCGATGCCGCCTGAGTTGAGGGCTTCAATCAGGTCTGCCTCGTTGACGGTGGGGCCTCGGCCCACGTTGATGACGTAGGCGCGCTGGGGCAACTTGGCCAGGCGAGCGGCGTCAAGGGAGTTCTTGGTTTCCTCGGAGTTGGGCAGAATCATGACCAGGATGTCGGTGGTTTCTAGGACCGAGTCGATGTCGTCGGTGGCGACCACGGGGAAGCCCACACGCTCACCGGCTGAGCGGGCGATACCGGTGACATCGGCGCCGAAGGCGTCGAAGAGGCGGGCGGTGGCCTGGCCGATAGAGCCAAAGCCCCAGATGGTGACCTTGGCGCCGAGCAGGGTGGTGACCTGGTCAGCGGGGTGGAGTTCCTGGGGGCCGCCTAATTCGGTGGCCCAGTTCTTCTGTGCCTGGTGCTCGGCCAGGGTGGGCAGGAAGCGTACAAAGTTCAGGGCCAGGGCCAGGGTGTGTTCGGCAACGGTCTTTGAGTGCAGTCCACTGCCGGAGGCGATGACGGCTTCGGGGCGGAAGCCCGCGGCCCGGGCCTGGTCGGGGCCTGCCAGCAGGGCCTGAACCAGCTCTACCTGCTGAAGGTGGGCTGCGGCGTCCTTAAGCTGGTCGTTGGTGTTCCCCCATGCCACCAGTACGTCGGCGTCGTGGTGTTCGGGGGCGATATTGACGGTGGGGTCGTAGCTGACCAGCTCGTCGCCGGCTTCAGCGCCCAGGGCGCTCTGGTCAAAGGTGATTGATGTGGGCAGAAGAATCTTCATGGTGTACTCCTTTGTTCCAAGTTTTAGGCGCGGGGGCACCCACTAGCCACTTTACCCCCGCAGGGCCCTGCCGCCTCTACCCGTGACGCAGCATGACGGACGGGCCGCGGCTAGTCCTCGCGCAGCAGGTGGCGGAAGATCTGCACGGCCTCGCGGATTACCTCATCGCGCTCAGTGCCCTCGGGCACACCGCGGGTATAGTCCAGGTAGCGGAGCAGGGCCGAAGTGATACAGAGGGCTGCACGCAGGCGGGGTTCTGAGGTCTCTTCCACGGCTTCACCATCGGACAGGTAGGGCCAGGGGCCGCGGCGTCCGCTCGTGCTGAACTCCACCCAGTTGACGGTGCGCAGCAGGTCAGCCAGGGTCTTTTCACACTCGATATGGTGGGTTTTCAAGCGGTAGCGCAGCTCCGGGTACTCCCGCACCAGGGGGCGCACCTGCGGGTAGGTGGGGCTGTCGACCGATGCGACCATAATGTCGAGCATCAGCTGGGCGACGCGCTCAAAGATGTAGAGGTCCTGGCGGGCAGCATCGCGCTGCAGGATGTCATCGGTGATGACGGGGGCGCGCAGGCCCAGCACAGCATCCTCTTTACTGGCGAAATAGTTGAAGAGGGTACGGGGGCTGACGCCGGCGGCTTCAGCGATTTCGTCGGTAGTGGTGGCTTTGAGGCCCTTCTCAAGCACAAGCTTGAGCGCGGCCTCGTGAATCGCGGTGTGGGTTCGCTCGCGGCGCTGCTGGCGCACGGACTTCTCGGTTTTCTTCACACCACCAGTCTATTGCAGAGGTGCAGGTCGCGGGGCCTAGTGGAAGTTCCCCTACAGGGTAGAAGAAGGTCACGCCCTAAATCATCTGTTTATGTGAGAAACCCGGTTCGCCCAGGGCAAGACCCCGCTAGACTGAAAAATGTGAACTTCAGCCTGCCTTTTCTTAACATCCCTAACCTGCCGGACTGGCTCTCGGTAACCCTGGTCGTTATCGATATCTTCATCCGCATCACCGTCATTTTCTGGTTGCCCTACAACCGCAAACCCGTGGTTGCGTTGGGCTGGCTGATGGCGATTTTCTTTATTCCCTTCGTGGGCCTGTTTGCTTTCTTGATTTTTGGTTCCAACCTGGTGCCCCGGCACCGCCGCAGCCGCCAGCGCAGCATGAACCAGATTATTAAGGACTCCATCGAAGGGGACGACGCCGTGCTCGGCACCCCGGAGCTCTCTGAGCCTGCGCGGGTGGCAGCTAACCTCAACTACAGGCTCGGCGCCCTACCCCTGATTGGCGGCAACGACTTCGAGCTGCGCCACGACAACAATGCGGCCCTGCAGGAAATTGCCGAGAAAATCGACCAGGCTAAGAAGTACGTTCACTTCGAGTTCTACATCACCGCCCTCGACAGCACCACCGAGCCCCTCTGGGACGCCCTGGTGCGGGCCCACCAGCGCGGTGTAGCGGTCCACGTGCTCATCGACCATATCGGCTCCCGCAAGTACCCCCGCTGGAAGGAACTCCAGCGCAAGCTCAACGATGCAGGGGTACCCTGGCGACTCATGCTCCCCCTCAAGCCCTGGAAGGGCCAGTGGCAGCGGCCCGACCTGCGCAACCACCGCAAAATTGTGGTCATCGACGGCGAGCTGGCTTTCTCTGGCTCCCAAAATGCCATCGACAGCACCTACAACCTCAAGGGCAACATCAAAAAGGGCCTAGAGTGGAAGGACCTCTCCTTCTTCTGTACCGGCCCCATCGTGCACGAACTCAACGCAGTTTTCGTCTCCGACTGGTACGCCGAAACCAAGGAACTGCTGCTCGATGAGATCAACGCCGACATCGAAGCCAACGAAGAGGCAGGGCAGGAGGGCCAGCGTCCGCTCGCCCAAATCGTGCCTTCTGGCCCCGGTTTCGAAACCGAAAACAACCTGCGTCTGATCAACCACCTGATTTACAACGCGGAAGAACGCATCATCATCTGCTCCCCCTACTTCGTGCCCGAAGAAACCCTGCTGCAGGCTCTGACCAACATGGCGCTTTCGGGTATCGATGTGACCCTGATTGTCTGCGAGAAGGGTGACCAGTTCCTGCCGATTATGGGGCAGCGCTCCTACTACGAGCAGCTGCTCCGCTCGGGTGTGAAGATTCAGCAGTACCCCGGCCCCACCGTGTTGCACTCCAAGTTCATGATTGTGGACGACGAAATCACCTTCATCGGCTCCTCCAACATGGATCCCCGCTCCTTCGCCCTCAACTTTGAGGTCTCCACTTTTATCGTGGGCAAGGCTATGGTGCAGGAACTCGAAGGCGTAGCCCGGGACTACATCTCCCGCTGCAAGCGCCTGCGCTACGACGAATGGGGCAACCGCCCCAACCACCAGAAGGTTGCCGAAAACCTCTGCCGCCTGTGGAGCGCCCTGCTGTAACCGTCGGCACGGCTTAAAGAAGATAAGGACGGCGCCCCGCACTCCCCTGCCCGTTGGCAGGAAGGTGCGGGGCGGCGTCCTTACAGCTCTAAAAACTAGTGGCCTGCGGCCTCAGCCTTCTCGGCGTTCTCAAGCGCCAGCTTGAGGAAGTCACGGGCCGGGGTGTCAGCAGCGGACGACTTACCCGCGTAGGCACCGCGGTACTTGGCAGCCGGGTGGCGCTCGTCCACGTACTTGTTGCCCTCACCGAAGAGGCTCTCGCGCAGGGTGGAGCCCTCATAGGCGGTGCGGTAGCGGCCGCGCTTCTGCAGCTCGGGAACAACGAACTCAACGAAGTCCTCGAAGGAGCCGGGGGAAACGTGGTAGGCCAGGTTGATGCCGTCCAGGCCGCCCTCGTCAATCCACTTCTCCAGCTCATCGGCAACGGTCTGGGGGGGAACCCACCAGAACCGCACCCATGCCGCCGGCGGCGCAGTGCTCGGCGATGTCCTTGCGGGTCCACTCCTTCTCCTTATCCTGCAGGGTGAAGGGAGTCAGGAAGGACTGAATCGACTCGGTCTCAACGTACTTGAGGGCCTCATCCTCATCGAACTGGTCCAGGTCAAGACCGCTCCAGCCGCCGATGATACCCTGGGACGCCTCAACGTTCTGGTACTTGAGGTACTCGGCGTACTTGGCCTGAGCCTTCTCGTCGGTTTCGTCCACAACAACTGAGAGCATGGCCAGAATCTTCACGTCATCGCGCTTGCGTCCGGCCTTTTCAGCCTCGTTGCGAATGCGCTCGGTCAGCACCTTGGTCAGGTGGGGGCGCAGGGCGGTAATAAAGATAGCCTCGGCGTGCTGACCCGAGAAAGCCTGGCCGCGAGACGAAGCACCGGCCTGGAAAATCACGGGGGTGCGCTGGGGTGAGGGTTCAGTCAGGGCGATGCCGGGTACCTGGAAGTACTTGCCCTTGTGCAGGATGGGGTGCACCTTAGAAGGGTCAGCGAAGATGCCGTTTTCACGGTCGCGGGGCACAGAGCCGTCCTCCCAAGAGCCTTCCCAGAGCTTGTAGCAGACGTCGAGGAACTCTTCGGCAATCTCGTAACGCTCATCGTGGTCAATCTGACCGGGCAGGCCCTGGTTCTCAGCAGCAGACTGAAGGTAGGAAGTCACCACGTTGAAGCCCACGCGGCCACCGGTCAGGTGATCCAGGGTGGAGTAGGAGCGGGCCAGGGTGTAGGGCTGGTTGTAGGTCACGGCGGCGGTAACACCAAAGCCCAGGTGCTCGGTTACAGCGGCCATCGCAGAAATCTGCAGGAAGGGGTCACCCACAGGAACCTGGGCGCCGTCCTTCAGCACGGGAGCTACTGAATCCTTGTAGACATCGTAGACGCCCACCACGTCAGCGATAAAGACAGCGTCAAACAGACCCTTCTCGCAGACCTTAGCCAGGTCGGTCCAGTACTTAATGGTGTTGTACTCATCCGCCCGGTTACGGGGGTGACGCCACAGGCCAAAGCTCTGGTGGCTGGTGGTGGTCATATCGAAGGCGTTGACGACGATGCGCTTCTTCTCGGTCATGAACCGGGCCCTTTCACAGATGGTGCTTGGCCCTCCGCGCCCGTGCTGCCACCGGCGTCCTTACCCAAAGTAAAAGGCGCCGAGCCTTCGCGAAGGTGGCGCCTGAGTGCGCCGTACTTGCATTACTGCCTGATCCTCATCTGGGGCACCCCGCTACGGGAGAGGGTTGCCGCCCAACTAGCCAGAGCTTGACGTTGGGACTCTTGATCTTGAGATTTAGTG
>NZ_SPQC01000045.1 GCF_004569295.1 Rothia nasimurium
CTTGTTGGAAGAGGTGGATGAGTTGTTCTCGTTGGTGTTGGGTGAGTGAGCTTCGTGCTCGCATAGGAGATGCTCCCCATTAGTTGGTGACTGTTTTTTAGTAGTCCAACTTATGGGGAGCAGTTCATTATCTTCAAAGAGGTAAGGACGCCGGGGCTTAGTTATTTGCTGCTTAGCAGGTTAACGCTCGGGGTAGTGGCGTTCGGTTTCGCCGATATAGACCTGGCGGGGGCGACCAATCTTGCGGTCGGGGTCCTGGATGCCTTCGGTCCACTGGGCGATCCAGCCGGGGAGGCGGCCCAGGGCGAAGAGGACGGTGAACATGTGCTCAGGGAAGCCTATGGCCTTGTAGATGAGGCCGGTGTAGAAGTCTACGTTGGGGTAGAGCTTACGTTCGATGAAGTAGTCGTCGTTGAGGGCCTTCTCTTCGAGGCGCTTGGCGATATCGAGCAGTTCATTGTTGCCACCGATGGATTCGAGGATTTCGTCTGCGGTCTTCTTGACGATACGAGCGCGGGGGTCGTAGTTCTTGTAGACGCGGTGGCCGAAGCCCATGAGGCGGACGCCGTCTTCCTTGTTCTTGACCTTTTCCATGAAGTCTTCAGGGCTGATGCCGTCCTTCTGGATCTGGTTGAGCATCTTGAGCACTGCCTCGTTAGCGCCGCCGTGCAGGGGGCCGTAGAGGGCGTTGATGCCGGCTGAGACGGAGGCGAACATGTTAGCGTTTGAGGAGCCGACCAGTCGCACGGTGGAGGTGGAGCAGTTCTGCTCGTGGTCTGCGTGCAGGAGCAGCAGCAGGTCAAGGGCCTTAGCGTGTAGGGGGTTGACCTCGTACTCTTCGGTGGGGAAGCCGAAGCACATGTGCAGGAAGTTCTCGGTGTAGTTGAGCTCGTTCTTGGGGTAGATGGAGGGCTCGCCCTTGGACTTCTTGTAGGCGTAAGCTGCCAGGGTGGGCACCTTGGAGAGCAGGCGGTAGGTTGAGATTTCTACCTGACGGGGGTCGAAGGGGTCGAGGGAGTCAGAGTAGAAGGTCGACATGGCTGAGACGCTGGATGCGAGGACGGCCATGGGGTGGGCGTCGCGGGGGAAGCCTCGGAAGAAGAATTTGAAGTCTTCGTGCACCATGGTGTGGCGGCGAATCATCTGGTCGAAGTCTTCGAGCTGGGCGGGGGTGGGCAGTTCCCCGTAGATGAGCAGGTAGGCGGTTTCGATGAAGCTGGATTTTTCTGCCAGCTCTTCGATGGGGTAGCCGCGGTAGCGCAGGATGCCTGCATCACCGTCGATGTAGGTGATAGCTGACTTGGCGTTTGCGGTGTTCATGAAGCCCGGGTCGTAGGCTACCTTGCCGGTTTCTTTGAGCATGCCTGCAACTTCGAAGGCACCGTTACCTTCGGTTGCTTCTACTGCGGGCAGGGGCAGTTCTTTGCCGTCATAGCTCAGCAGCGCTTTGTTCTCAGTCATTGTGTTCCTCCTGTCATACGAGGCAACGTACGTGCTGTGTGATGAAGTGGGATTCTAAAAAAGGACGGTGCGGCTTTCGCGGGGTGGTGGAAGGCCGCACCGTGCACGTACGCACGTCATCTATGGTCTACATTACAGCAGAATAATGCGCGGGGTCACATTGGTGTGAGTTCAGAAGCTACATTACGTTCTTTAGCTGAGCTTATTTGACATTAACAGTTTTGCTTTACTCTGACAGTCGGGCAGCGGCACGGGAAATGTCGTCGTCTGAGCCGGTCAGGGCAATGCGCACATAGCCCTCACCTGCGGTTCCGTAGAAAACGCCGGGGCCAATCACGATACCCTTGTCTGCAAAGCGCTGGACGGTAGCCCAGGTATCTTCACCTGCTGTAGCCCACAGATAGAGCCCTGCCTCGGAGTGCTCGACGGTCAGGCCAAAGCCTTCTAGGGCCGGCAGCAGGGTCTCGCGGCGGGCCCGGTAGAGGTCTTTCTGGGCTTCTACGTGAGCGTCGTCTGAGAGCGCTGCGGTCATGGCAACCTGCACGGGAGCGGGCACAATCATACCGGCGTGCTTACGGGAGTTGACCAGGTTGGCCATGATCGCGGCGTCTCCCGCGATAAAAGCGCCGCGATAGCCAGCGAAGTTGGACTGCTTAGAAAGAGAGTAGGCTGCCAGCACCAGGTCCTGGCTCTCGCCGCAGACGCGGGGGTCAAGGACGGAGGGCACCGGTTTCCCGCCGCGGGCAGCGTCCCACTCCCCCCAACCCAGTTCTGCATAGCACTCGTCGGAGGCAACCACGGCACCCAGGGCACGGGCGTCCTCAACTATCTTTTTCAGCTCATCCACATCGTGCACGATGCCGGTGGGGTTGGCCGGCGAGTTAATCCATACCAGGCGGACGCGGGCACGGGTCGCCTCATCGAGCTCGTCCAGGGAGTCAGCTGCCACGGGGGTTGCGCCGGCGAGCTGGGCACCGATGTCGTAAGTGGGGTAGGCAACGGTGGGGCGGACGACCACGTCCCCCTCCCCCAGGCCCAGCAGGAAGGGGAGCCAGGCAACAAGCTCCTTTGAACCGATAGTGGGCATGACCTGGTCGGTGGTCAGCCCGGGCACGCCGCGGCGGCGGTCGAACCAGTCAACGATAGCCTGACGCAGGGTGAGGGTACCGTGGGTCGTGGGGTAGCCGTGGGCGTCGGTAGCACTGGCCAGGGCATCACGGATAACTGAGGGGGTAGGGTCAACCGGGGTTCCAATAGAAAGGTTGATGAGCCCCTCGGGGTGGGCTTCAGCGGTAGCCCGGTAGGGGGCCATGGTGTCCCAGGGGTAGTCGGGCAGGTCGAGGCCAAATTCGCGCATGGTCTGCTTTCTCTTGTGAATATGTTTGTTTTCTAGTGTAAGCCTTCGCTTAAAACTAAAGGAGCGAGTATCTCGTGAGATACTCGCTCCTTGAACCGCGTTTAGAATCTTAGTCCTGGTTCTGCGGGGGCAGGGCCGCAATCATGGGGGCGTCCTTAGCGATGACGCCCAGGCGGGCTGCGCCACCGGGTGAGCCAAGGTCGTCGAAGAAGTCGGCGTTAGCGGCGGTGTAGTCTTCCCATTCTTCGGGTACGTCGTCTTCATAGTAGATAGCTTCTACGGGGCAGACGGGCTCGCAGGCACCGCAGTCGACGCATTCGTCGGGGTGGATGTAGAGGGAGCGTTCGCCTTCGTAGATGCAGTCGACGGGGCATTCTTCGACGCAGGCGCGGTCTTTTACGTCGACGCAGGGCTGGGCGATGATGTAGGTCATGGGTGCCTTTCTGGTGGTGACGCACCGGTGCGTGGTGTGTTGGTTAACTGTGCTCTAGTGTATCTGGTCACCGGTGTGGGGGCAGATTTTTGTGATGGATGAGATAGCTTGTTGAGCCGGGTTAAGTTTTGTTGCGGCGGTACCTGGTAGCGCTCATCATGCCGAAGGTTGCGGCGGCCAGGGAGCCTAGTGCCCAGATGGTTCCGGCGGTTCCCACGGGGTTGATGGGGTTGATGTAGACCAGCATTGAGGTGCCTTTGATGAAGGCAAAGATGCCAGTGAGGACGAAGGCGGTGGCTCCGACGACGGCCGCGGCCCAGTTCTTTTCGGTGTGGATTGCTGCCCAGGTCGCAGCGAAATAGACCGTGAGCAGGCCGAGGGCAGCACCCCAGGGTACCCAGAGGGTGCTGGTGGGGTACCAGATGTGGGCGTGGTACATGGTTCCGGCAAAACCCGCGATTAGGCCGAGGGCGACGGCGGTAATGGCCGAGTTGATAGGGCCGGGAGCTTCGACGCTCTCTTCGGGGGCAGCGTCCGCTGGGGTTTCCGCTTGGGCAGTACCCCAGAGTAAGCGGTAGGTTTCGGTGGGGTTAATAGGCTGGGAGACCCCGTTTGAGTATTCGAAGGTGGTATCGCTGGTGATTACGATTTGGGTGGCGTGGGCCCGCATGGCTTCGCGCTTGTGGTCGATGCTGCCCATGATGACGGCCTGCTGGCGGGTATCGTGCGGGTTGGGGTCACCTTCGATACCCCAGAGGGCGGTGGGGGCTGAGGGGGTTCCATCCAGGGAGCGGACGGCCGCCAGCGTAGCTTCGTAGGTGCGTTTGTGGTCGGGGTGCCCGTAGCCGCCGTCCGCGTCGTAGGTGACGACGACGTCCGGCCGGATCTCGCGGATAGCGCTGGCGATTGCCTCGGCCTGGGGTTTGAGGGGCAGACGGATGAGGCAATCGTCGGCTGCGGCAGGGTTGGCGATGGCGCGTCCGTCTGACCCCCAGGTCATACCGGAATCGCGGTAGCTGGTGCGTTCGCCGGGCAGGTAGCTGGCCCCTTCGCCCAGGTAGAGGTGGTGGCGGATGCCGAGGGCTTTGAGGGAAGCCTTGAGTTCCCCGGTGCGGTACTCGCCCAGGGCGTGTCCCCGGTCGGTGTTAGCGGGGTGGGTTGCTTCGAGGTGGCGCAGGGCGGGGTCGATCACTTCGCCCATTTCGCCGCGGGTCATGGTGAGCAGGTAGACGGTGACGCCGGCGGCAGTGAGGGCGCCGATGGTGGCGCCGGTGGATGAGGCTTCGTCGTCGGGGTGGGCGTGGACGAAGAGGACGGTGACGTCTTTGGGTTTGAGGCCGTCGGGTATCAGGCTGAAGGTGGCGCTGTCGGTGATGACTTCACCGGCGACCGGGTAGTGGGGCTGGGCATCGAGTTCCATGGTGGCGGTTTTCTGCTGGGTGCTGTTTGGTTCCTAGCAATTTTAGCTTTAGTTACTGGGCTCTAGCTGGGTTTGGTCTTCTGTTTTATGATGGTGAGCGTTGGCTCACATTTATGGGGACAAGTACGGTAAAACTATGCGAGTGAGGTGAGAGGCGAGGAGGCTTTTATGAGGACAAAGCGATGGTTGCGGACGGGCGTGCTGGCGTCCGCACACTGCCTGGTAGCACCTATACTAAAGGGCCGTGGCCCGCTCCCCCGGTTGAGGAAGCGGGCCACGGCCCTGAGTTTTAGCCTAGTTTAGCCTTAGGCGCGGGCACGGCGGCGTGCTTCGCGCACACGCTCGTTAGAGTCAAGGATAACCTTGCGAATACGGATCGCTTCGGGGGTAACTTCCACGCACTCGTCCTCGCGGGCCCATTCCAGGGACTCTTCGAGGGTGAGCTTCTTGGGGGGAGTCATATTTTCGAAGTTATCTGCTGAAGCTGAGCGCATGTTGGTCAGCTTCTTTTCGCGGGTGATGTTAACTTCCATGTCGTCGGCACGTGAGTTCTCGCCGATGATCATGCCCTCGTAGACCTCTGAGGTGGGTTCGACAAAGATGGTGCCGCGTTCCTGCAGGCCGATGATGGCGTAGGGGGTGACGACACCGGCGCGGTCAGAAATCATGGAGCCGTTGGAGCGGTAGTCGATGTCGCCTGCCCAGGGCTCGTAGCCGGTGGAGTAGGACGATGAGATACCGGCACCGCGAGTTTCGGTGAGGAACTTGGTGCGGAAGCCGATCAGGCCGCGGGCGGGCACGGCGAATTCCATGCGGACCCAGCCGGTGCCGTTGTTGGCCATGTTTTCCATGCGGCCCTTACGAGCTGCCATGAGCTGGGTGACGGCGCCCAGGAATTCCTCGGGCACGTCGATGATCATGTGCTCCATGGGCTCGTGGACCTTGCCGTCAATGGTCTTGGTAACGACCTGGGGCTTGCCCACGGTCAGCTCAAAGCCTTCGCGGCGCATCTGCTCAACGAGGATTGCCAAGGCGAGTTCGCCACGGCCCTGAACTTCCCAGGCGTCCGGACGCTCGGTGGGCAGAACCTTGAGGGAGACGTTACCGATAAGTTCCTTATCGAGGCGGTCCTTCACCTGGCGGGCGGTGACCTTAGCGCCCTTGACCTTACCGGCCAGTGGTGAGGTGTTGATACCGATGGTAACGGAAATCGCGGGGTCGTCGACCTTAATCAAGGGCAGGGGCTTGGGGTACTCGGGGTCGGTGAGGGTTTCGCCGATGGTGATGTCTTCGATACCGGCAACTGCGACGATTTCACCGGGGCCAGCGGACTCAGCGGGAACACGTTCCAGGGCCTTGGTAGCCAGCAGCTCGGAGATACGAACGTTCTTGGTTTCGCCGTCCTGACGTACCCAGGCAACGGTCTGGCCCTTCTTCAGGGTGCCGTTGAAGATACGCAGCAGGGCCAGGCGGCCCAGGAAGGGTGAGGAGTCGAGGTTGGTCACGTGAGCCTGCAGCACCTCGTTGGGGTCGTAGGTGGGGGCAGGAACGTGTTCCAGGATGGTCTCGAAGAGGGGTTCGAGGTCGTCGTTATCGGGCAGGGCACCGTCAGCGGGCTGGTTCAGTGAAGCAGCGCCAGCCTTACCTGATGCGTACACGACGGGAACGTTCAGCAGAGCGTCGATATCGAGGTCGGGAACCTCATCGGCCAGGTCGCTAGCCAGGCCCAGAAGCAGGTCCATAGACTCGCCAACGACTTCGTCAATACGGGCGTCGGGGCGGTCAACCTTGTTAACAACCAGAATAACGGGCAGCTTAGCGGCTAGGGCCTTGCGCAGCACGAAACGGGTCTGGGGCAGGGGACCCTCTGAAGCGTCCACCAGCAGCACAACGCCGTCAACCATGGACAGGCCGCGCTCAACCTCGCCACCGAAGTCAGCGTGACCGGGGGTATCAATAACGTTGATGGTGATTTCTTCGCCCTTGGCTGCAGGGCCGGAGTAGAACACGGTGGTGTTCTTAGCCAAAATGGTGATGCCCTTTTCCTTTTCAAGGTCACCGGAGTCCATGACGCGGTCTTCCACGTCGGCGTGGGCGGAGAAGGCGTTGGTCTGCTTGAGCATCGCATCAACGATGGTGGTCTTGCCGTGGTCAACGTGAGCCACGATTGCCACGTTGCGAAGGTCGCTCCGTGAAGCGGTGTTCTGGGTTTCAGACATGCGGAAAGTATCTCGCTTACATGTTGGGGATAAGGACGCCGGTGCGCGGCTTACCTGCCGAATTTTCGGCACCAGCGCAGAGGGCTTTCGGTTTGATTATACCGGCGGCACCTAAACTAGCCGCTGTCTTCTGGAACACATTAGAAATTAAGGGGCTTATTCAGAACGGTTCCGCAGGCTCGCGCTCGCTGCCGACCCTCTCGCATGGTTCGCTTCGCTCACAATGCGATTCACGCCAGCCGCCGAGCCAGCAGCTTCGCTGCGAGCCTGCTACACCGCTCTTTTGAATAAGCCCCTATCTATTTCCTATTTATTCCAGGGTGTCTGCTTTACGTCCTGGGGTTTGACTACCGGAATAGATCCGGTCACCGCACGGATCTGTTCGATTGCGGCGGTATTTGCGTCGACCTGGAGAGCTACTTCGTCAACAGCTTTTTCTACGGCTTCTTCCACCTTGGCTTCGACGGCGCTTTCAACCGCGGAGTCCACAGCCTCTTCGACCTTGGCCTCAACCGCCTTGTCCGCGGCTTCTTCCAGGGCGGCTTCGAGCTGGCCGTCCAGGTGTTCGTCGAGGTGCTCCCCCACTGCTGCGGTGACGCGGTCTTCAACGCCTTCGGCAACCAGCTCGTTGACGCGGTCGTCAATCTGCTCGGCCAGGGAGGCCTCGATCTCGCGGCGGGCGTTACGACGCTGGGCGCGGACGAAGAGACGGTGCTCAACGCTCAGGGCCTTGTAGAGGGAGATACACATGAGCACGATGACCACTGAGAAGGGCAGAGCCGTCAGAATTGCCACGGTTTGAATTGCCGACAGCGATTCACTACCGCCGATGACAACTAGGGAGATAGCGGTGGCAGCTGCAACCAGTACCCAGAAGACACGAATCCAGGTCTTGGGCTCGGGTGACCCGTTAGTGGAGAGCATACCGAGTACCAGGGCGCCGGAGTCTGCTGAGGTCACGAAGAAGACGGTAATCAGCAGGACTGCACCGGCGGTCAGAATGACGCCACCGGGCAGGTTGTGGAACATCTGGAAGAGGGCATTTTCTGCAGAGACACTGCCGTCTTCGCTCACCAAGCCAGTGCCGGTGCCGAAGAGTTCCTGGTGTAGGGCAGTGCCACCGAGTACGGAGAACCAGAAGAAGGAAGTCAGAGCGGGTACCAGCAGCACACCGATCACGAACTCGCGCACGGACCGGCCCTTAGAGACGCGGGCGATGAACATGCCGACGAAGGGTGACCAGGAAATCCACCAGCCCCAGTAGAAGGTGGTCCAGGCAGCCTGGAACTGTTCACCGTCAACGCCGTAGAGGGCCAGGGTCTCGAAAGTCATGGCAACGACATTTTGCAGGTAGTTACCGATGGACCCGATGAAGTTACGGAAGAGGAAGAGGGTGGGGCCTACCACCAGCACAAAAAGGCAGACGATAGCGGCCAGAAAGAGGTTGCCGTTGGAGAGCCACTTCATGCCCTTTTCCAGGCCAGTGACCAGGGAGAAGAGAGTGATACCCATGAGCACCACGATGATGCCCACGAGCCAGCCGTTACCCTGGGCGGGGATATTCATGTAGCCCAGGCCCGCAGCAATCTGCATGACGCCAAGGCCCAGAGAGGTCGCTACACCGAAGAGGGTGCCGACCAGGGCGACAACATCGATGACGTCACCTGCTCCACCTTTAACACGGTCGCCCAGCAGGGGCTTGAGGGAGTAGCGGATGGAGAGGGGCAGCTTGAGACGGTGGGTTGCATAGGCAATGGCAAGGCCCACGATGACATAGATAGCCCAGGGGTGCAGGCCCCAGTGCAGGAAGGCCTGGCTCATCGCTGCCTGGGCAATCTCTTCCTTGGTACCGTCGCCCACGCCGGGGCGGGGGTCAACGTAGTGCATGAGGGGTTCGGTTGCCCCGTAGAAGACCAGGCCGATGCCCATACCGGCAGCGAAGAGGAAAGCGAACCAGGTGGTGAAGGGGTAGGCGGGTTCGTCATCGTCGTCGCCTAGCTTGACGTCGCCCATGCGGGAGAAGCCCAGGTAGAGGGCAAAGATAACGAAGAAAGCAACGATGGCGACGTAGTACCAGCCGAAGTAGTTAATGACGTCGGCCTGCAGGGCGTCGAAGATTTCTTTGGTGCGATGGGGGAAGGCCAGGGTAATGCCGATGAAGGCGGCCATGATGACGGCTGCGGGAATAAAAACTTTGGGGGCCAGGGAACCTTCGCGCATGTTTTCCTTGGCGGCCGCGTCGATATCCCCCTTCCGCAGGTCGGGGCCCGTGCCGGGCGGAGTTTGCTGGGTAGTAGCCATGAAAGTGTCCTTTATATCTTCTTACGTTTCGACCTAGTTGACATGCAAAAGCACCTCACGAGCTGCCGCCCGCGTCCACACTCAGTCAAGGGGCGCGGGTCCGCGCAGAGTGGTTGGGGAAGGGGCTAGAGATGCCTGCTCCACCCTAATAATAACACCACTGATAATAAGTAGGCATTCTCTTGGGATGGCTAATGCCGACAAAACCACAAAAAACCACACCGGCCAGCGGGGTCAAAAACTACCAAACCAACATAAAATAGAGGCAAGAACACCCAAATCGACAGGAAGGTAGAGCTCGTATGTCTCTCCCCGCCATCACCGACCCCGTCCAGACCAAGGCCTGGGCAGCCCTGACCGACCACCAGCAGAAGACCACCGCCGACCTGCGCGCCTGGTTCGAGGCAGACCCCGCCCGCGCCAAAAAGCTGAGCTTCACCGCCGCTGACCTCTACGTTGACCTCTCCAAGAACCTCATTACCGAAGAGACCCTGGCCCTGCTGACCCAGCTGGCCGACGAGGTCAACCTCAAGGAGCGCCGCGACGCCATGTTCGCCGGTGAGCGCATCAACGTTACCGAGAACCGCGCCGTCCTGCACACCGCCCTGCGCCGCCCCAAGGGTGCCACCCCCGCTCTCGTCGTTGATGGTCAGGACGTTGACACCGACGTCCACGAGGTCCTCGCCAAGATTTACGACTTTGCCGACCGCATCCGCTCCGGCGAGTGGGTAGGTATTACCGGCAAGCGCATCGAAACCGTTGTCAACATCGGCATCGGCGGCTCAGACCTGGGCCCCGTCATGGTCTACGAGGCCCTGAAGCCCTACGCCCAGCCCGGCCTTACTGCCCGCTTCATCTCCAACATCGACCCCACCGACGCCGCCGAGACCGTCAAGGACCTCGACCCCGAGACCACCCTTTTCATCGTTGCCTCCAAGACCTTTGGCACCCTCGAAACCCTCACCAACGCCCGCGTCTGCCGCGAATGGCTGCTAACCTCTCTGCGCGAGGCCGGTGCCCTGGACGGCAAGGACGAAAAGGACGCCGTCGCAGCCCACTTCGTCGCCGTCTCCACTGCCCTGGACAAGGTCGAGGCTTTTGGCATTGATCCCGAGAACGCTTTCGGCTTCTGGAACTGGGTAGGCGGACGCTACTCCGTCGACTCCGCCATCGGCACCCCCCTGGCCATTGTGCTCGGCCCCGAGGTCTTCGAACAGTTCCTGGCCGGCTTCCACGCCATGGACGAGCACTTCCGCACCGCACCCCTGGCAGAAAACGTTCCCGCCCTCATGGGTCTACTGAACATCTGGAACGTCAACTTCCTGGGCGCCGAAACCCACGCCGTCCTCCCCTACGACCAGTACCTGCACCGCTTCCCCGCCTACCTGCAGCAGCTGACCATGGAATCCAACGGCAAGTCCGTGCGCGCCGACGGCAAGCCCGTCACCACCGCCACCGGTGAAGTCTTCTGGGGCGAGCCCGGCACCAACGGCCAGCACGCCTTCTACCAGCTGATCCACCAGGGCACCCGCCTGATTCCCGCCGACTTCATCGCCTTTGCCAACCCGGTTCACGCAACCCGCGACGGTGAGCAGGACGTCCACGAGCTCTTCTTGGCCAACTTCTTCGCCCAGACCAAGGCCCTGGCCTTTGGCAAGACCGCCGATGAGGTCCGCGCCGAGGGCACCGCCGAAGAAATCGTTCCGGCTCGCGTCTTCTCAGGCAACCGCCCCACCACTTCCATCATGGCCTCCCAGCTGACCCCCGCCGTCCTGGGCCAGCTCATCGCCCTCTACGAACACATCACCTTCGTTCAGGGTATTGTCTGGGGTATCGACTCCTTCGACCAGTGGGGCGTTGAGCTCGGTAAGCAGCTCGCCCTACAGCTGGCTCCCGCCGTGGGCGGCGACCACGAGGTTCTGGCTCAGCAGGATTCCTCAACCCAGGGCCTGATTGGTTTCTACCTGGATCAGCGCAAGTGAGCCTGAGCTAACGAATAAGAGCCCGGTAACTTCATAAGTTACCGGGGTCTTGCGTTAAAGCTGGGTGAGCGTGGTAAGTACGGCCTGCTCGATAATTCCGATGACCTGAGACTCAGGCAGGGTAGACAGGCTTTTCCCCTCGACTCCGCCGGCGTCCGCACTGGCCGTGACCTGCGGACGCTCGGGCGCGGCGTCCGCTCCCCCACCAGCTTCTACATGTGTGAGGGGAATATGGATGAAGCCCGCCGGTATTGCCCCTTTGGTTGCATGCATGAGCTCGTAAAATACATGGTTACAGACAAAGGTTCCGGCAGTATATGACAGTTCCACGGGCAGCTGCTGAGAGCTAAACTCTTCAAAAATTGCTCGGGTAGGCAGAGTAGAGAAGTAGGCATTGGGGCCGTCACTGCGGATGGGCTGGTCGATGAGCTGGGCACCAGCATTATCTGGAATGCGGGCAGAGTCGAGATTGATGGCAACTCGTTCCAGGCTGACCTTATCGCGGCCAGCCGCAACACCAAGACTTATGGCTAGCTCAGGTTTGATGCGCTCCAAGAGCTTACCCAGCGCCCGGCTTGATTCGGCGAACTCCACCGGCAGTTCGTGAACCTCAACAGTGAGATGTGGAGCCGAGATCACCAGGGCTTTCTGTGCCCCAAGTGCTACTGCCTGGCTGGGGTTGATGGGCACCCCTTCAAAGGGGCCGAAATAGGTCAGCAGAAGGGTGGTCATCGTCGACTCCTGCGGTTTAGGTATTCTTGAGGGTATGTCTGAGCACAAGCCTACCCGCTATATTCACAGCGAAGAACCCCGGGAAGATACCCCCGAAGCCCTCAACCTCGATGGGTTCGACGATGAGGAGCACCCGGACGAGCTTCGCGACCCGGCCGTGGCCCAGCAGGTAGGCTTTGCGGGGGCTGTACGCCTCTTTTACCGGCACTACTGGAATAGTAAAGGCCATGCATCAGCCAGCGAATTCTGGTGGGCAATAGTTTATTTAGTAGTGGGCACCGTTTTATATTTTGGAGCCACCATTTGGCTTAACTATCTCACGCTCGCCGAAAATGCCTCATCACTTTTACGCACTGTATTTATGTTGCTCGTTATAACAAACCCCCTATGGGTTGTTGTTAATATTGGCCCCACAGTATCGCTTGTTAAACGCAGGCTGAACTCTCGACACACAGCAGAATAAATGGGTAGATAAGTACAGGGTTATTTCAAATTTTGTTTATATTAAGTCCATTGCAGAGTCAAACAACTTTCGAATATGTTATAAATCCTAGTCATAGCTTGACGCCGCTAAACATGTAAGATTTTTTCGAACATCTTGGTAGATTTAATAGTGAATTACAGATACTCGCAGAGAGTTAGCCATACGATTCCTGGGAGTAAAGCTCACAGTTGAGCTTTTTGTAGACGAAGGCTCTGCCTAGATCTCTCCCGTTACCGGCGATATGGACGGTTACACTTGGGTCGCCGAGAACCTCAACCCCCTGGTAACCGATAAGGGTGAAGGTGTAACCCACGAGCTGCCTTTCCTCCCCGTTGACGGCTCCACCTGGATAGACGCCCCCCTCATCATCGATAAGGGCGAGAGCGTCAAGGCTGAAGAGAAGCCGACTATTGACCCCGCAACCGTAGTTACCACCTCTACCGAGACCAAAGCTGAGGCAACCAAGGCTGAGA
The DNA here is from genome assembly GCF_004569295.1 of Rothia nasimurium. Lineage (GTDB taxonomy): Bacteria > Actinomycetota > Actinomycetes > Actinomycetales > Micrococcaceae > Rothia > Rothia nasimurium_B. The sequence continues at coordinate 12,863 of NZ_SPQC01000045.1, forward strand.
CCGCAAAGACCGAGGCAGCCAAGAAGCCTGACTTAGGTAAGAGCTAAAACGCCTAGCAAAAGGGCACCTACCCCGTTACGGGGTAGGTGCCCTTTACCATGCGGGCAGCTCAGGGCAGGCAGAGAGCCTAGCCCAGAATTTCAGGAGTCTTGAACTCTTGGCCCAGGAGGTGCTGGTCTAGCCAGGCTGTAAAGACCTGGTACCAGAGGCGGGAGTTGCTGGGCTTCAGGATCCAGTGCCCTTCATCGGGGAAGTAGAGGTACTTGTGGCCTAGTTCCGGGGAGTAGCGCTGTAGGTCAGCCCAGAGATGGTGGGCCTGACCGATGGGTACACGGTAGTCCTTATCACCGTGAATTACCAACATAGGAGCCTCGATATCGGCAGCACGATGACGGGGTGAGATACTGTCGCCCTCTCCCCCGAACTCGACCTTCCATTCGTGCCAAGCACCGTTATCTGAAAGGTAGTACATGGTGTTGTAGTCCCAGATTGAGGCATGAGTGACGTAACACTTAAAGCGGGTGCCCGCGCGTCCTGCCACCCAGTTGGTCATAAACCCGCCGTAGGAGCCGCCCGAGAAGGCTACGTTATCGCCCTGGATATCGTCGCGGGCAGAGACCTCTTCAACCACCTGCATAATGTCAGTGTAGGGGGTGCCACCCAGGTCGTCGCCGCCGCGGTCGAGCATGTGCTGGCCATAGCCGGTGGAAATCGCGGGGTCGGGCATGAGCACAGCGTAGCCAGCTTCGGTGAAGGCCCAGGGGTTCCAGCGGTAGGTCCAGGAGTTCCAGGACCCCCAGGGGCCGCCATGCGCAAAGACGAGCAGGGGAAGGGGGCCGTCCGCCTCCTTTTCAGGCAGGGCGAGGAAGGAGGTGAACTCGGTGCCGTCAGCTGCGGTGGATCTCAGTCGCTCAAAGCGGCCCGGGGCGCGCAGCTCTTCGACCGGCGAAGCCAGGCGGGTCACGTCGCCGGTTTCGATATCGACGCGGACGGGGTAGGCCGAGTGCTGGTGGGCATCGCGCAGGGCAATGAGGGCCCCTTCGTTGTAGGCCAGGGCTGAGAAGTGGCTGGCGCCGTCCTCAACCAGTGCGCGGGTAGCACCACCGTCGATTCTGCCAATGTAGATGGCGGTAGCCCCCAGATGGTCGGTGACGAAGGCGTAGCGGGTACTATCAATCCACACGATGTCGCCAGCCCAGCGGTCGACGTCGCGGGAGAGCTCGGTCAGCTGGCCGGTCTCGAAGCTGTAGTGGCTGGCGTTGACCTTGATGGACTGGCCGGGCAGCCAACGGCGCACCTCGATGATAGCCAGGCCGCTGCCGTCCGGGGTGAAGGCACCTGCTGAGTAGTCATGGGTTTCGGTCGCTTCGGCCAGCAGCTGGGGTTCTTTCTCGCCGTTGAGGTCAAGCAGCCAGGTGCTGTAGCGCTGGTGAATGCCGCGGGCCTTGGTATGCAGGGTGATAGCGGCGCGGTCGCCGGTGGGGCAGACTTCGAAGCCCGCCAGCTCTGAACGGTCGCCAGGCAGGGCGATACGGCGGGGTTCGCCGCCCCCGTCCTTAACGTAGAGGACGCGGACGCCGGTACCCAGGTCGTGGTCCCAGAAGCGGGTGGGGAATTCGGTGTAGAGCACGCCGGAGGTGGCGGTTTTCTCGCGTTCGTCGAGGGTCTTAGCCTGCTCTTCGAGGCTACCCCGGTGGGCTTTGGCGCTGTAGATGTAGCGGGTGGTTTCACCGCGCTGGCGTACTGCGAGGGCGTCTACGCCGCCGGGGTGGGTGAAGATGAGTTCGGGTTCGCCGTGCTCAGGTAGGCGGTAGACGCCTTTGAGGCTCTTGGAGTCGGCTTCGTCGACGTCCTTGCCCAGGGTCAGGTAGATGTGCCCCTCATCGGTAATGGTCAGGACGGAGGCGCCCGACTCGGGTGCCGTCAGCGGGTAGGACTTGCCCTCCTGCCCTGCAGGAAGGGCCCAGAGGCGGGGGCGCCACTTTGCGCTGTCCTTGTTGAGGGTGTTGACGGTGAGCACGGGCGCGCCTGTGCGGCCTGCCGCCAAGCCGACCATGCGGGGGTGTTCGATGAGCTGCTTGAGGTAGGCAGCGTTTTTCTGCTGATCTTTTTCTTGGAGTGTGGTGTCAGTCATAGGCTCTACGGTATCACCAGCACCTACCGGGGCGGTAGCGCCTCCGCGTCCTCAAAATCATCGCCGGTGAGAAGCGGGAAAATATGCTGAGTATTCAGCGGAGCCTGGTTGCTGTGGTCATCGCATGCAGGGTCGGGGTGAACCCACCGGAGTTCCTCAATCTCAGCGCTGGGCGCAGCCTGGTCTAAATCAGCAACGCCCACGGCGGTTACCAAAAGATAAACATGGGCGCGGACGGTTCGCCCCGCTTCATTGAGGGCAGCCGCCTGGTAGGTACCCAGATTCATCAAGGAATAGCTATCGAGAACAAGGCCCAGTTCTTCGGTAGCTTCGCGACGGGCGGTTTCTTCGGCGGTTTCACCTGGCTCAGGTTTACCGCCAGGAAGCATGAACCCGGTGGTGCCGCGTTTGCGGACAGTGAGGACCTCACCCAAGGAATTACGAATGACAAGTGCAGAAACAACAATCGGGGCTGAAGTATCGGTGCTCATATCAGTAACCCTATCTCAGTAGTTGAGTCATGTTGTCACACAGGCTCTCTTATTTAGTGAGCGCAGGCACATCGTTGTATTCTTGGAAATGAAACTGCCCACAAGCGACAAGGGAGACGCCCTTCATGGCAAAGATTATCTACACCCACACCGATGAGGCTCCGCTGCTGGCGACCTACTCCTTCCTGCCCATTCTTGAGGCTTACGCTTCAACCGCCGGTGTTGAGGTAGAAACCCGCGATATTTCACTTTCGGGCCGCATTCTGGCCCAGTTCAGCGATATTCTCCCTGCAGAGCAGCAGGTAGCGGACGCCCTGACCGAGCTGGGCGAGCTGGCCAAGACCCCCGAAGCTAACATCATCAAGCTGCCTAACATCTCGGCGTCCGTGCCCCAGCTCAAGACCGCTATCGCTGAGCTGCAGAAAAAGGGCTTTGCGATCCCCGACTACCCCGATGAGGTTGTGACCGAGCAGGATAAGGACGTCCGCGCCCGCTACGACCGCGTCAAGGGCTCAGCCGTGAACCCGGTTCTGCGCGAGGGCAACTCAGACCGCCGCGCCCCTCTATCTGTTAAGAACTACGCCCGCAAGAACCCCCACTCCATGGGTGCCTGGTCAGCAGATTCCAAGACCAATGTCGCAACCATGGGCCACGACGACTTCTTCTCTAACGAGAAGTCCGTGATTATTGAGGCTGACGACACCCTGAAGATCCAGCACGTCGGTACCGATGGAACCGTGACCATTCTCAAGGAATCTGTGCCCGTGCTGGCTGGCGAAATCGTCGACGGCACCTACATGAATGTAGCTGAACTCGATAAGTTCCTGGCTGAGCAGGTTGCCCGTGCCAAGGCTGAGGGTGTGCTCTTCTCAGTACATCTGAAGGCCACCATGATGAAGGTTTCTGACCCCATCCTCTTCGGCCGCGTCGTGCGCGCCTACTTCTCCGAGCTTTTTGAGACCTACGGTGAGCAGTTGGACGCCGCTGGCCTGAACGGTAACAACGGCCTGGCCGCTATCATCTCCGGCATTGATACCCTGCCCGAGGATATCCGTGAGGACGTCCGCGAGCTCATCCACAAGGGTCTGCAGGAAGGCCCCGAGCTGGCCTACGTCAACTCTGACAAGGGCATCACCAACCTGCACGTTCCCTCAGACGTCATTGTGGACGCTTCCATGCCCGCGATGATTCGTACCTCCGGTCAGATGTGGGGCGAGTCAGGCCAGCAGGCTGACACCCTGGCCGTCCTCCCCGATTCCTCCTACGCTGGTGTCTACCAGACCGTCATCGAGGACTGCCGCGCCAACGGCGCCTACGACCCCACCACCATGGGCACCGTGCCCAACGTGGGCCTGATGGCCCAGAAGGCTGAGGAATACGGTTCACACGACAAGACCTTCCAGCTTGAAGCGGACGGCAAGGTTCAGGTGGTGAACTCTGCAGGGGATGTGCTCATTGAACACGGGGTTTCTGCCGGTGATATCTGGCGCGCCTGCCAGACCAAGGACATCCCCGTTCAGGACTGGATTAAGCTGGCTGTCGCCCGCGCCCGCGACTCTAAGACCCCCGCTGTCTTCTGGCTCGATAAGAACCGTGCCCACGACGCTAACCTGATTACCAAGGTCGAGAAGTACCTGCCCGAGCACGATACCGAGGGCCTTGATATTCGTATTCTGGCTCCCGCTGAGGCAACCCAGTTCTCGGTTGACCGCATTCGCAAGGGTGAGGACACCATTTCGGTCACCGGTAACGTGCTGCGTGACTATCTGACCGACCTCTTCCCCATCCTGGAGCTGGGTACCTCAGCCAAGATGCTGTCCATTGTTCCTCTGATTAACGGTGGTGGCCTCTTTGAGACCGGTGCTGGTGGTTCTGCCCCCAAGCATGTTCAGCAGGTTCTGGAAGAGAACCACCTGCGCTGGGATTCCCTGGGTGAGTTCCTGGCCCTGGCTGCTTCCTTTGAGCACCTGGCGAAGACCACCGGCAATGCTTCTGCCCAGGTTCTGGCTGACACCCTGGATAAGGCGACCGGTACTTTCTTGAACGAGAACAAGTCCCCTTCCCGCCGTGTGGGCGAGATTGATAACCGCGGTTCGCACTTCTACCTTGCTAAGTTCTGGGCTGAGGAGCTGGCTGCTCAGGGTGAGGACGTCGACCTGGCGGCTAAGTTCGCCCCGGTGGCTGAGGCTCTGGCTGCGAATGAGGAGAAGATTGTGGCTGAGCTGCTGGACGCCCAGGGCTCCCCCGCCGACCTCGGCGGCTATTACAAGCCTGAGGACGCCAAGGCATCAGCGGTGATGCGCCCGAGCGCTACGCTGAATGATGTGGTGGATGGGCTAAAGAAATAATAAAGAAATAGTATTCCTAGGGGCTTCATCTCGAGGCCCCTAGGAATTATAAAATTACTAATTCAAAAATATTTACACAAATAATAGGTATCTATCTTTAGGAAATAAAATATGAAAAATGAGGAAAAATGGTATAAAAACTTGGGTTAAAGCGAGTGCAGGCATTTCAGCTGCCATAGTTTTCCCCGGGGGACTGATTGCAATCCTAACAGATGGACCAGATGTCATTCAAAATTTTTTTCCAAAATCAGACGAGATGATTATAGAAAATTTTATTAGCAAACCAGAATTTTCTTTTTGCGGTGTAATTGGAGCAACTGATAACAGAAATGATTTGGATGGAAAATCCCTGGAAGAAGTAAAGTAAATAGCAGGGAATAAACTTGAAAACTTTACCGCCACTGGTGGCTATGTAGACTTTATCATGGGAGGCGAAGGTTCGTACACAATAAGAAATATTTATATCGATAAAATCCGCCCTCTAGATTCTGAAGATGTATCTTTCATAGAAGCAAGCCTAGGATGCGGTGCCGCTGGATACAATAAGCTCTATGCTTCTTTTAACCTTGATCAACAAACAATAAAATTCACTGACGACACCTCCCCATCCAACTCAAAGCTCACTAATTTCATCCCCCGATTGCAATTTCGGAAGGAACAAACGCCCAGGTTGCATTGACATTTAAATCGCGCAGCAGTAGCAAAATGTTTGACTTAATCATCGAATATATTGATAACAGATCAAGTAAGACTCATACTTTAGGTAAAAACTTAATCAACGCAAAGCTAAATCAAATAAGCCAGGTATTCTTTGAGCGGCTGGGGGAGCTTAGAACGCTACTAGACCAGTACTCACAGAAGCGTTCAAAGAATCCTGAACATAAGGCTCCGTCGGCGAGTCGACCTGCGATTCCACTGCACAATCAGCTACAGAAAAAGTGAATACTGACAGCAGTAGATAAGAGCGAAGCTTCATTGTTCCTCCTTGAAGACGACTCAAAATGAGAATACTTATTGATAAGTTGCTCTTCAAGAGAAACAGGTGTAGACGCTATACAAAACAGGAGCTACTGATAGAGCTTCCCACCCGATTCCTCCAGGTAGCAGGTGGGGCAGAGCGACTCGTAGCCCACATGCACGCCGTCAATAGCCACCTGGTCACCGGCAAAAACAAACTTTCCATCAACGGTACGGCCGTTAAAGAGCGCCTTGCGACCGCACCGGCAAATGGTCTTCAGTTCCTCAAGGGTATGGGCAATCTCCAGCAGGCGGGCAGAACCCGGGAAAGCCCGCGTCCTAAAATCCGTACGAATGCCGTAACACATCACCGGCACATTCTCTACCACCGCAATCCGCATCAGGTCATCCACCTGATCAGCAGTCAGAAACTGGGCCTCATCCACCAGCAGGCAAGAGACAGGCAGGTGCCAGTGCATGCGGTTATCATCGGCATTGGGCTCAGCAGCAGCGTGGAAGAGCTCGCGTACCGAGTCGTCCGACCCCACCAAAAAATCAGCCTGGCGGGTCACGCCCAGGCGGGACACAATCTCAGTATCGCCCTTGGTATCAACCTGCGGCTTAGCCAGCAGTACGCGTTGGCCTCGCTCCTCATAGTTATGGGCAGCCTGCAGTAGCGCAGTTGACTTACCCGAATTCATGGCACCAAAACGGAAATAGAGCTTAGCCACGCGGCCACACCTTTCAACCCAGAATACTTACAAGAGAACAAAACCAAACCACACCATTCTAGCCCGGTGCGCTCCCCCGCTCACAGGCGTCCGCGTCCTGACCAGACGACTTTGTACCACGTAGTGTTCAGAAATCGGTCTCAAAGTGGGCAGGGGCTGGTACAAACCGGAGTCAAAAGCAACGAGATACACGAAAGGGGAGGGCCCCGGAAAACCCCAGTGCCCTCCCCTATCTTGCGCAAGACTTACTTGCCTGAGACCTCGATACCTGAGACGTCGACGTCCTTGAGCGGGATAGTCTTTGAACCGGTCACCAGCTTATGCACCAGCCACACACCAATAATGATGGGCAGGCCGATGTAGGCCGAGACAACCTCGAACCAGTGGCCAGCGAAGATAGCGTTGTAGTTCTGGCCGGCAATCACCAGCAGGCACATCAGCAGCGCAACGATGGGGCCAATCGGGAAGAGAGGGGCCTTGTAGGGCAAATCATTAACATCGTTCCCCTGGGCAACGTAGGCGCGGCGGAAGCGGTAGTGGCAAATCGCCACGCCCACCCAGGTGATGAAGCCCGACAGGCCGGAGATGTTAATCAGCCAGGTGTAGGCAGAGCCCTCGCCCACCACGGCAGAGACGAAGCCGAAGAGGCCGATAGCGGCGGTCATGAGTAGGGCGGGCATGGGAATGCCGCGGGAGTTCACGCGGGCAAAAATCTTAGGGGCACGCCCCTCAAGAGCCAGGGCGTAAAGCATACGGGATGAAACGTAGAGGCCCGAGTTACCGGCAGAGAGAATCGCGGTCAGAATGACGGCGTTCATCACCGAAGCAGCAAAAGCAACGCCCACGTTCTCGAAGACCATGGTAAAGGGTGAGTAGGCGATGTCGGTGGCGTCCGCCCGCAGCAGGTTGGGGCTGGTGTAGGGAATCAGGGTACCGATGATAGCGATAGCACCGATGTAGAAGAGCATAATACGCCAGAACACGCTCTTGAGGGCGCGGGGCACGTCGCGGCGGGGGTTCTCAGACTCGCCAGCGGCCACACCGATCATCTCGGTGCCCTGGAAGGAGAAACCGGCGACCATGAAGATAGCCAGGATAGAGAGGAAGCCGCCCTTGAAGGGTGCTTCGCCGTCGGTCCAGTTAGCGAAACCGTTGTCATGGTTGCCCAGGATGCCGAAAATCATGGCGATGCCGGCAACCAGGAAGACGATAACGGTGACCACCTTGATGGTAGCCAGCCAGAACTCTGATTCACCGTAGGAGCGGGCCGAAAGCACGTTGATACCCAGGATGATGGCCAGGAAGACGCCTGCCCAGACCCAGCCGGGAACGTCCGGGAGCCAGTAGGACATAATGACGCCAGCAGCCACCAGTTCAGCAGCCACGGTAATGGCCCAGTTGAACCAGTAGTTCCAGCCCATGGCGAAGCCGAAGGAGTCTGAGACGTAGCGGGAGGCGAAGGTCTGGAAGGAACCTGCAACGGGCAGGTTAGCTGCCATTTCGCCCAGGGACTGCATGAGGAGCAGCACCATGATGCCGATGAGGGCGTAGGCCAGCAGGGCGCCTCCGGGGCCTGCCTCTGCGATGGTGGAGCCGGACGCGACGAACAGGCCGGTGCCGATGGCGCCGCCGATGGCGATCATGGAGAGGTGGCGGCTGGCGAGGCCGCGCTTGAGCTCTTCTTTGGTCTGCCCGGTGGGTGCAGACTGCGCTTCAGTAGACATAGTGTGCTGCTACTTTCGGTGGTAATGAGCCCCCAACAGTTTTGCTTAGGGGGCATAAGACAAACTTTAGATTACCACCGCGAGCGCCCTGCGCCCCGGGTGGGCAGCGTGATTTAGCTCTGCTTATCTTCGTTGATGAAGGTGACGGACGCACCGTGTTCAACGGTGCGGGAGACGGTGCAGTCTTTTTCGACGGAGAGTTTGATCAGGCGGTCAACCATGGAGCGGGCTTTTTCGCCTTCTTCGGTGGCGGGGAAGCGCACGTTGAAGCTGACTTCGATGTCGTCGAGGCTCACGGCCTTGTTCTCGTCGACCTTGCGCAAGCCCGAGGAGTGTACGGTGAAGGTTTCGGGTTCTGATTTGCGGCTGGTGACCACGTCGACGTCAATGGCGGAGCAGCCAGCGATAGCAGCTAGGAGCAGTTCGACGGGGGTGAGCAGGCCTTCGCCCTGGCCGAAGTCGAGTATGTCGCCCTTGGCGTTGGTGGCGCGGTAGTGGCGGGAGGCGACCCGCTCGACGGTCACGGCGCGGTAGTTGGGGTCTTCGGTGCGGGTGGTCTTGTCGGTCATGGTTCTTCCTTC